>DASWYG010000036.1:0-19098 GCA_036405075.1 Bacteroidia bacterium | reverse complement strand
TAGAGACTCTAAGACAATTGATATTGTTTTCAGGAACATATCGGGTAATGTATTTCATATCAATCAATTTCAAATGTATGGAGGAAAGGTCTTTTTCTTTGATTTTAAATGCCACCACTGCACCTCTGGAGATGGTTTCCTCAGGAGTCAGCATTTCTATGCCCTTAATGCTTTTAATCAATTGATCCTGCATATAACCTGAGAGTTCTTTGATTCGCTTTTCTATCTTTTCAACACCTATGGCTTCATGGAATTTAATGGCTTTGGCAATGCCTTTGAACAGAGCTGAATTTTGGGTACCATAATAGTACTTATGACCATTGTCGACATAACCACTCAACATGGGTTTTTCAGCATGCATGTCCCAACCGGTATCGACCCCGCCACCGCAGTAATAAGCTTGAAGTTGACCCCTCATGGCATCTGAAACATATAAGAAACCGGTGCCTTTAGGTCCCAGCATCCATTTGTGACAGCAGGAAGCATAAAAATCGCAACCCAGCTCATGCAGATTGACTTTTAACATACCCGGAGGATGGGCGCCATCTATGAAACTAAATACACCATTTCCACGAGCATATTCGCATATTTCTTTAACTGGCAGCACTTGACCAATTGTACAGGGAATATGGGGTAATGCGATGGCTTTGGTGTTCTTATTGATGGCTTTTTTTACATTGTCCAGTGTTTCAGAAGCTGATTTTCCAAGATCAACTGTTTTGATCACAATGCCGTGTAATTTTGCTCTGTTTAGCCAAGGACCGGCGTTTCCAACATGTTCATGTTTGGTCATCAGTACTTCGTCTCCTGCTTTAAGGGATAAACCCCAACAAACGATGTTAATGCCCTCGGTGACATTTCTGGTTAAACTGATCTCACTTTCATTGGCCCCAACAAAACCTGCAATGGCATTAATGGCAACGTCTTCATTACCTCCATATCTGGCAGTACTTTCAATGGCTTCCATTTCTTGCCTTACTTCGTGTATGACAGGATAAGGTGAAGGCCCTATAGTACCATTGTTTAAGAATACCTTATCTGTAGAGAGCGGGAATTGTTCTCTGACCATTTTCCAGTATGTTTCACCATCGTCTTTAGAAGTCAAGTTGACTTCATCCGATACAAAGGCTTGTAATTTACTCAAGCTTAAAGTGCTTGCCAATAGGGTGCCTTGTCTGATGAAATTTCTTCTGTTTCCCATATCAATGCTGTTTGAAGCAAACTTATAAAATAAAATCAATAAACAAACATAAGATTCATACAAAAGAAAAGCCTCCACTATGGGAGGCTTTTCAGAATCTATGAAAAAATATTTACTTAATCGGATTAATAAACTTCAGATTGTGGGTTGAAGTTACTCCAGTTGTCAGACCAGTCGCTGCTACCGAAAGCACCTTTGAAAGTGGTAGTAGTGAAGAATGAACCCAATTTGCTGTTTGTGAAAGCAGCACCAGATTGAGTAGCACCAGAGAAAGTACCGAAGTCAGGGTTTTTAGGGTAAGTACCGCTAACACCAGCTACAGTGCTGTAACCCATGATCAAAGCAGGGTTGATACCAGCATCCATGATGGCTTTAGAAGCAGCAGGAGAACCTGAAGTTGGAGTGCTTAAAGTGTAAGCAACGTTGTTTTTTGTAACTGAGAAGTAATCACCTACTGCAGTTGAAGCTGATTTACCATTGAAGAATGGACGAGTAGCAGTTCCTTTAACAGCTGAACATACAAGGATATTGTTTTCGAGAACACCTAAACCATTGGTGTAGTTTGATAAAGTACCATCGAGGTTCAAACCGATTGGGAAACCTGCGATTACAGAGTTGAAGATAGACAATTCACAGTTTCTTCTTAAGTGAAGAGCATGTTGGTAGTTACCATTGAAAGCAGTTTTAGCTGAGTCGTAAATTGGACCTAACAAAGTGATGTTAGAGAATACTGCAGCAGTTTTTGGAGTTGCTGTTGTACCTGAAGCATCGTTGTCAACTTCGAAACCGTTAGAACCAGATTGGTCAGCGTTGAATGGATCACGAACAGCAAGACCGTATTGAACTTTACCGCTGAAACCGAAATCGCAATCGAAATCATCGTCCCAAGCAGCTAAAGATATAAGGTGTTTGCATTCTACAGTTCCACCGAACCATTCGAAATTGTCGTCACCACCATAAGTAGCTTGGCAGTAGTCAACAGTAGTACCTTTACCAACTGCACCGAAAGTGAAAGAGTTGGTTTCGTTGTTTGGAGTCAAAGCGATACCTGCGTATTCTACTCTAACATATTTCAAAATACCTGAGTTATCGTCGTCATTTGCAGTACTGTTAAATGTACCGTAATTAGCCGCAGGAGTGATACCTTCGATAGCAGGATTGTTTTGGTTGCAATTGGCTTTTCCAAGAATAACCAATCCACCCCAGTCACCTTGTTCTCTTTCACCTGGTTCTTGGTTAGATGTGAAGATGATTGGTTTAGCTTCAGTACCTTCTGCTACCAATTTGCCACCTGGTTTAACCAACAAAGTACCTTTGGTTTTTTTCTCACCAAAGATTTTGGTACCTGCAGGGATAGTAAGAGTAACACCGTTGTCGATGGTTACTACACCACTGATGGTGTATTTTTTAGAAGCATCTAAAGTTCTTGAAGTTAATACACCTGATAGTACTTCATTGGTAGATGTTGTAGTACCATTTCCATCGTCGTCAACAGTATCTTTGCACGAGGTGAAAACAGATGATAATGCGATTACAGACATTAAACTGAGTCTGAAAAAATTGAATTTCATAAAAATTTCTATTAATTTGATGATGCAAAAGTCACCTGCCTCTATTAAGGTTGTATTAATTCACCTTTAAAAATAAATTATAATTCGCCTTTTAATGTTAATGAATTGGGGGAGAGATATAGATTAAGTGATAGAAATTCAGTAGTTTATGTACTAAAGTGTTGATTAATCAATACACATAATCAAAATCGTCTTCTCCACCTACTTTCTTTATTTTATAAATCAAGCTTACCATAAAATAGCGTTGAAGTTGATTGTTCTGACTGATATTGATGAAATTCTCTGTGGCAGTTCGGCTGATATTGGTGTTTTGTTTTAATATATCATAAGCACTTAACTTGATGCTGTAATTGCTTTTTTTACCAAGAGGTTGTTGCAGATAGGCCGACCAAACAGGCACAATCTTACCAATGCCGGGTACATTTCTGCTGTCACTTATGTCTATATTGGAGTTGATCTCCATGCCAAATGGCAACAAAGCGCGTATGCTGGCATTATAGGCCAAAATGTTTTGATTGTAGTTGAGACGGTCGTTGAGTGTATTCGTAAATTTTGTATAGGAATATCTGAGTCCGAAATTTAATTCCAAACTATCTGATTTCGAATAACTAAAGGAAGGTGAAACATTGTAATCACCATAACGTCCGCTTGAAATGATGTTGTTGATGATGTTTGGATTTTTGGTGTTTTCAAAGTCAAGGGAAATATTGGCGTAGAATTTCTTTGTCAGCTTTTTGGAAGTACTGAACCAATTGGTCACCCTTAGATAACCACTGGCGTTGGTTGGGGTTTTGATGATCACACCATCTTCGTTTTGTCTGCTGGCCATCACTTTGGCATTGTCTGATTGCGACAATCTGAAAGAGTTGTACAAGTACCTAAAACCTTTTAAAGCATACATATTGACATAAAATGAGATGTTGTTGTTGATTTGTGGGTTGAGACTTTCATTTCCGGTTTGCCTTTCATAAGTATTGGTGATGTTGATGACAGGTTGAAGTTCTGAAGCTGTAGGAAAGTTGGTCAGTCTGGATAAGTTGATGTATACGTAGGCTTTGTTTTCAGGGTAATAGCTGAAACTCAATTGTGGCAGTAATTTTTGATAGGGGATGTCCAGACCTTTACCGGTTGCGGTATTCAAAGTGTGAATGTTCATTTGCATAAATGTAGCCCCTAATGTTGCATACATGCCTTTCTTTTCGAAGCTGAAATATGGTTTAACAGTGTATTGTTCCAATTGGTTTTCAAACTCTATGCTCAATGAATCTACTTTGCTGTTATAGTCTTGTTCAAATTCTTTATTGAATTGGTTATTGGCGTTTTCCACCAGTTGAAGGGTTTTGTTTTGTTGCAGCCATCTGTCTGCTGAGAGGTTAAAGGAAATTGATTTTTTGTAAACCGGCAACTTCCCAAATACTTTGGTCAAAACTTCGTTGGTCTGGTAATTATAATTGTTGCGATTGTTGAACGTGTCAAATGAATTTTGGGTAAATTGGTGATTGAAACCATCATTGAGTTGGAAATTATAACTGCCATATACACTGAAATAATAGCGCTTGTCTTTTCTAAGGTACCTTCTGTATAAAGCATTGACTCTAAAAGTACTGTTATTGGTGGTGTATTTCTTTTCTGTGTTACCTCGGTTGATGAAATTGTTGTTGAGTTTAATGTCATTGAAACTGCTGCTGTTTCTATTAGAGAGTTTAAGTCCACCAACTGTACCGATTTCAAATGCACCTGTACTGTCTATTTGTTTGGTATAATTTATTTCTAAGTTAGCACTTTTTGAGACACCTTTAATATTGGTGGAATCCAAATTTGATCTTTGTATGCTATCACTTATACCGTATATGGTATTATCAGAATAAATACTGGTGTAGTCATTTTGACTGATCATGGTATTGAACGACAGTTTTCTTTTTTTAGAAAATTCATTGAAAAAGGTCATACCGGCATTTGATTCACGATTGATGTTTCCATCACCTGAGATACTGTTGTAATATGATATGCCATTTTCACCGAATGTTCCGTTGCGTTCATAGTAGTCGGCATTGTGCCAATTGTTGAATCCAAAATCAAAACCTGTGCTATTGATGTTGTTACTGTTCATTACAAACGACATTTTTCTATCGTTTTTAAATCCATTTAATCGAGCTCCGGCTTCATATCTGTTGTTACTGCCATAACCTCCCAGCAGGTCGCCAAAAATACCATTGCGTTTTCCTTTTTTGAGTTTGAGGTTGATGACTTTGGTAACATTGTCTTTAGGAGAACCATCCTCATTGCGTTCATCGAATACCTGAACTGTTTCGATCATGTCGGCAGTTAAATTTTTAGACACCATGCCCGGATTGTTGCCAAAAAAATCTGATCCATCCACCATGATCTTACTGACATCGGCTCCACCAACTTTTATTTCACCTTTCACATTGACTTCAAAACCCGGTATTTTTTTAAACAATTGGGCGACATCGCTTCCAGGAAGTACTTTAAATTTTGAGGCATTAATTTCTATGGTATCACCTTTAAGTCTTATTGCTGCTGTTTTTACCGAAACGGCTCTAAATAAATAAGGCATTTTGGCGAGTTTGATGTCTCCAAAATTTTTGAAACTCCAGCCATCTTCTGCTTTTTCTTTGTAATTGAAGTCTTCATAATTGAGCAAACTGACGACCACTAGAAGGGAATCAGGAGATTTGGTATTCAGAGAGAAATTTCCAAGTGGGGTAGTGAATCCAAAGTTGATCAAAGAAGTGTCGGAAGCCCTGTAAATACATATAGAAACATCGGGCAAAGGCGCCATAGTTGTCGAATCGACTACTCGTCCCTTAAAACTTCTGACAATATTTTGAGCATTTGAGGAAAGTCCTAATAGCATCAAGCAAAATAGAAAAAGCTGTTTCATAATCTTTCGACAATAATAAACAAAAAGCAGCCTCATTTATTATGCCACTATTTCTTATTTTAATTGGAAATTAAGTTAAAAAAATGTGAAGAGTTTAGAGCAGCTTACATTGTCAATAGCCTGAACTTTTACCTATTGATGATGATGCGCCCGGTTCTTGTTAAAATTTAGGACTTTGATTCATTTTAAAATTTGATTTTCAGTAATTATTTTCGCGGGATGGAAATTCCATACTGGATGAGTAGAACCCAGTTGATGCTGGGCGACGACAAGATAGATCGTTTGATGAAGGCCAATGTTCTGGTAGTTGGTTTGGGTGGTGTAGGTGGTATTTGTGCTGAAATGATAGCAAGGGCAGGTGTTGGAAAAATGACCATCATCGATGCAGATACAGTTGATCCCAGCAATCGCAACAGGCAAATTCCGGCCCTTAAAAGTACTGAACACAAGCTCAAAGCAGAAGTATTAGCTGAAAGGATCAAAGACATCAATCCTGAAATAGAATTGACGGTTTTATGTGAATACATAAAAGACCAAAGAACAAGAGATATATTAACTGAAGGCGGATTTGATTTTGCCTGTGATTGTATTGATACTTTATCGCCAAAGGTTTATTTCATTAAATCTTGTTTGGATTTAAAAATCCCTTTGGTAAGTAGTTTGGGGGCAGGAGGAAAACTGGATCCTACGAAGCTTGAAGTATGTGACATTTCAGAAACGTATAACTGTAATCTTGCTCGATATGTGAGAAAGCATCTGCATAAGTTTGGTATCAGGAAAGGACTAACCTGTGTGTTCAGTTCAGAACAAGCCGATAAAACAAAGATTATAACCACTGAGAAGGCTTTTCCCAAAAAATCCATTATCGGTACCATGAGTTATATGCCGGCAGTATTTGGTTGTGCAGTTGCCAGTGTTGCCATCAGACACCTGATAGAGGTGCCATACGGGCAGGAATCATCGACTTACAGGTATTGAACCGATTATATTTAAAGTTTAGAAATCGATGTAGGGGGTAAATTTTATGTCGTAGTTTTCAATATAACACGCATACAATCGTTATATTTGTAAACTTTTAAAAAAAACGACATTTGATGAAGCAATTTCTTATAGTATTTTTATTAATTCCACTTTTTGTTTTTTCGCAAACACAACCAAAACCTAAAACGGGAACACCTGCAAAAAAGACTACTACTGCTGCCAAAAAGCCAGCAGCGGCCGGTACCAAAAAGCCAGCAACAACTGCTACCAAAAAACCCGGAGCAGTAGCTCCAAAGAAACCCAATCCGCAAGTAGTAAAATTGGTAGAGAAAGCATATTTGTTATACAACGAAGCCAAAGATGCTGAATGTGAAAAAGTCATTAAGCAGATTTTGGCATTGGATCCAAAGAATAAGGATGCATTTTTATTGAGGGCAAATATTGCCATGTTTGCATTTAAATATGATGATATGTGGGTCAATCTCAACAAAGTCTATAAATTTTACCCAGGCGAACCCGAAGTGTATTCCACTTTTGCCATGACACACCTCAATTATTATTTTTTGAATGACTCAGCTAAAAGGGTGATGTGCAGAAAAACCATCCGATTGGCCAGCAATCAGGCAGAAGGTTATGCAGCATTGGGAATGGTTGCCGCTGTTGGCGGATTTTATGATGAAGCACTATCCTGTTTTGACATCGCATACAGAAAAACTTGGAAAGATACCCTTTCAAGAGTTGTTTTAGATTTGCCTTATGCCAATTGTTTGTACAGCGTCGGAGATACCATTGGTGCCATCGCAAGGTTGGATAGGATCATTCCAAGAATGACTGCAGGAAAAGACAGATACACTTGTATTTATCTTAGGGCCAAATACAAATTGGACATGAACAATACCGATGTGGCTGCTGATATCGATACTTTGAACGTTTATGCTCCCGGACAAGGGGAGGTGAGTATGCTGAATGTAAAATATTTGAGTAAGACCAACAGAAGAGATTCAGCTTGTAAAGTGGCTAAATCCATCCGTTTGATCGAAGGAGGTGAAAGTTTTGACATGTCTCCATATTGTGATGATCTGATCAAGTCTGTTGATATGAGCAATGTAAGAAAATTCACATATTTCGATAATGGTAATGAATTGGAATTGCAGATCAAACAATTTGCATATCCTCAAACAGTGGATTTTACCTGGAAAAAAACTGAAGGTGCTAAAATCGAGAATGGAAGAACCAGGATTATAAAAACAGGTTTAGATTCTGCTTATACCATTTTTACTGATTTTAATGCAGATGCTGATATTATTTTGAATAAAACCTCCGGTTTCTGGATGAGTAATATGATGATGAAAGACATCGCTAAAGACTCAACGTCTACCATCAATGTTATGGGCCAAGGTTTGGGTAAATACAGATTTGCCGGTCATGAGCAAGTCGAGGTTTTCGACAAGGACAACAATGAAGTGCTCATCGATTGTATCGTGCTTTTCGACGGAGAAACTAAGATCTGTTATATCAACGATACAATCAATCCATTGATAGTCAAGATAGAAGCAGAAAAATACAATTTTCAACTTACAAAATTTGAGTGATTTTTTGTTGTAATAGACAACAAAATCCCCTTTTTATTTGTTATATTCGTATTGGAAATGGACTTTCTGAACGAAGTAAAATATCGATTCAAATACGCAACACCGACAGCTAAGCTCATCATCATCAATGTGGCTTTGTTTGTGGTATTGGCAATTGTTCGCATGTTCTTGTGGATGTTCAAATCAAGTGATGCGACTTTAATGGATCAATTGGCATTACCGTCCAATCTCAATCAGTTGCTCACTCATCCCTGGACACTTGTTACATATCAGTTCACACATTTAGGTTTGATGCATTTGATCTCAAACATGATCTTGTTGAACTTGGCAGGTTCTATTTTTCTTGATTTCTTCAGAAAATCAGATGCCTGGAGGGTTTATATCTGGGGAGGTGTAATAGCAGGTTTTTTATTTTTTATTTCTTGTAATTTCATTCCTGCTTTTGGTTCAGGTAATTTCTCTCTCATTGGTGCAAGTGGTTCTGCAATGGCTATTTTGTTTGCTGTTACCACTTATGCTCCTCGTTTGGAGCTGAATCTTTTTGGTGTGTTTAAAGTAAAATTGATTTGGTTCTCCCTCTTCTTTTTGTTGTTAGACATTGTCATAATGCCAAACAGTAATCCGGGCGGACACATTGCCCATTTTGGAGGAGCAATCTATGGCTGGTTATTCGCTAATTATAGAAAAGGTTCCATTAAATTTAAATTGTTTGAGCCGGTTATTCGCCAGGAAATAAAACCAAAACACATGAAAGTGGAAGTGAATCAAACTCGTCCAAAGGTTAACGCCGGACATGTAATGTCAGAAAGAAAATCAGGTTCACCCACTCAAGAAGAAATTGATGCAATTCTTGATAAGATCTCCAGCTCGGGATATGAAAGGTTGAGTAAAGAAGAAAAGGATATTTTGTTTAAAGCAAGTCAAGAGTAATTTTGATTAAATTTTTCAGACGATTTGTATTCTCCTTTAATATCATCGCCATCATTTTGCTGGGAGGTTCATACCTGTCTGCATTCGTTGATCCAGAAGAAGCATGGATGTTTTCTTTACTCGGTATAGCCTATCCGTTTTTTCTTCTTCTCAATATATTCTTTGCACTTTTTTGGTTGATTCAATTCAAGCTAAAAGCTTTTTTTAGTATGGGTATGATACTCCTCGGTATTCCTTTCTTTAATTCTACTTTTCAGTTTAGGTCCAAAGTTCAGGAAGCCGATAAAACTCTCAAAATTTGTTCTTATAACGTAGGGCTCTTTGGTTATTTTCAATCCAAATGGAGCAGCAATGAATTAATGACTAAAGTCAATGAAATTGATGCTGATGTCTTATGTATTCAGGAGTTTTTGAACCTAAAATCCGAAAACACTTCAACAATTGATAGCTTTAAATCAAATTGCGGATTTAAATATGCATATTTTGAAAAACTGAAAGACGGTAGAAAAAGAGGAGAATATGGAATGGCCATATTTTCTAAATACCCAATTGAAAACACCGAATTGGTTCAATTTGACGGGCTTACAGGTAATATGTGTGTGTGTGCCGATATTCGCTTAGACAGCAACCTCTACCGCGTCTATAACGTGCATCTGCAATCATTCAAATTCAATAAACAAGATTATAAATTCATTCGTGAAATGCCAGAAGACAATGAAGAAAAAATTGTCAGGTCGAGAGGACTCTTAACACGAATGAAAAATGCCTACATCAAACGCTCTCAGCAAGTTGAAAGCATTAAACAGAACATAAAAAATCTGCAAAATGATTATTTCATTATCGGAGATTTTAACGACCCTCCGATGTCTTTTTCCTACAATACACTGAGCTCCGGTTTAAAAGATGCATTCATTGAAAATGGCAGTGGAATGGGTAAGACTTATATAGGCATGATGCCCAATTTCCGTATCGATTATATACTTTATCCAAAGAAGTTTGAAGGGCTTTACTACAAGACCTACAAACTGTCTAGTGACCATAGTTTGGTATCAACAGGATTAAAGTTAAAAAATGAATAAAAAATGGTTAATTTCGCCCTCTAAATTTCAAAAAAATGACATTCGATTTTGAAAAACCGATTCAAGAGTTGATCGACCAATTGGATAAAGCCAAAGAAACTCATTCTAAAGGAAAAATAGATATGAGTGATACAATCAAATCACTTGAGAATAAAATAGAAGAAACTAAAAAGAAAGTTTATAATCACCTGTCAGGCTGGCAAAAAGTACAGATATCTCGTCATCCTGAAAGACCTTATGCCCTCGATTATATCCTTGGTATGGCTCCAGATTTTCTTGAATTGCATGGAGACAGAAACGTTAAAGATGATAAAGCCATGATCGGTGGTTTTGGCAGTATAGATGGTCAAGCATTTATGTTTATTGGCCAACAAAAAGGTAGAAACACCAAAGAAAGACAATACAGAAACTTCGGTATGCCCAATCCGGAAGGATACAGGAAAGCACTTCGCCTGATGAAATTAGCCGAAAAATTCAATCGCCCAATTGTTACCTTTATTGATACTCCCGGTGCTTCTCCTGGTTTGGAAGCCGAAGAAAGAGGCCAAGGTGAAGCAATTGCAAAGAATTTAATGGAAATGGCCGTGCTTAAAGTTCCAGTCATCTGCATCATCATTGGTGAAGGTGCAAGCGGTGGTGCTCTGGGTATTGGTGTTGGAGATAAGGTCATGATGATGGAAAACACATGGTATTCAGTTATTTCTCCTGAAAGTTGTTCTTCAATTCTATGGAGAACCTGGGATTATAAAGAAAGAGCAGCAGAAGCACTTAAACTAACAGCTGAAGACATGCTTAAAAATGGCCTGATTGACGGTATAATTGAAGAACCACTTGGCGGTGCTCACAATGATATAGAAAAGACCATTGCCACTGTTAAAAAGGAAATCAAGAAGCAATACAAATCCCTTAAAGATAAAACCCCTGATGAATTGATCAATGAAAGGATTGAGAAGTTCAGTAATATGGGTGTCGTTAAGGAAATGGAAGCTTAATCACAAAAGCTTAATCAAGACTTTCATTCACTTCGCCGTTTCGACTTCGCTCAACGGACGAACATTTCGTTGACCAAGGTGAAACGTGGTAGGGGGTGCACTGAGCGCAGCCGAAGTGCTTATGGCTTGTATTTGTAATGAGTATGATTCTGGCATTCGGCAAGACGATGCAGCAATTTAAATTCTCCCTGACTGAGAGCTTTTTTCTTGGCTCTCGACCAGCCTCTAATTTGTTTTTCTCTCAACAATGCTGATTTGAAATCAGTATGCATTTCAAAATAGACGAGAGATATGGGTAAGTTTTTCTTAGTAAAATCCGAGATGAGTCCATCGCGATGTAATTGCAATCTTTTGCTGAGTTGACTGGTAAGTCCTGTATAGAAACCTTCGTTAGAGCATAGGAGTATATAAACAAAATAGACTTTCAACCATTCTAAATTAGTTGAGTGTTGTGAATTGTAAAAGTAGTTTTTAATGATTGGGACATAGGGCTTTATGGATGGACCAAAGAGGGTAGAAGGGGGGCATAAAAAAAAGGAAGTCGAATGACTTCCCTTAAGGATATTGAAGTATGCTGAAATTATTCAGCGTCTTTTTCTTCTTTTTTAGCTTTGGTAGCTCTTGCTTTTTTCACTGGAGCTTCTTCAGCGGCAGGAGTTTCAACTGTAGCTTCAACTACTGTTTCAACTTCTTGAGCTTTAGGGGCAGCTTTTTTAACTGCTTTTTTAGGAGCTTCAGTTTTTGCGATTGCAACTGGAGTTTTAGCTTTTGGTGTATTGTCTGGACGAGATACCGGTGTAGCATCTTTCACTTCATTGACAATGGCTTTAAAAGCTTCAGGGTGGTTGAGAGCTAGATCGGCAAGTGCTTTTCTGCTAAGGGTAATTTCTTTAGCATTGAGTTTTCCGATGAATTCAGAGTATGACATTCCGAATTCTCTAACTGCTGCATTGATACGAACGATCCATACAGAGCGAACATTTCTTTTCTTTTGTTTACGGTCGCGATAAGCGTAGGTTAAACCTTTTTCAACCGCATTTTTGGCAACGGTCCAAACATTTTTTCTTCTTCCAAAATAGCCTTTGGCTAATTTGAGGACCTTTTTTCTGCGAGCCTTACTGGCTACGTGATTAACTGAACGAGGCATTTTTTACTTGTTACTTTTTTTGAGTTATTTTGGTTTTTGGCAGGCGTCTTTCCTAGGGGAAGAGCTTTGGGCCTGACAAGGTTCTTTTTTCTCCGGAGATTATTTACCGATGGTGAGCATGAATCTCATGTTCGGCATATCCACTTCACTTACTAAACCGCTTTGAGCAAGACCGCGTTTACGTTTCGTTGCTTTTTTGGTCAGGATGTGGTTTTTAAACGCTTTTTTGCGTTTTATCTTTCCGGTGCCGGTAATGCTAACTCTTTTCTTAGCACTACTGTTGGTCTTCATTTTTGGCATACTATACTATTATTTTATTTGCTTGCGATTGGGTTATTTCTTCTTAGCCGGTCCGAGCAGTATGATCATTTTTTTACCTTCTTGTTTTGGAGTGGATTCGAGTTTAGCGATTCCATCTTCAATCAATTTATTGGCAAATCTCATCAACAGTTCTTCACCTCTTTCTTTGTATACAATTGTACGGCCTTTGAAGAACACGTAGGCTCTTACTTTAGCGCCTTCGTTTAGGAATTTAGTGGCATGTTTCAGTTTGAAATCAACGTCGTGTTCGTCGGTGTTTGGACCAAAACGAATTTCTTTCACTTCATTGACAACAGCGTTTGCCTTAAGCTCCTTCTGTTTCTTCTTTTGCTCGTATAAGAACTTATTGTAATCGACAATTTTGCAAACCGGTGGTTCTGCATTTGGAGAAATTTCTACCAAATCTAACCCCATTTCTTCAGCCATCTTCAATGCTTTGTCGATTGAATAGACTGCCGGCTCTACACCATCTCCTACTACCCTTACTGTGTCTGCCGAAATGTACCTGTTGATCTTGTGAAGAGCTTCTCTACGACCTCTTACAGGACGTGGTCCACTTGGTTTTGGCTTTACGGTTGGTTTAAATGGCTTTTTTATCAATTATTTAAATATTAGTTTAATTGTTTGTTTATCTCCTCGTTCACATAAGCTATAAACGATTCAATGCTCATCGACCCTAAGTCTTCTCCTCCTTGCTTCCTCACTGTCACTGTGTTATCTGCTTGCTCTTTCTCTCCAAGTATCATCATCAGTGGCAATCTTTTCAACTCCGCATCCCTGATTTTTTTACCTGTCTTCTCTGACCTGTCGTCAATGAGGGCGCGAATATCGTTATTTTTTAGGACTTTTAAAACTTTTTCTGAATATTCTTGATATTTTTCACTTATCGGCAATATGATCACTTGCTCCGGATTCAACCACAAAGGGAATTTTCCGGCATAGTGTTCCAACAAAAATCCAATGAAACGTTCATGTGTACTCAAAGGGGCTCTGTGTAAGATCAATGGCCTTTCTTTTTCACTTTTTTCATTGATGAAATACAAGTCGAATCGCTCAGCTTGAGCAAAGTCTACCTGATTGGTTGCCAATGTAAATTCTCTGCCAATTGCACTCCAAATTTGAATGTCGATCTTAGGTCCGTAAAATGCAGCTTCATCCTCTACTTCTACAAAAGGAATGTCCAATTTAACCAAAACATCTCTGACCAAAGTTTCTGTCTCTTTCCAATGTTCAGGTGCATTGATGTATTTTTGGCCTAATTTCTTTGGATCGTGTTTACTGAAACGCATCACGTATTTATCAATTCCAAATACTTTGAAGTATTTCAAATACAATTCATTGACAGCTTTGAACTCAACCTCAAATTGATCCTTTGTACAATAAATATGTGCATCGTTCATTTGCATGGAACGAACACGCATTAAACCAAACAACTCACCTGTTTGCTCATAGCGATAGCAAGTACCGTATTCAGCATATCTAACTGGTAAATCTCTGTATGATTTCGGTGTTGCAGCAAAAATTTTGTGGTGATGAGGACAGTTCATGGATTTTAAGTAGTACTTAATTCCATCCAACTCCATAGGAGGGAACATGCTGTCTTGATAATAGGGAAGGTGACCACTTTTCAGGTACATGCTTTCCTTGGCGATATGCGGCGATTTAACACGCATATATCCGGCTTCTTTTTCAGTTTTTTTGGCAAAACCTTCAAGCAATTCAATGATGGCAGCACCTTTTGGTAACCACAAAGGTAATCCTGGTCCTACATCATCGTCGAATGCAAAAATCTCTAGTTCCTTACCCAATAGCCTGTGATCTCTTTTTTTGGCTTCTTCCAACATTTGCATGTGGGCATCCAATTCAGATTTCTTAGGAAAGGTAATGCCATAGATACGGGTCAATTGTTTGTTTTTCTCGTCACCTCTCCAATATGCACCGGCCAAACTCAAAATTTTGATGGCTTTTATATGACCTGTATGTGGTAAATGCGGCCCTCTGCACAGATCGGTAAAGTTACCTTGTTTGTAAAAGGTAATTTCACCATCATTGAGGTCTTCAATCAATTCAATTTTGTAAGGATCATTCTTTTCTTTGAAATATGCCAGAGCCTCAGATTTTGAAACTTCAGATCTGATGAATTGATTTTCTTGTTTGGCCAATTCGGCCATTTTAGATTCAATTTTTGGAAAATCTTCACTTGTGATTTTGTGATCGCCAAAATCAATGTCATAGTAAAATCCACTGTCTATTGCCGGACCGATACCAAATTTTGATCCCGGGTATAGAGCTTCTATTGCTTCAGCCAAAAGGTGAGCAGAAGAATGCCAAAAAGTATTTTTACCTTCTTTGTCATCCCATTTCAACAATGTTAATTCAGAATCCGTCGTGATTGGTCTACCTGTTTCTACAACTTTTCCATTGACTTTTGCCGCAATGATGTTGCGTGCCAAGCCTTCACTAATGCTTTGCGCCACTTGGAATGCAGTCACTCCCGAGGGGTAGTTCCTTTCACTTCCGTCTGGTAGGGTTATCTTGATTTCCGACATAAAAAAGATTGCAAATATAAGGAAATTTAACTCTTTTGTTGAAGAGAAATTGATCGAAATGCGAGGTGTTTAATCAGCTTATATTCAATTCAACTTTCAATATGACGACTTAAAATCGCCAACTGATGCCATAGGTTGGAACAGGACCAATACGACCCGAAACAAGGTTCCAATTTTTGACTTTTCGCATGGCCAATGGCCTGTCGATATTGAATTTATAGAAATGTGCATCAACTGCAGCATCGACGATATTGAGCAAATAAATACCGGCAGTTGCAATGATGCTGTAATCTCTGTAAGTGCGGTAAAAGTTGCGCTCAGATTTTAAAACTGAAGTTGGGATATTTGCAAAACTGGCAGAAGGAATTGTGTTGCTGTCATTGTCTAAACGAACAATCAATTCATTTTGTCTGATTCGCATTTTTTTGCGATTATCAAATAGAAAGTAACAAGAGGTACCCAAGGCAGCATAAACTATCGGAATTTTCCAATATTTCTTATTGTAAGCCTGACCTAAACCCGGAAGAATAGCACTGTAGATGCTTGCTTTTTTAGGAGAATGCACAATTGACTTACTGCTGTCTTTAAAAGGCCCAAAACGGCTAGTGTAAGTGCTCATGTTCAAAGCTTGAAGCTTAGAACATGAAATTGAAATAAAGAGAAATAAACTTAAACAGACCGACTTACTCATGCTCAGACAGGTTGGTCAAAATCCGTTCCAAATCTTCGTAGTGTTTGAATGGGATAATGATTTCACCTTTATTGCCTTTGGGTTTTATGGCAATACTAGTTGAAAGAAATTTGTTTATTTTTTCCAGTTTAAACTTCAATGCATCATCTATTTCAAATGAAGCAGGGATCAGTTTACCTTGAACCACTGTTGGTGTTTTTTGTGATTTAGATTGTTTAACAATTTCTTCAGCTCCTCTAACACTTAAGTTCTCATTTTCAATTCTTCTGTACAAAGCTATTTGTTCATCCGGATCATCAACACTCAATATCGCTTTGGCGTGTCCCATTGAAACTTTATTGATTTTAAGAGCAAGCTGAACCTCGTCTGGTAATCTGAGTAAGCGCAAATAATTGCTCACTGTGCTTCTGTCTTTACCCACACGATCGCCCAATTCATCTTGTTTAAGATTGCATTCTTCCAAAAGTCTTTTGTAACTCAAAGAAACTTCTATAGGGTTGAGGTTTTCTCTTTGAATGTTTTCAATCAAAGCCATTTCCAGCATTTCCTGGTCATTGGCAATTCTGATATAAGCAGGGATTTTTTCTAATCCTGCAAGTATTGAAGCCCTGGTGCGTCTTTCGCCACTGATGAGTTGATATTTGTCATAACCCATCTTTCTAACTGTAACCGGTTGAATTAAACCGTGAACTTTAATGGATTCAGAAAGTTCATCCAATGCTTTTTGTTCAAATTCAGTTCTTGGTTGGAAAGGGTTAGCTTCTATGTCATTGATATCAATGAACTGAACGCCACCACCAGCTCTGTATTCATTTGAGACAGTGATATCGGTTTCTGCATTGTTTAAAAGGGCAGATAGTCCTCTTCCAAGGCCCCCTTTTTTCAATTTATTGGTGTCTTTACTCATCTTTTTTTATCGTTTGTGAAAATTATTCCATGATTTTCTCGGTTTTCTCGAGCTTGGTCAAACCATTTCTTTGCAAGATTTCTCTGGCAAGATTTAGGTAAGTAGTAGATCCTTTACTGGTCACATCGTGTGTGATGACCGGTAAGCCGAAGCTAGGAGCTTCACTCAGTTTAGTGTTTCTTGGAATGATGGTATCAAATACCAAATCCTGAAAGTGCATTTTAACATCTTCCACAACATGGTTGCTCAATCTCAATCTTGAATCATACATGGTGAGCAATATGCCTTCAATTGAAAGGTTTTTATTCAACTCTTTTTGTACGATACGAATGGTATTGAGCAATTTGCCCAAACCTTCCAATGCAAAGTATTCGCATTGAACCGGTATGATGATGCTATCAGCTGCACACAATGAATTGGTTGTGATCAAACCCAATGAGGGTGAACAATCTATGACAATGAAATCGTATTCTTTTTTCAATGGTTCAAACACGCGTTTCATCACCCTTTCTCTGTTAGGCAAATCTATCATCTCCAACTCGGCACCAACAAGGTTGATGTTTGAAGGCAATAAGTCGAGGAATTTAAGGTCTGATTTCAAAATGACATCTTTTGCAGGCGACTCATTGATCAAACAATCATAAAGACCTATTTTGATGTTTTGAGGGTCGAATCCAATGCCTGAAGAGGAGTTTGCCTGAGGGTCAGCATCCACCAACAGTGTCTTGAATTCAAGTACAGCCAGACTTGCTGCAAGGTTGATCGCGGTAGTAGTTTTTCCTACTCCCCCTTTTTGATTGGCAATTGTTATGATTTTTCCCATTTTGTATAAATCTAATATTTTAAATTTCCATTGTTTGTCCGATGTTCATCAAGGTGAGCAATTTGCCGGCTTGATTGAATCTGTTGATGGCATCCTGATGGTCTACCATTATAAATCCGAAAGTATCATAGTGCATGCCTATGATGTGGTTGCATTTGATGAATTTAGAAGCTGTAATGGCATCTGTCACATCCATGGTGAAGTTGCTTCCAATTGGCAAAAATGCAAAGTTCAAATCGTGTCTGTCAGGAATCAATTGCATGTCTAATGTCAATGCAGTATCACCGCTGTAGTAAAACGTTTTATCTTCCGACGAAACCACGAATCCCGCAGCTTGTCCGCCATAACTGCCATCAGGAAATGAACTGGAATGCACGGCTTTAACCATTTGAACAGTTCCAAATTCAAAAGTCCAGAATCCACCAATGTTCATAGGATGGTTTTTAGCATGACCGTTTCTACCTGCCCATTCACATATTTCCCATATTCCAACAATGGTTGAATCATTGTTTTTCGCTATCTCTAATACATCCGCACTGTGATCGGCATGGGCATGACTCAAAAAAATATAATCGGCTTTGATGTCTTTTATTTGTATGTCTTTAGCCAATGGGTTGTGCGAAATGAAAGGATCGAATAAGATCGCTTTTCCACCTATGTTTACAGAGAAACAAGAATGACCGTAATATTTTACATTCATTTGCACTTAAATTTGAACTTTCAAAAATATGATTAAGCATTCTACAAAAACGCTCAAAACGTTCCTATTTTTCCCCATCCTGATTTGGATAAATAGTTGTAAAAATGTGGATAATTTGAAAAATTCGAATTACTTTTTCTATAATGAAGATCAGAATGTGAGTACACTCGATCCGGCTTTTGCACGTGCTCAAAGCGAGATATGGGTAGTGTCTCAGCTCTATGAAGGATTGGTTGAATTCGATGACAAAATGAAACTTCAACCCTGTCTCGCAAAAAAATGGGAAATCAGCGACAGCGGAAAAAAATACACCTTTCATTTGCGCAGCGACATTTATTTTCATCAAACAGGTGTTTTTAAAAAAACAACCCGAAAAATGATTGCTTCAGATGTGGTTTATAGTTTTAGAAGAATAGCCGATCCCGCTACAGCTTCTCCGGGTGCCTGGATATTTAATGATAAGATTGATCTTAGATGTTTTTCTCATCACGATTCTTTCCCTTTTCCTATAAGTGCTCCGAATGACACAACTGTTGTCATTCAATTGCTTCAACCCTTTAAACCTTTCATGGGTATTTTAGCCATGAATTATTGCTTCATTGTTCCATTTGAAGCTGTCAACGAGAAGTTTAGAGAGCAACCTGTCGGTACCGGTCCGTTTCAACTCAGAAGCTGGGAAGAAGATGTTGCGATTCTATTGGGGCGAAAT
>DASWYG010000035.1:0-10650 GCA_036405075.1 Bacteroidia bacterium | reverse complement strand
CTGTTGCTTATGCAGAAGACAAACAAAAATCTGCTGATTTCCTTGAAAAGAAAAAGAAAGAAGGCAGTTATAAAGTGACCGAATCTGGATTGCTGTTTAAAGTTGTAAAACCAGGCAATGGTGTTAAACCAACCATCACAGATTCTATCATGGTGTATTACACCGGTTCATTTATCAGCGGTGAAGTTTTTGATTCAAACATGGATGGCAAACCAATGAAAACAGGTTTGAATTCAGGATTGATTAAAGGTTTCCTTGAAGCTCTTCAAATGATGGATGAAGGTTCTGAAGCTGAAGTAATTATTCCTTATCAATTGGCTTATGGTGAAAAAGGACAAGTTAATCCTTACACCGGTCAAACAATTATGGAACCATACCAAACATTGGTATTCAAACTAAAAATTGACAAAATTTTAAAATAATAAAATTTCATATTCATAAAAAGCCGGACGGATTAACCGCCCGGCTTTTTTATTGTCTCTTATTTTAGTCTGGATAAATAATTTTTACTCAAACAACTTAAGCAATAGGAAAATCGATAATTTTGCAATCAGTGAAATTTTCAGAGATTCATGGACATACGCAATTGAAAGCCAATTTAAGGGCTTCCATCAGACAGGGCAGAATACCTCATGCCCAAATGATGATTGCCAAAGAAGGCAGTTCTGCCTTGCCTATGGCCATCGCTTATGCACAATATGTTGCCTGTTTGAATAAAACTGATGATGACAGCTGCGGGATATGTTCATCTTGTGTGAAGTACAATCAAATGATTCACCCCGATTTGCATTTCAGTTTCCCTATTTATGGTTCTAATGAAACTTGCGATGATTTTATGCAAGAGTTCAGAGAAGCTGTCAGCAAAAACCCGTTGATCACACTTAACAAATGGTTTGAAGCCATAGATGGAGATAATAAGAAACCAAATATCAACATCAAAGAGTGCCGCAACATCATTCGAAAATTGTCTCTGAAACCTTATGAAAGCGACTATAAGGTATTGATCATGTGGTTGCCGGAATATTTGGGAAAAGAAGGCAATGTGTTGTTAAAATTATTAGAAGAGCCTCCAGAAAAGACCTTGTTTTTATTGGTGACAGAAAATCAGGAATTGATTTTAACCACGATTATTTCAAGGACACAATACATCAAAATACCAGTATACAATTCGCCGGAAATAGAAGCTTACTTATCAAGCAATGATCTTGCAGAAGGTGATTTGGCTAAGAATGCAGCGTTGATGGCAGAAGGGAATTTGAGTAAGGCAATAGATTTGGCTAAAGAAATGGATAACCCTCAATTTGAAGTATTCAGATTGTGGTTATTGGATTGTTATCAGGGTAATATTGGCAAAATCATTGCAGAATTAGACACATTTGTAGAAAGGGGTAAAGAACAGGTAAAAATGTTGCTGATGTATGGTATACACATGGTGAGGGCTTCAATGCTGATCAATCATCAGGATTTGAGCAGCCGATTATCAGCGAATGAATTGGAGTTTGCCGGTAAACTTTCGAAATTAATAGGCTTGGAAGCAGCCAATACCATCTATCATGAATTCAACCGGGCCATATTTGAGATCGACCGTAACGGCAGTGTAAAAATAATATTAATTAACCTATCTTTGAACCTTAAAAACTGTTTAAAATCAGAAAGTAAGAAGACAGTTGAGAAAACAATAAATTGAACAAACATGGGATGTGGAAGTTGTGGAACCTCAGGTGGATGCTCACCAGCCGGCTGTAAAAGTAACGGCAATTGCAGCACCGGAGGTTGCAATAAATTAAATGTATATAATTGGCTTAGCGATACCGCGATGCCCGATAATTATAAGCCTTTTGACATAGTTGAAATTAGGTTCAAAGGCAGTCGTAAAGAATTTTTCAAAAACAAGAACGGTCTGGAACTTTACACCGGAGATGCGGTGGTATTGGATGCAGACATGGGCTATGACATCGGACATGTATCCATCAGTGGTGAATTGGTTCGTTTGCAATTGAAAAAAAGAGGCATCAAAGAAGATTCGGATATCATCAAAGGCATACAAAGAGTTGCTACTGAAAAGGATTTAGAGCGATACAACGAGGCCAAAGCCAGAGAAGAAAAAGTACTGGAACGCGCCAGAACGATTGCCTTAATGATGAAGCTTGAAATGAAACTCAGCGACATTGAAATTCAAGGTGACAATAAGAAAGTTATTTTCTTTTACACTGCAGAAGGTCGTGTAGATTTTAGGGAACTCATCAAACGATTTGCGGAAGAATTCAAACTCAGAATTGAAATGAGGCAAATTGGATACAGAGAAGAAGCCTCAAGACTGGGAGGAATTGGCTCATGCGGAAGAGAATTGTGTTGCAGTACTTGGCTTACAGATTATAAACTGGTGAATACTTCTGCCGCCAGATATCAAAATTTATCCATCAACATGTTGAAACTTTCGGGTCAGTGTGGCAAATTGAAATGTTGCTTGAACTACGAATTGGATACATATATGGAGGCTTTAGAAGAGTTTCCAAAAGCCAAAACGGTCAGACTCGAAACCGAAACCGGCGTAGCTTACATGCAAAAAACAGATATTCTAAAACGATTGACTTGGTTTGCATACGAAGATCGCCATGCGTGGATTTGTATGCCATTGGAGACGATCAATGAATATTTGGAAATGAATGCTAAAGGTCAGAAATCCCCTGAATTGATTGGCGAAGTATTTGAGAGCAAGCACAAAGACGATGAATTGGATGTACCTATTGCATCAACGGATCTGGCAAGTGAAGACATCACTCGTTTGGACAATAAAAATCCAAAGAAAAAGAAGAAAAAGAAAAAACCAGGTTCTGGTTCACCAACCGGCCAATCAGCAAATCCTGTTCAAAACAATAGACCTCAGAATGTAAGACCTGAAAGAACGGATAGACCTGAAAGGACTGATAGACCTAACAACAATCGTCCGAATACTGAAAGACCTAACAATCGTCCTGAAAGGAATGATAGGCCGAGCAATGGCAATCCAAATGCAGAAAGGCCAAACAACAGGCCTGAACGCAACAGCAACAGGCCTAACAATCCTCCATCGGACAAACCAAGAAATGACAGGCCAAATCCGAACAACAGACCTCCTAACAAGGATGCTGAAAATAAAGGTTAAAGTTGGTTGACTTTCCGGTAGATTTCTTGCTCTATATGATCCGTATGAAAATTGACGAGTATCGCCAATTTGAGTTTTGACAGTTTGAGATAATTGATCACTTGCATGTGATGGAATGGTATCGTCTCTTTTATAGCTTTGACCTCCACTATCACTTTACCTTCAACAAGCATATCTAATCTAAATCCTAAATTCATATCATGCCCTTTGTATATGAATGGCACCGGAACTTCTGTCTGCACCATCAATCCTTGATTGATCAATTCAAACTTGAGTGCTTTTTTATAAACTGATTCAAGCAATCCAACCCCAACTTGGTTATAAACCTCAAAGATTGCACCTCTTATTGCATAAGATATTTGATTTTCTGTCATGATACGATTACATTACATTACATTACATTACATTACATTATGAAAATAACAACAACAATTCACCAAATCAAACATACAACAATATTATACAATATTTACAAATACTTACCAACAACCATAAAATCGACATAAATGAATATTTGAAGTCGCAGATTTTCGCTGATGGATGCAGAAATGACAAAAATAAACTTAGTGCCATTTGATAAAATCTATCTGCGCAAATCTGCGCCATCTGCGGCCAAAATACTACTGATGCAGCCGCAAATTTTCGCTGATGAACGCAGAAACAATTGAAATGAAATTTGAGTAGTAGAATATAGTAGCCGCTGATTGAAGCTGATTGAAGCAGAAATGACAAAAATAAACTTAGTGCCATTTGATAAAATCTATCTGCGCAAATCTGCGCCATCTGCGGTCAAAGTATTACTGATGCAGCCGCAAATTTTCGCTGATGGACGCTGAAATGACAAAAATAAACTTTGTGTCATTTGATAAAATCTATCTGCGTAAATCTGCGGCAATGATTATGCGATAAATTCAGAGACATTCGAATTTAAAAACATGTAATAATCTGGGCAATCTACGACCAAAGATAGACAGCAAGCACCTTAAGCAGATAAATCTCAAACAAAATTACCATTAATCCAAAAATGGTGTTTATTTTGCAAAAGCAAGAAATATGTTAACTTTAAACGCAATCAGGAACAATACTCAGGAAATAATAGACCGTTTGAACAAAAGGGGAATAGACAGAACCCAAGACATTCAAGATGTTATCAAACTAGATGAAGCTAAAAGAGCTAAACAAACACTTTTAGAACAAAATTTAGCTAAAAGCAATACTTTGGCAAAAGAAATCGGCGATTTATACAAATCCGGGAAAAAAGATGAAGCCGATGCTAAAAAAGAAGAATCAATTCAAGTAAAGGAAGCTTATAAAGAGTTGGAAGTCGAAATGAATGAAATCGACAAACAGCTTACTCAAAAACTTTATGAAATTCCTAATGCTCCCAGTCAAGCTGTGAAGTTTGGCAAAACGCCAGAAGAAAATGAAGTGGTGTTTGAATGGGGTGAAGAACCAGTTTTACATGCTGATGCTAAACCGCATTGGGAACTTACTTCTCAATACAGTTTGGTTGACTTTGAATTGGGCAATAAAATTACAGGTGCAGGCTTTCCGGTTTACACCGGTAAAGGTGCCCGTTTGCAAAGGGCATTGATTAACTTCTTTTTAGATGAGGCACTCAAAGCCGGATACTATGAAATTCAACCACCAATTTTGGTGAACGAAGCCAGCGGATTTGGCACCGGTCAGTTACCGGATAAAGAAGGTCAGATGTATCATGCTGTTGCTGATAATTTGTATTGCATACCAACAGCTGAAGTACCAATTACAAATATCTACAGAGATGTGATTTTAAAAGAAGATGAATTACCAATTAAAAATGTTGGATACACACCTTGTTTCAGAAGAGAAGCAGGTAGTTATGGTGCTCATGTGAGAGGTCTGAATCGCCTTCATCAGTTCGATAAAGTGGAAATAGTACAAATCGCAAGACCTGATCAAAGTTATCAAATACTTGAAGAAATGGTTGACCATGTGAAAGGTTTGATGATGAAATTGGGATTGAAATTCAGAATTCTTCGCTTATGCGGTGGTGATATGGGCTTTGCCAGCGCATTGACATACGACTTTGAAGCTTGGAGCGGTGCTCAACAGAAGTGGCTGGAAGTGAGTTCTACTTCAAACTTTGAGACATTTCAAGCCAATCGTTTGAAATGCAGATTCAAAAACAAAGAAGGTAAAAACGAATTGGTACATACCCTCAATGGAAGTGCTTTGGCTTTGCCTAGAATTGTAGCTTCTATTCTGGAAAATTACCAAACTGAAGACGGTATCGAATTACCGGCTTGTTTACATCCCTATTTAGGATTCAATAAAATTTAAATACCATGAGAACCTTGTTGCTAATTTCTATCTTGCTTTCATGCTTCAAGGTCTCAGGCCAATTCATTCAATGCATTGATTCAGGAAGAATCAATCCGATGTTTCAATGCAACGATCAATTTTACAACCCTGTTTGTGGATGCAATAGTATCACCTACAGAAATCAATGTGCCGCATACAATATGTACGGTGTCACTGAATGGAGAAGTGGGGTTTGCAGTGGCATTGATATGGACTTTTATCCAAATCCTGTAGGACCAGCTAGTACACTTACACTCAATCTTTCTTTTCCAGAGTTTATAAATGGAAATGTAGATGTAAAGATTGTTGACATTTATGGAAAAACCTGGGAGCAAAGACTGATCAATAATTTCAATCGAACAGCCATTCAATTTGATGTTAGTACTTTGAAAACCGGTGTATACATCATCATTGTTACAGCCAGCAATGGCAGCGGTGTTGTTCGACAACTTTGCAAATACTAAAGCACTTAATTCCTTTACTATCAGGACGTTTTACTGTAATTGCGCACAGCCCAAAAGTTGAGTCCGATTGCAAAAGCAGCCATTACCAATAAATGATTTGAAATATCTGACCAGGAACTGCCTTTCAAAATTACCATTCGCAACACATTAATGAAGTACGACATCGGATTGAATCGTGTAACTGTTTGAGCCCAATCAGGCATACTTTCAATAGGTGTAAACAAACCGCCCATCAGGATGAATACCATCATGAAGAAAAACATGATGAACATGGCTTGCTGTTGAGTTTGTGAGATCGTAGAAATCAACAAACCAAATCCCAATACAACCAATAAATACAGTGCAATAAATCCATATAACACAATCAAATTGCCTACAGGCACTATGCCATAAACCAAATAAGCCACCAATAATCCAATACTGAAAACCACATTGCCCAATACCCAAAAAGGGATGAGTTTACCCAATATGAAGTGGTGTTTTTTTATGGGTGTAACATTGATCTGTTCTATGGTACCTACTTCTTTCTCTTTAACAATGTTGAGAGCGGTGAGAAACCCACCCACCATAGTAACCAATATGGCCAATATCCCCGGGACCATGAAATAGCGGTAATTCATGTTTGGATTGAATCTGTAAATTTGGTCTGTTTGAATGCTGATCCTATCAATGGAAGCGTTTTGACCAATTAATTCTTGTCTAAAACTAATGTTGTATTGTCTGAGAATGGCATTGAGGTAATTGGCCCCCAGATTGGCTTTAACGCCATTGATGGCATTGACGGCAATAAAGACATTGCCTTTCTTCTCGCGAATGAGTTTTTTATCAAATCCGGCCGGGATATGTAATATCAAATCTGCCTTATCCTTTTCAATCAAGTAAATTGCCTTTTGATAAGAAGGCAAAAAACCTGCTGCTTTGAAGTAACCTGAACTAAATATTTCATTGATCATTTTTCTTGAAGTTTCAGAATGATCATCGTCTACCACTGAAAGGTTAATATTTTTCACTTCATAATCTGCAGCCAAAGGCATTAGTATGAGTTGCATCACAGGCATTACCATTATCATAATCAATATGGACTTGTTCCTGAATATCTGTTTGAATTCTTTTTCTAATAAAAATTTAATGGTTCTCATGCTAATCGGATTTTAAAACGTTTGAGACTGATGAAAATTAAAAACAGGGTGATGCCCAATAATACAAGAGTTTCCTTCCAAATCATATCAAATCCAAGACCTTTGATCATGATGGATTTAACAATGATGTAAAACCATTTGGCCGGAATGATATTGGAAATGATTTGCAAAGGCAAAGGCATATTTTCGATCGGGAACATAAAACCACTGAATAAGATCGTGGGGAGCATCAAACCCATTAATGATATAAGCATAGCAATTTGTTGAGATGATGTCTGGATCGAGATGAAAATACCCAAAGAAAGGCAAGTAATGATAAAGAGTATGCTTTCGAGATACAGTAAACCCAAACTGCCATTGACCGGTAGGTCAAGAACAAAAACACTCAACAACAAAATGGAAGTGACATTCAAAATTGATATGAGTAAAAATGGAATGGCTTTCGACAAAATGACCATTAGCGGATGAAATGGGGAAACCAATAAAATTTCCATTGTACCGGTTTCTTTTTCTCTAACAATAGCAACAGAGGTCATCATTACACACACCAACATCAATACCAAAGCCATTACTCCCGGCACAAAATTATGCACGCCTTGCATCTGCGGATTGTACATCATTTTCACTTCAGTTTGAATTTGAAATGGCAATTGAAGTTCCGGTTGAATCGATGAATTAAAATCCTGAACTATGGCTTGCAGATAAGAATTAAGCACATTGGCATTGTTAGGATCGGAAGCATCCAATAGAATTTGGAGCTGGCTCACATTGCCATGTTTGAGGTTATGATCAAATCCTTGTGGGATGATCAATGCAAGTTTGACTTTCCCTTCTTTGAATTTTGATTCAACTTGTTGATAGGTATTCAGAGATTCTTGAAGGGTGAAATATCTGCTGGATGCAATTTTCTCCGTAAGTTGTCTGGAAGATTCATCTTTCGCTTGATCTAAAATGATGATTTGAGTATCTTTAACCTCATTGCTGAGCGCAAATCCAAAGATCAGAATTTGCACCACCGGCATTCCAAAAAGAATGAGCAATGTTTTTCGATCTCTTAAAACATGCCTGAATTCTTTGATGACAAACGACCACAATCTTTTCATATCACTCGGTTCTTTTGGCTCCCCTTGCCAGCCTGTAAAACACTTCATCCATGTCTTTGGCCTGATATGAATTTCTCAATTCGGCCGGACTGCCCAAAGCAGCAATTTTACCATCAACCATTATGGAGATGCGATTACAATATTCAGCTTCATCCATATAGTGAGTGGTCACAAAAACGGTTATGCCTCTGGCGGCAGCCTTGTAGATAAGGTCCCAAAACTGTCTTCTCACAACGGGATCTACACCGCCAGTTGGCTCATCTAAAAATACGATCTGAGGCTCATGAAAAACTGCTACTGAAAAAGCCAGCTTTTGCTTCCAGCCCAGGGGAAGTGAAGCCACCAGCGAATGTCTCTCCTCCCCTATTCCCAGGCTATCAGCAAGTTCTTCTCCTTTTTCCTTAATTGTTGAATTGCTTAAACCGTAAATACCTCCAAAAAATCTTATGTTTTCCATCACCGTCAAATCTTCATATAAAGAAAATTTCTGGCTCATGTAACCAATGTGCTTCTTTATTTTTTCGGTTTCTTTATAGATATCATATCCTGCAATTTGTGCTTCACCTGAAGTTGGCGAAGACAATCCGCAGAGCATACGCATAGCAGTTGTCTTTCCTGCACCATTGGCTCCTAAAAAACCAAATATTTCACCTTTCTCCACTTCAAATGTAATGGCGTCAGTGGCTGTAAAATTGCCAAACTTCTTGGTCAATTCCTTTGTCTTAATTGCTTTGTCCATTTTAATTTTTCATCAATTGCATGAAACAGTCTTCAATTCCTGCTTCAATGGTTTTGTATTCAATTTCTTCATTCATTGGGTATTTCAATCTCTCTATCAATCCGTTTACATCATTGTCTTTTATTGTGACGTGTATGTATTCACCAAACGTATAAGAAGTATTCACTTGCGCATCTGTTGTCAATGCTTGCAACAATTTATACATATTTGGCACCCTGAAAGCATATAGCTGAAAAGGAAATGCCTTTGTGATCGCCAAAGGTGTATCGATACTCATTATCTTTCCATTTTGAATCAATGCAACTCTATCACACATTTCAGCTTCATCCATGTATGGAGTTGATACCATTATGCTGATGCCTTTTTCTTTTAATCGTTTGAGCATTTCCCAGAATTCTTTACGCGATACCGGATCCACTCCTGTGGTAGGTTCATCTAACAAAAGCAGATGCGGCTGGTGTATAAGGGCACAACACAAAGCCAGTTTTTGTTTCATTCCCCCTGATAATTTTCCTGCCGGTCGGTCTTTAAATGGTTCGATCTGAACATAGATGTCCTTGATGAGTTCATAATTCTCCTCTATTGAGGTATTGAAAACAGTTGCAAAAAATTCCAGATTTTCGATGACGGTCAAATCCTGATACAATGAAAATTTACCGGGCATATAACCGATCATTTTTCTGATTTGAGCATAAGATTCAACAACATCCAGTCCTTCAACCTTTGCACTGCCTCTATCCGGTAAAAGCAATGTGGTAAGTATTCTGAACAAACTGGATTTACCGGCCCCATCAGGCCCTATTAATCCAAACAGTTCTCCCTTATTCACTTGCAAAGAAACTTCCGACAATGCAGTTACCTTTTGCTTGTTATAAAATTTCGAAACCTGAACCACCTCTACAGACGGACCATTATAATTTGAGTTCACCATACATTCCTATTTTGATGAATCCGTCGTTCTTAACTTTCACTTTAACTGCATATACCAAATTGGCTCTTTCGTCTTTTGTTTGAATGGTTTTAGGAGTAAATTCAGCTTTGTTGCTGATCCATGTAACTGTACCGTCATAAGTTTTAAAACCTCCTTTGCCGTCGTCTACCATAACTTTAGCTACCGAATTCAATTTAAGTTTTGCAAACAAATCACCGGTGATATAGGCCCTTAAATAGAGTTCGTCCATGTAAGCTATTTTAAATAGTTGTTTACCAACTGTAGCCATCTCACCTTTCTCAACATAAGTATTAAGTACTGTTCCGTTGATCGGACTATATACATTACATTTTTTAAGCAGATCGCGGGTTTGTTCCATTTGAATTAAGATGGGTTGAGCATCTTCATTTATGCTGTTGGTATTGATGGACAATCCGGATTCTGTTGCTTGTAATTGACTCCTTACCAGCTTTACCATTGCATCCGCATCGTCTTTTTGCTTGGCTGTAGCAGCATTGGATGCATACAATTTATTGATTCGATTTTGCTCATGTTCGGCTTGTTTCAGCTGTACTTGCAGTGCTTCCAATTGTATTGAAACATTAGGCTTACGAATGAGTAAAGCCTTCAATTGCGCTGATAGTTGTTTCAATTTCAAATGCAATTGTACCGTATCTGTTACATAAGCCAATTGACCCATTTTAATGACATCACCTTCATTGATGAATGAGGATGTTACTTCACCGTTGGATTGAGATGCCACCATAATTTCAGTAGCTTCAAATG
>DASWYG010000034.1:0-6342 GCA_036405075.1 Bacteroidia bacterium | reverse complement strand
TATTGTCGAAGTTCAAATCGATTGGAGCTGATGTGAGGTGCATTGACAGAAATGGACAAGATCTGCGTTGGGACAATCATACTGAAATCATTAAAGCATTGAATGGATCTGATTTGCTCATCAATTTGGCAGGTAAAAGTGTTGATTGCAGATACACTGAATCCAATAAACGTCTGATTCTGGAGTCAAGAATCAATGCAACCAATACATTGGGTCATTTGATCAGTCAATGCAAGTTGCCGCCAAAAGTTTGGATGAATGCTTCTTCTGCAACCATTTATCGGCATGCAGAGGACAGATTTATGGATGAAAAAGATGGAGAAATAGGAACAGGATTCTCCGTTGGTGTTGTAAAAGAATGGGAGAAAGCATTTTTTTCATACAGTGATAAAGGATCGCGAATGATCGCACTGCGAATGTCCATCATTATGGGAGAGGGAGGTGTTTATCCTATTTTAAAACGATTGGTTAAATTTGGCTTTGGCGGTAAAATGGGAAAGGGCACTCAGAAATTCAGCTTCATGCACATTGAAGATTTATATCGTGCCATTCTCTTTTTATATTCAAACCCGAATTCCGAAGGTTCATACAATTGCTCAAGTCCCGAAGCAGTCAGCAATGAGGTTTTAATGAAAACACTGAGGAAAAAAGTAGGGATTGGATTTGGATTGCCTTTGAGCGAATGGATGTTAAAATTTGGGGCTGTGGTAATAGGAACAGAAACAGAATTGATATTAAAGAGCAGATGGGTGATGCCTGCAAGACTATTATCAGAAGGATTTCAATGTCAATTTCCTAAAATTGAGCAATGCACTTAAATATGCACGAAGAAGCAAACAACAATTTGCAATTGATGTTACAATTAAATGATTAATTATGGGGAATTAAATCCAATCCATTGCCATGGCGAAACCACCAACAGTGGTAGGCAATGCAACCCAGAAAATTTGTGGAAGGAACATCATCAGCAATGTAATTGCCGTAAGTGAAACAAGGAAAAGCATCCAATAACCTGTTTTTGACTTTTTTTCTGACATGATAAATTTCTTTCTGAACCGGCTGCAAACCTAATGAAATTTTCTTAAACTATTCATTATTTTTATTTCCTATTTTTGCCGAATGATTCAAAGGAAACAAACCTTGTATTTACTAGCAGTAGCAGCTATTTCCATCACAGTTACACTACTTAATCTTACCTTGTATTCGGGTAAATATAAGATGGGTGAAGAAAATTTTAATTACAAAATGGGTATCATGAAAACCGAATTTTACTCTGATGTGCAATCGGATGTTAAAGTACCTCCGGTTAAAAACAATGCCATGATGTATTTTGCCTTATTGAGTGGAATTGTTCCATTCGTTGCAATTTTTCTATTTAAAAAATTGGAAATTCAGATTCGTTTTGCCGCTTTGAATTTTGTTTTGATCGCAGGTTTTTTCGTCTATATTTATATTACCAATCACCAATTGGAAAAATCATTGGTCGGTTTGTCCAACAATCATTTTTCGTGGAATATGAGCATTTTAAGTTTTATTCCAATTTTCAATTGGTTGGCAATCAGAGGAATAAAGAAAGATATTGAGCTATTGGCCTCAGTTGATAGATTACGTTGATAATCTTCTAATTAACTAAATCATCATTGAATAATTCTAAATAATAAAAAGTTGAAAAAACCTCACAATTTTTTTAGATTATTTTAAAAATAACAATAAATTTGCCGCAACTTAAGTAAGTACCATCTAAGCAAGTACAAGTAAAGAATGAATACATTTTTAAAACTCACTCTCAAATTCACGTTGGCAGTTGTCATCCTATTTTCGACAGCTTCCCTCTTTTCAGATTCGATTGACATCAGCAACCTGAAAGTTGAGCAACTTAGTGCTGAAAAGCCCTTCTTCGGTGCAGACGAATACAAATATGAACCGGGTAAAATGGATACCCCGGAAACCCAATTGAGTTCAAGAATCAACTGGGCCATCATCATTTTTTCTGTATTGATGGTATTGGTGCTTGCAAACGCTTTTGATATCAGTAAATACACAGCTAAAATTACAGGTCGTGAAACTGTAAACAGCAACAATGTCAACAAATGGATCATGTTGTTCTTTATGATAATTGGTTTCATAGCCGTTATTTGGGAATATAAAAATCATGGTAAACACATTCTGTTGAACAATTCATCCAGTGAACACGGTGTGAATTATGATAGTATGTTCACCATTACTTTGGTTTTGACAACCATCGTATTCTTTATCACTCAGTTTTTACTATTCATGTTCTCCTTCAACTACTCATATAAAGAAGGTAGAAAAGCATTGTACTATGCACACAATAACCGTTTGGAAATTATTTGGACCATTATCCCTGCCATTGTATTGACAGTGTTGGTGTTAAGAGGTCACATGACTTGGAGAAGTGTAGTTTATGCCGAAGAATTGAACAAAGGTAAAATCCGCAGTATTGAAGTATTTGCTTATCAATTTGGTTGGAAAGCAAGATACGCCGGTGATGATGGCATCTTAGGTGAACACGATTACAAATTCATTTCAGGTAAAAACGAATTGGGTTTGGCTTATGGTCCGGAAGTAGATTCACTTTTGGCCAGTTTGAAGATCGAATTGAAATCAGAAGAACAAGCACTTAAAGTTCTTAAAACTGCTACGCTTGCTAACTTGAAACACCAGTTGGATTCTGCAGACGGTATAAAAAATTATAAAATGATGGAGTCAATTCAACAATCAATTGATGACATCAATGATGGTACGGCTGAAGATGATATCAAAGCTTCCATCAAACGTAAAATCAAACAAATTGAAAGAATTGAAGCAATTAAAAAGCATTCAGATATGCTGAAAAGCAAAGCTGCAATGGATGATATCATTGTTCAAGAAATACATTTGGCTAAAGATTCTTTAGTGACTTTCAATTTCCGTTCAAAAGACATCATTCACAGTGCTTGGTTGCCACATTTCAGAGCTCAAATGAACGTTGTGCCGGGTATGCCAACAAAATTCACATTCCGTCCGACCAAAACCACAGCAGAAGCTAAAAAGGAATTTGGTGAAGAATTTGAATTTTACTTGTACTGCAATAAAATTTGTGGTGTATCTCACTACAACATGAAAATTAAAGTTGTTGTTGAATCTCAAGCTGAGGTTGATGCCTGGTTGAGCACACAACAGCCTGCATTCATCAAAAGACCTGTAGCTCCGGCTTCTTCAACTCCTGCAATAATGGTATCAGACTCTACAGCAATGCCTGCAGCAGCAGTAGATACCACTAAGAAATTGGCAATTAGATAATATTTAAAACCAGTACCAATCAGTTTAAACAATAAAATGAGTACAGCAACATTAGATTCTCACAAAGTTGGACACCACGGTGATGCTCATGGTCACGACCACGATCACCACGGCAACTTCATTACAAAGTACATTTTCAGTACCGACCACAAAATGATCTCTAAGCAATATTTGCTTACTGGTATCATCATGGGTTGTTTCGGTATGGGTATGTCTTTGTTGTTCAGATTGCAGTTGGCTTGGCCAAACGAGACTTTCCCTATCCTTGAAACCCTTTTGGGTAAATGGGCTCCGGATGGTAAACTCGACCCTAATTTTTACATGGCATTGGTAACCATCCACGGTACCATCATGGTGTTCTATGTATTAACGGCCGGTTTAAGTGGTACTTTTAGTAATTTATTGATTCCTCTTCAGGTAGGAGCAAGAGACATGGCGAGTCCATTTATGAATATGCTTTCATATTGGTTCTTCTTCTTGTCTTCTGTTGTTTTAATGTCTTCATTCTTCGTTGAAACAGGTCCTGCCTCTTCTGGTTGGACAGTTTATCCTCCTTTGAGTGCATTACCTAAAGCAATGCCTGGTTCAGGTCTTGGTACAACTCTTTGGTTGGTTGCTATTGTATTGTTCATTGTTTCAGCTTTATTGGGTGGTGTTAATTACATCTCTACAGTATTGAATATGCGTACAAAAGGTATGTCTATGAACAGATTGCCTTTAACAATTTGGGCATTTTTCCTAACTGCAGTTCTTGGTTTGCTTTCATTCCCGGTATTGCTTGGTGCAGGTCTGTTGCTCATTTTCGATAGAAGTTTTGGAACCAGTTTCTACCTCAGTGATATTCACCTCAATGGTGTAGGTGCTCTGTCTAACAGTGGTGGTAGCCCTGTATTGTACCAACACTTATTCTGGTTCTTAGGTCACCCAGAAGTATACATCATTTTGATGCCGGCACTCGGTATTTCATCAGAAGTAATTTCAACCAATGCCAGAAAGCCGATCTTTGGTTACACAGCAATGATCATTTCATTGATTGGTATATCATTCCTTTCATTCATCGTTTGGGGTCACCACATGTTCATCACAGGTATGAATCCATTCCTGGGCACCATGTTCATGTATGTTACCCTCATCATCGCTGTACCTTCAGCTGTAAAAACATTCAACTACCTGGCAACACTTTGGAAAGGTAACATCAAATTTACCCCGGCAATGATGTTTGCAATTGGTTTGGTGTCATTGTTTATCTCAGGTGGTTTGACCGGTATTTACTTAGGTAATGCTGCTTTAGATATTCAATTACACGACAGTTATTTCGTAGTTGCTCACTTCCACTTGGTTATGGGTAGCGCGGCCATCTTCGGTATGTTTGCCGGTATCTATCACTGGTACCCTAAAATGTACGGTAGAATGATGAATAAAACCTTAGGTTCATTACACTTCTGGTTGACATTCATTTCTGCATATTTGGTTTTCTTCCCAATGCACTTTATGGGTCTTGCAGGTGTTCCTAGAAGATACTATGAATTCTCTTTGATTCCTGAATTTGGTATCTGGATGGACGTAAACGTTTTAATCACTGTATCAGCATTATTAGGTGGTGTAGCTCAGTTGTTGTTCCTTTACAACTTCTTCTATAGCATGTACTTCGGTGAAAAAGCAACTAAGAATCCTTGGTTGTCAAATACACTCGAGTGGAGCACCGAATTGGAGCACATTCACGGTAACTGGGTAGGTGAAATACCAACAGTTTATCGCGGACCACACGAGTATAGTCGCCCGGACAGGGAATTGGATTATTTCCCACAATATGAAAAAGGAAATGGCGAACCAGAGCATTATCACGCTCCGGCCACAGCACCTGATACCTCTTATGACGGTAAGAAAGAAAAAGCCTCTACGGTCTTCTTCTCATCTTTCGCTCACCTCTTCGCAATGAGAAGAGCATAAGAATCGGTATTAGCAGATACTTAGATGAACTACATCAAAATAAACCGAAGATTTGGCATACTGACCATATCTTCGGTTTTTTTATTATTGATAGCCGGGGGAGTTGTTAGAAGTACCGGAAGTGGAATGGGATGTCCGGATTGGCCGAAATGCTATGGGGCATATTTTCCGCCAACCTGTGCATGTAAATTGCCCGCAAATTATCAGGAGATTTATGTTCAACAGCGCCTTAAAAAAGCAGAGAAATTTGCAAAAATGCTAAGAGGTTTGGGCATGTCTAAACAAGCAGATCTGCTCATGAATGACCCTGAACTCAGAAAACCTGAGGTATTCAATAAATATAAGGCATGGACAGAATACATCAATCGACTTATTGGCGTACTTTCCGGTTTGTTTTCATTGGTGTTCTTTGTTACCATTTTTTACATTCGAAAACACATCAGTAAATTTAAGTTTTGGACCGGTATCTTGGGATTTATCATGATGATCTTCAATGCGTGGTTGGGGAGTATAGTGGTTGCCACTAATCTTTTCCCCATTATGATCAGCATTCATTATTTAGCCGCTTATGCGGTTTTGGCATTGATGATGTTCAGTATCATCAATGTAAATGTATCTGAAAGCAGTCAAAGTCTGATTCAATACAAATGGTATTTTATCGGTTTTGTAGTGCTTTCGCTGATACAGTTGATTTATGGTACTCAACTAAGAGAAATAAGTGATAAAGGAATAGCCGAAGGAAAATTGTATTTGGAAGACGGCGTCAATATGGAGTTTTTAGGCTCAATATTTAAGACACATTGGTTTATGGCCATTGTATTGATTCTGATATCTTTGGTTCCACCATTTTTATTGAGAAAAAAGGTAGAAGTTAAGTGGTTGAAATTAATGCTTTCTATCACCGGTGTTTTGGTTTTGCAATACATCAGCGGTGTACTCAATTTGAGGTATAATTTTCCTTTGGTCGCGCAGGTGTCTCATATATTTTTTGCTGGCATAATTTTCGGTATTACGTTGTATATTTGCATCGCAATTTTCAGATCCTCAAAAAACCTTGCAACAATTGACTGATAACAAATTACACAAAAG
>DASWYG010000033.1:0-16728 GCA_036405075.1 Bacteroidia bacterium | reverse complement strand
GGACCAACTGTAGTTTCCTTGTCATACATCAAACAGGTACAAGGTGTTAACTGCACAGGCGGTATTTGCAGGGTTGAACCGGCATTCAGCGGTGTTCGCCTCTCGTTAAGTACCAGCTTTTAGTCCGTCTGCCTCTGGCAGATCGGACAAGGATTTAGGATATAGGAATGAGGAGTCAAGGTTTTGATCGTAATACATTCAAAAATTAGTTTCAAATTTGGCAACGCGGTTTAACTCGATGAGATGAATTGTCACAATGAATTACATTGTATTAAGTGATACATTAACCATATCATGTATCGTCCTAAAAAAGTTTACAGCTTAATGAGTAAGGCTTCTAATTTACCTAAATCATTCCCTAAATCCTGAATCCTAACTCCTATATCCAATTTTCCCTGTAAGGCGACGAACATCTATTTTTAATTCCAACATCCTAGATACTAATCCCTAAATCCTTATAATTGCATTATCATGTCAAACAACAAGAACACATACTGGATTGTCGTTATAGCCGCTTTGGGTTATTTCGTTGATATATATGATTTGATATTGTTCAATGTGGTAAAGGAAGCCAGTTTAAATGCCATTGGTATTACTGGAGATCTATATAAAACCTATGAGGTTTCTCTGTTCAACTGGCAGATGTTTGGAATGCTATTGGGCGGTTTGTTATGGGGCATATTAGGCGATAAAAAAGGTCGTGTTTCTGTTTTATTTGGCTCCATTTTATTGTATTCCCTGGCCAATATAGCCAATGGTTTGGTGGTAAACATCGACCAATACCGAATTTGCCGACTGATTGCCGGAATAGGATTAGCAGGAGAGTTGGGCGCAGGCATTACCTTGGTGAGTGAAACCATGCACAAAGAAAAACGCGGTATAGGTACCACCATCATTGTTTCATTCGGCGCTTTGGGTGCGGTGGCTGCTGCATTGGTGGGTAAACAGTTTCATTGGAATACCGCTTATTTTGTAGGTGGAGGCTTGGGCTTAGCACTTTTGGCCTTAAGGGCAGGAGCATTTGAATCGGGGATGTACAACTCGATTAAGAAAGAAAGCCATGTAAAAAGAGGAAACTTCTTGATGTTGTTCAACAATAAAAAAAGATTATTGACCTATTTGCAGTGCATAGCCATTGGAGTTCCAATTTGGTTCATGATCGGGATATTGATCAATCTATCACCTCGCTTTGTAAAAATAGATGGTGTAGATACTAAAACCATGGTGGCTCAGGCGGTAATGTTCACCTATATCGGATTGAGTGCCGGTGATGTGGTGAGCGGATTGTTGAGTCAATACCTCAAAAGCAGAAAGAAAGTCATATTCCTGTATTTGTTCATGTCAATAGCTTTGGTGGCTTATTTTTTAAGTGTACCCAATCCAAGTTTAAATGGGTTCCGACTCAATTGTTTGCTCTTGGGTTTAGGAACAGGGTATTGGGCATTGTTTGTGCAGGTTGCTTCTGAAAACTTTGGTACCAATATCAGAAGTACGGTGACCAATACGGTGCCTAATTTTGTAAGAGGATCTGTGGTAATAGTTTCTTATGCATTCACAAAATTATCAGGTGTAATTGGCAATCAGAATTCAGCTATAGTAGTTGGGGCATTCTGTTTGGCTTTGGCATTGGTATCTCTTACTTTCATGAAAGAGACGTTCAGCGAAGATTTGAATTACCACGAAGTGGATTGATTCGTAAAGCATTAAAAAGGATTTTTCAATTGCGTATAGACTTATTGCACTGTTTGTTAAGGTAGCAATTGGGACATTAATGTTCAAAGTTGAATTGAACAAAAGCTGAACTTCTTGAAATAAGCAATATGTCTTAACTTTGAAGTCAGCAAATATGTCTGAATTACAAAAAACAAAATTGGGATTGGTAATGGCTACAGATCCACGTTGGGTAAACATTGCTGAAATGCATATTGGTGAGATTTTGAGCGATCATGCCTGGTGCGAACAGAAAGCAGCTACAACATGTATATCTCTGATTGTGAAATATTCTTACTACAATCAGATAGTTGAGGAAGTAACGCCAATAGTAGCTGAAGAATGGGGCCATTTTAGAAGGGTATTAAAAGAGCTTAAAAAGCGTGGACTGAATTTTGAACCGCCAAGGAAAGACGAATACGTTAATAAATTATTTGCCTTAGAAAAAAGGGGTTTGAAACCGGAAGAAGTTGTGGTTGAAAAATTGCTCATCAGTGCGATGATAGAGGCCAGGAGTTGTGAACGATTCAGGTTGTTGAGTTTGTATATTCAAGACGATGAATTGAAATCTTTTTATCGCGAATTCATGGAAAGTGAAGCCGGACATTATCACACATTCATTCATTTGGCAAAAAGTATACTACCTTCAGACTATGTGATGAACCGCTGGAATGAATATCTGATAGGAGAGGCAGAAATCATGAAATCGCTTGAACTGAGAGGAGACCGAATGCATTGATGCACATTGGTTACGACATATTGAACATCGTTGGCAGAACCACAGTGGTGTATTTGGCCATCGTATTGGGTTTACTTTTATTTGGTAAGAAGGAATTGTCTCAGATCAGTGTTACAGATTTGGTGTTCATCTTGCTCATCAGCAATTCGGTGCAGAATGCCATGGTTGGCAGCGACAGTAGTTTATTGGGAGGATTGGTGGCAGCAGCAGCTTTATTCAGCATCAATTTCTTGTTCAGAAAATTCAGTTACAAGTTTACCGGTTTTAGAAAAGTACTGGAGGGTGAACCGGTTATGTTGATCTACGAGGGCAATTTGCATGAACGCCACATGCAAAAAGAGGGCATAACAATGGAAGAGTTAATGGCGGCCTTGCGTGAACATGGAGTAGAATCAATCGGTGAAGTGAAATTGGCTATGTTGGAGATAGATGGCAACATCAGTGTGGTGAGCAAGGAAATGCAGGGCAAGACCCATCATAAGCGCAAAAAGCGCAGCAGAGGTTTTGTGAGATAGGTTGACGGGATCAATTATGTTGATGAAAAACAAAACTCAGGACAAATCGATTGAATGATACTGTTTTTCAAACAATTTATGTGTTGAACATAAACGCCTTCAAGTTCAGGTTGCACAGTTCGTTTTACTTTAACTGTCACATTCAGGTTATAGGTACTGGCCGAATTGAATTTTTGTTTTAAGTTCATTTGTTTGCCTATGACATATTACCTTAATTTTTGTCATCTTTTTATGTTAGTTTTGAATGAAATAATATAATAATTATGAGAATAACATTGTCACTCTGTGTTTATTTTTGTGTGAATTTGATCTTCGCACAAAAGAGTTATTATAAGTCCGTCAATTTAAAAGACCAGTCAATATACAATTACCTGGAGGGTTCACAAGGAAGATCAGTGGTGTATTATAAAGACAGATTGTACACCATCTGTCAAGCGGTATCCAAATACAAATCGAGTAATTACTATACTATACATTTGTTCTTCATTAAGTTCAATTTAAATGGAGATACTTTGCTGACAAGGCATATTTATAGCGATTCTATCAACTATGTTACAGCGTTGCCAAAATTGCAGGTCAATGAAAAGACCAATAGATTGGAGTTCGGTTTTCGATATAGAAGGAATATTAATTTTATATCGAACTTGTGGTTCAATCAAGTTGAAATTGATACCAATGGGTTTATTACAAATAACAGTAGTATTCAAGTTAAAGTAGATTCAAACAGATATTCTACAGCTGGCTCAATTTATCAATTGGGTAGAAAAAAATACGCTTTGACTAATAGTTTTGTTAATAATAACGACACAGCATTATCTTTTGTCTTCAATATTGAAAATGGGGTATCAAAAGATACTTTTTTGACTTTCAATAACGATACCACTCAGGCAAGTTATATCAACAAGATGCTTGAATTGAACAGTAATCGATTTATGATCATCGAAACAAGGAAAGAGCCTAGCCAAGTTGGGCCGTATAAAGGTAAAACGTATTATCATCTCTATGACTCGACATTTACTTTGCTCAAAAAAATGGAGTTTAATGATTACAACCCTATAACTGAATTCACTTTGGATGGTGATTCTGTTTTGATTGTGGGGATGGAAAGTTACACTGTTCAATTACCTAACAATTATATATTTTATACCTTAAGAAAAATCAGTCCTGAGGGTGATGTATTGTTGGATTGGCATTCAAGGAAATACAAAGGAGATACAGCTCGTGATGATTACAGTGTGATGATGCTCGGGAGAGACATCTATATTGGCAGCTCGAGATTTCTGTTCAAATTTGAAAACAATGAGCTTAAGATTTTGAAGGATTTATTGAAAGTGAATCCTCTGGATTATTGCGTAATGAATGATTCGATGATTGCAATTACAGGTGGTTACAACAAATTGTCAAATATTGGCATCATCAAAAGAACCGGTCAATTTACCGGTATCAGAACCATTGCAAACTCAAGTCCTGATGTAAAAGTGTACCCCAATCCTTCGTCGGGAAATCTGAATATAGAAAGTGACAAAATGTTCAATTTGCAAGTGTCTGATGTTTCGGGTAAACTCATTCTTGAGGAAAGCAATACCCAAACGCTGAATTTAGAGCCGGGTATTTATTTCCTTAAATTCTTTATTGAAGATTCTGTGTTTGTCGAAAAGGTCTTTGTGTATTGATCGTTAGCTTATTGAGTGTATTGACTGACTTTAATGTAAAGTCTGTCTTAAAGTTTGATGGATGAAATAAATTGATTAAGTATTGGAAAATGAACCAAAGTTTAGCAATTGGATTATCCAACAATAAATGACAAATTTGCATCTCAAATATTCATCACCTAAGCATCATGAACCTATACACCATCAATACAGGATTTTTTAAACTCGATGGCGGCGCCATGTATGGCGTTGTGCCTAAAAGTATTTGGCAAAAACTCAATCCCGCCGACGATAACAACATGTGCAATTGGGCCATGCGCTGTATGCTCATTGAAGATGGCAATCGCCTTATCCTCATCGACAATGGTATAGGCAACAAGCAATCGGATAAATTTTTTAGCTACTATTATCTCAATGGCAATGAAACACTTAATGCTTCATTGGATACTCTGGGTTTTAGTCCGGATGATATCACCGATATGGTGCTCAGTCACCTTCATTTCGACCACTGTGGTGGATCAATAGAATGGAACAATGACCGCACAGCCTATAAAACAGCATTCAAAAATGCAACTTATTGGAGCAACGAAGAACATTGGAACCACGCCCTCAATTCTAACCCTCGCGAAAAGGCTAGTTTCTTAAAAGAAAATATTGTGCCCATTCAAGAGAGCGGTCAGCTAAAATTCATACAATCACCAACAGATGTTATAGAGACGATGCACCTGCGCAAAGTATATGGACATACTGAAGCCATGATGTGTCCTCAAATCAACATCAAAGGTCAAACTGTTGTGTTCTGTGCAGACCTCATTCCTTCGCTTTCACATCTACCCGTGAATTACGTCATGAGCTACGACATCAAACCTTTGGACAGCATGAAGGACAGAGCCAAGTTATTGGAAGAAGCCGTTGAAAAAGGCTACATTCTGTTTTTTGAGCACGATCCGGTAAACGAATGTTGCACCGTGAAACGCAATGAAAGGGGCGGCTTTGAACCTGATAGGGTCTTTAAGCTGAACGAGGTATTTTAAGTCCTATTCTACAATTATCAATGCCGAAACATTTTGTTCGGTACCGCTGATCTTGATCAGATATTGTCCGCTTGACAATTGTTCAGGCAATTGTACTTCTAATGTTTTTCCATTAGACATGGTATTCTCTGAATGCATCAATCTGCCTTGCATGTCATATATCTGTATGTTCAATAAACTGTTTTCAGTATTTTGAACGTTTACTTGTACAATTTGCCCTTTTTGAGCGGGATTTGGATATAAATCTAAAGCTTTATCAAACACATTTGCATTCAGGCCGGTAATGTCTTCCCCTTCAATGTGTATGCCCCAACTGAACAAAATTCCTGTAAAACCAAAGTTTTTATCATATACCTTTAATGTCCAAGTCCCTTTGCTGTTTTTGTTGTTGAATATACTGTAATTGTCATCAAATCCGATGGCAGGCCCATACTCTACCAAATTGTTGTCATAAAGACGGAAACTGTTTGAGGCGTCGAGTAAACCTGTCATTTGCTTGCCTTTTAAGTTGTGTTGATTCACCAAAACAACAGAGTCATTGGTTGGTGAGATCAATACGACCCTTAGATCAGCAGGGTTATTATGAAACATGGACAAGAAAACTCTGAATCTAGCGGCATCTATTTTTTTGCCTTTAGCGATGTTCAACGTGTCTGTAATGACCCCATAGGTATTGGTCATAGGAATAGCAGCCCAAGGGTGTTTTATAGAATAAGTACTCATGGTAGAATCATGGGTAGTGCCTGTGCTGAACAATGGAGAAGCAAGTTCGGTGGTTTTGGCAAATCGGACACTTTGTGATGTCAATTCAGGTCCTTTACCGGTTCCGGAATATAAATTTCCATCAAAATTGTAAGCAACTGCATTTTTAGGATGTGCAGATTGATTGCTCAATAACAAAGGTCGGTGCATATCCCTTAATATTTCTTCATATGTGCGTGAATGGTTATAGATTCTGATTTCATCCATATAACCTTTGAAATAATCGCTGTTTGAGAAAGATGCGCCAATTCTGATTTTGTAATTATTGACATTGTATAGAGGTAAAGTAAATGATTGATCGAGTTTGCCATTGACATACATCTTGAAATTTTGATTGCCTGCCGATGGTTTATCTCCAACAATGGCAATATGATACCAGGTGTTAATGGCGATCACCTTGTTTGAATTAGCTCCACCAACCGTATAAAAGTTGAATCGACCCTGTTGCACCATTGACAATTGATAACCACCACCATTGCCGCCACCGGTCATGTCAACGATCATCATTTTGGTGTCGAAGGCAGTGGGATGTACCCATGCTTCGATGGTAATGGGTCCGTTGAAGGATAGAAATGAATCATTGCTCACAGCGGATTCCAACCACGAATAATTCCCCGGAAAATAAATGCAATCATTGTGTCGAACTCGAGTCGAAGGTTCAAGTCCAACCGGTCGATTAGACACATTGCCTATATTGTTGCCATTGTTAATGACAAAACCGTTCATTTCCAGATCGTCTTCAAAAGTTTGCACATAAAGTAAGAAAGGGTAAAGTGTGGATGAGCCTTTTTGAGAAAGATGCAATCTGTAACTTTCATCAATTTCGGCAGCAGTTCTGGCTCCTATCCAAACTCTAACTTCATCTATCTCACCGCTGAACTTGGGTGCATAAGGCGCTCTGCCTATGAAAAACGAATCATTGGTTGGAAACATAGTGCCCGTAAAAGAGATACTGGTATCTATTTTACCATTGATGTAGATTTTAGCGGCTCCACCTGCACCTCCCTGATAGGTAATGACAAAATGCACCCATTCATTGGCCTGAACCTGTTTTTTAGATCTAATCTGTCCCAGTGAATTGGTGACACAAAATACCCTGCCTCCGGCGAGGGCTACGGTGTATTGACCTTTACCCATGATGGAGCAAGTGGCAGTGTCTCTATCGGGTTTAACCCAGGCTTCGAATGAAAAACTTTGATGATTGGCATTGAGTTTACTTGAATAAGTAGAAACATAGGACTTTCCATTAAAGAGTCCTACGTTATTCCAGTGGTTTTGGGCATCCAAAGATGCTACAAATGTCAGGAATAAAATGATTGTAAGATGTTTCATATAGTTAAATTAAGTTTATAAATGATTTGTAAATCAAGCAAATATAAGAAAAAATTAAAAAATAGAGGTAGTGTCCCGAATTTTCGGAACACCTCGTCTTCTGAATTTTCTGGATATCATCCGAATTTTCAAGGCCCGGCATTTTACTTTGAACCTTCAACTTTTCTTCGGCCTTCTTCGAGTTCGGATGAGCCTGCCATTGATCTTTCATCTTTCAACTTTTGTCTTTCATCTCAAAGCCCCCGATAGCAGCGGCATCCCCATGAATTGGCGGGCCCGATTTGTGGAAATGCAGGGGCGGAGGCACAAGCCACCTGCATGCACCAACAAACGGCGACCGGCAAAAGTGGGATAGAGCGGATAGCGGGAATTGGCCCTACTATAAAAAGAATCATAAGCTACATGACAGTAAAGTTTTAAAAATCGGTGATTTCACCTAATTTCGCAGCCGAAATTAATTTTAATTAAGTCATGAAATTTGATGTCATCGTTATTGGCAGTGGCCCTGGAGGCTATGTTGCCGCCATTCGCGCTTCGCAATTAGGCAAAAATGTGGCCATTGTAGAGAAGGCCGAACTTGGAGGTATATGTTTGAACTGGGGTTGTATCCCTACTAAGGCACTCCTCAAATCTGCACAAGTATTTGAATACCTCAAGCACAGTACCGATTATGGTATCACTGTGTCAGATGCTAAAGCTGATTTTGATGCCATCGTAAAGCGCAGCCGTGGTGTTGCCAATGGCATGAGCAAAGGCATTGAGTTTTTGATGAAGAAAAATAAAATTACTGTAGTGAAAGGCTATGGTAAATTGGCAGGTGCCAAAAAAGTAGAAGTTGAAAACGAAGGCAAAAAAGAAATTCATGAAGCTGACCACATCATTTTGGCTACAGGTGCTCGCAGCAGAGAATTGCCGGGTGTAAAACAAGACGGTAAAAAAGTAATTGGATACCGCGAAGCCATGGTATTGCCTGAATTGCCTAAAAGCATGGTAGTGATCGGATCAGGTGCCATAGGTATGGAGTTTGCCTATTTCTACAACACACTTGGAACCAAAGTAACGGTTGTTGAATTCATGTCGAGAATTCTACCTGTAGAAGATGAGGAAGTATCCAAATTGATGGAGAAAGAATACAAAAAGAATGGTGTTGACATTATGACCGACAGCGCAGTTGAAAGCGTTGATACTGCAGGTAAAGGCTGTAAAGTGAACATCAAAACCAAAACAGGAAATGTTGTGGTAGAATGCGACATCGTATTGTCTGCTGCAGGTATTGTTGCCAACTTAGAGAACCTGGGATTGGAAGCAGCCGGTGTTAAAGTAGAAAAAGGTAAAGTGGTAGTAGACGATTTCTATAGAACCAATGTACCGGGTGTTTATGCGATTGGTGACATCGTTCACGGTCAGGCATTGGCACACGTTGCAAGTGCTGAAGGGATCATTTGTACTGAAGCCATTGCAGGTATGCACCCACATGCGTTGAACTACAACAACATTCCGGGTTGCACATATTGCCACCCTGAAATTGCTTCAGTTGGCTACACTGAGGCTCAAGCCAAAGAAAAAGGATACGAAATCAAAGTGGGTAAATTCCCATTCTCTGCAAGTGGTAAAGCCAGTGCGAGCGGACATAAAGTTGGTTTTGTGAAAGTGATATTTGATGCCAAATACGGCGAATGGTTAGGTTGTCACATGGTGGGTGAAGGTGTTACTGATATGATTGCTGAAGCAGTTGTTGCCAGAAACCTTGAAACCACCGGTCACGAAATCATCAAATCGGTGCATCCGCATCCGACCATGAGCGAATCCATTATGGAAGCAGTTGCTCAAGCTTACAATGAGTGCATACACTTATAAGCTTTAGCTGAAATTATATTTAAACGCCGCATTCAAAATGCGGCGTTTTTTTTTTGCCTTTTAATTGTGTAATCGGTTTAATCATAGGGTTTAGTTATTGGGATATTGAACATAAAAACTTTGTGAACTTTTATGCATTGACAAACATTCATTACCTTTGTAAGACATTTTAAAAACCGAATTCATGTCTGTAAACACCACCATTCGCGAGATACTCAACCAACGCATCATGATCATAGATGGCGCCATGGGCACTATGATTCAAACCTATAACTTAAGTGAAGAGCAATACAGAGGCGAGCGATTCAAAGACATTGATCAACTGATAAAAGGCAACAATGATCTTTTGGTGATCACTCAACCGGACATCATACTCGCTATACACAAACAATTTTTGGAAGCAGGTTCAGACATCATTGAAACCAATACCTTCAATGCTCAGGCCATTTCATTGGAAGATTATAAAATGACTGACCTTGTGGATGAGATCAATTATGAAGCAGCGCGTTTGGCTCGCCAAGCAGCGGATGAATACACGGCAAAAGACCCTTCAAAACCGAGATTTGTAGCCGGTGCTGTGGGTCCAACCAACCGCACAGCATCTCTTAGTCCGGATGTAAACAACCCCGGATTCAGAGCCGTTAGCTTTCAACAATTGGTAGATGCCTATTCTGCTCAAATGAAAGCCCTTATCAGAGGAGGAGTTGATCTGATACTCATAGAAACAGTATTTGATACATTGAATGCAAAAGCTGCATTGTTTGCCATCAATACCATTAAAGATGAGATGGGCATTGATATGCCGGTGATGATCAGTGGTACGATTACAGATGCAAGCGGAAGAACCTTAAGCGGTCAGACCCCGGAAGCTTTTTGGAATTCTATGTCGCATGGTGAAATATTGAGTATAGGCTTAAATTGTGCCTTGGGAGCAAAAGACATGATTCCTCACATTAAAGAGATCAGCAATGCTGCCTGGGTATATACCACCGCTTATCCAAATGCGGGGTTACCGAATGAATTCGGACAGTACGACGAATCGCCTGAGGCGATGGCCAATGTGGTAGAGCAATTTCTTAAAGAAGGTTGGGTGAATGTCATTGGAGGATGCTGCGGCACTACTCCTGAACACATCAAAGCAATTGCAGAAAAGGCCAAGCATTATCAACCACGTCAAGTACCTGTATTGGCTGAATGATGAAGTGGGTTGCCAAGTCGATTTCAGTGATTCTGCATCCGTTGTTTATTCTCAACTTCGGATTGTTCAGTCTTTTTAAATTCCATCCGTATTACGTCAGTAAATTCTACGAGGAGCAATTTTATACCATTTCAATGTTCATTGCAGTGAACACATTGATCATGCCGCTGTTGTCGGTATATTTATTGAAGCGGTTCAATTTTATTTCTGATTTTGCCATTACCGATCGCAAGCAAAGGTTAATGCCATATTCAGTGATAGCAATATTATTGGGCTTCACTTCCTATCAATTGTATCAAAATGAGGTATACGGATTGCCTTTAAAGTTTATGCTTTCCACCATCATTTGTGTGGTGATCAATATTTTGCTTAACATCAAATTTAAAGTGAGTTCACACGCCATAGCAGCAGGTGGATTGGTGGGGCTTTATTTATTTTTGACCATGAACAGACATTTATCTGTTTTCAACCCAATGCTGATAGGAGCGGTGATAGCAGCAGGCATCTCAGCCTGGTCGCGTTTATATCTCGAAGCGCACACAGAGAAAGAAGTTTATACCGGTTTTGGTATCGGTTTACTGGTGTGCTTTGTGGGGATGCTTTTTTAAGGATTCAGGATATAGGATATAGGATGAAGGGTAATCTGAACGTAACCCTTACCGTTGGCAATGCGTTTCAACGCGTTGCGGAACAAATATTACGATCGGATCTTTACACCTGTATTACATAAGTAACTAGTGTATCACCATCAACCCCTAACTCCTATATCCTAACGCCTAACTCCTAAATAGCTGCCTCAAATCTCCTGCTTACTTCATCCCAATTGATGACATTGAAGAAAGCTGAGATATAGTCTGGACGGCGGTTTTGGTAGTGCAGGTAATAAGCGTGTTCCCATACGTCGAGGCCTAGGATTGGAGTGCCTTTGGTATTGCCTTCTATGTCCATCAAAGGATTGTCTTGATTGGCTGTGCTGCTGATGACAAGTTTGCCATTGGCAACTGATAGCCAAGCCCAACCACTGCCAAAACGGGTAGCAGCAGCTTTGCTGAAATCTTCTTTGAATTTTTCGAATCCACCCAAATCGCTGTTAATGGCATCGGCCAATTTTCCTTGTGGAAGAGCGCCATCGTTCTTTTTAAGGATGGTCCAAAACAAGCTGTGGTTGTAGTGGCCTCCACCGTTGTTTCTAACAGCTACAGGGTATTTGCTGATGTTTTTGCAAATGTTTTCAAGGCTTTCGTTTTCGCCTTCAGTGCCGGCTAAAGCCGCATTGAGATTGGTAACATAAGCGTTGTGATGTTTGCTGTGGTGAATTTCCATGGTTCTGGCATCGATATAAGATTCCAGAGAATCATAAGCGTAATTGAGTTCAGGTAATGTGAATGACATGATGTTTGTTTTATTATGTTGCAATATTAGTTGTTGGAAGGGGAGGATAAAAATAAATTTGATTGATAAGTGTATTAATCGGGTGTATTTGTAGCCTGTCAGAATTAATGCGAAAATGTGACAGAAACTAAAGATTGGCTCGATTTTTGCTGCATAATAAACGATTCAAATTCGCCGAAAAATCGTGTCATAGTGCGGGAAAAACGGTATATTTGCACCTTCGTAAAAAATCCCATCAAAAATATAAATGAGACAGCTTAAGATTTCCAAACAGTTTACAAATCGTGAAAACAAATCACTGGATAAATACCTAAATGAAATTTCTAAAGTGCAAATGATAGATGCACAAGAAGAAGTGGAATTGGCCAGAAGAATTAGGGAAGGTGATCAAGCTGCTTTGGAAAGATTGGTAAATGCCAACCTGAGATTTGTGGTCTCAGTTAGTAAACAATACCAAAACCAAGGTTTAACACTTGGTGACCTTATCAACGAAGGCAACCTCGGTTTGATCAAAGCTGCTAAACGTTTTGATGAAACACGTGGTTTTAAATTCATATCCTACGCTGTATGGTGGATTCGTCAATCCATTCTTCAAGCGTTGGCAGATCAATCCCGTATCGTGCGTTTGCCATTGAACAAAGTGGGTTCAATTGGACGTATCAGTGCTGCTGCTGCTAAATTGGAGCAAGAATTTGAACGCGAACCAACTGCTGAAGAAATTGCAACAGTTCTTGAAATTCCTATCATCGAAGTTGAAAATGCGCTTAAATCAAGTGGAAGACACTTGTCTATCGACGCTCCTTTGACCGAAGGCGAAGACAATACTCTCCTTGGTGTTCTCGATAACAACGACGAACCAAATCCGGATGTGCCTTTGATGAACGAGTCTTTGCAAAAAGAAATCAATCGCGTTATCTCTACACTCAGTGAAAAAGAACGCGATGTTCTCAGATACTACTATGGTTTGGATGGCGGTCCGGCTCATACCCTCGAAGACATCTCTGAAAAAGTAGGTCTTACCAGAGAACGCGTCAGACAGATCAAAGAAAAAGCATTGAGAAGATTGAGAAAATCATCTAAAAGCAAAATTCTAAAAACCTATTTGGGATAATTTTAGGATTAACAAATATTTGAAATCCCGGTCCTTTTAAAGGATCGGGATTTTTTATGCACATTAAATTAATGTCTTCGAAATGTGGATTTGATGTTTTATTGACAACAGTATAATTTCAAGCCAACAATTCCATCATTCTGCAAGTTAAATTTTGCGGGATGAAACCAACATACTCTTTTATTAAGTCATTAGGTTTGCTTTTACTTGCCATGTTTTTATATGCCAGTCTTGGAGCTCAAACCCTTTTGCACTATTGGAACTTTAATACCACAAGTTCTTATTCTTCCCATATTTCACCAAGCACTTCCGTGGTTACAGGAGCTGCTTTGGATACACTTCGTTTTACAGGCGGAACCAGTTTGATCGATTATGCCAACGGTACCGGTCAGGGTTTTGATGTCAATAATTACAATGCCCGTAATTCAGATGTTTCCGGTAACCATTTGCGCTTTAACAATCCAATATACGGCGCACTTATATTTTCATTGCCTACTACTGGTTACAAAGACCCGATTGTAAAATATGCCTCGCTTAGATCAGGTTCAGGTGCTTATTATCAATTCATTTATTACACAACAGACGGGAGCAATTACACCCTGTTTGATACCATTCAACCTACGACTACTGCTACCCTCTACACCATTGATTTCAGCGATATCAGTACTGCTGATGATAATGCCAATTTTAAAGTTAAGATCTTATTTGGACAAGGTGGTGGTGGAACGGCAGGTAACAACCGTTTGGACAATTTTACCTTAGAAGCTACCAGTATTTCAGGAGGAGATGTCACTGCTCCAACAGTGGTTTTTAACCCACTAAACAACAATATCAATGAATTGGTGAACATTAAGCCTGCAATTAGCTTTAATGAAGACATCAGATTGATCAACAACTCTGCAATTGGTGTTGCTGATAGTTTGGTCATTTTTAAACTCAACGATTCTGCAGGATCAGATGTTGCATTCACCGCTTCTTATAACAATCGAATCATTACCATTACGCCTAACAGCAATTTGTTGAACAATCAGACTTATTATTTAGCACTTAAAAGCAATAGAGTTGAAGATCAAAACAACAATGCTGTAGTTGGCAGCAATTCAGTTAAGTTCAAAACCATAGCCGTACAAACAGTTTTTAGCAAAGGTGACATAGTGCCAATTGCATACAGAATGAATGCTACTGCTACAGATGACGAAGTGTCTTTATTGACTTTGGTAAACATATTACCCGGTACCATTATCAATTTTACCGATGCCAAATACACTGACAATACACAAGCTCAGTGCGCTGGTGGATTAACCTGGACTGCACCGTCATCAGGTGTTGCCGCAGGAACTGTAATAGCAGTTAAAAATGATTTACCGGGTGTAAACATAGGTACTTTAAGCGGTTCAGCATTTGGACTTAGTTCAGGTGGTGATCAGTTCATCGTTTATACCGGTACGCCGGCCAATGCATCTCATATCACTGCACTCAGTTCTAATGCATGGATCAACAGCAATACTTCATGCTCAGGCAGCGCTTCTAAACTACCTGCCGGTTTGCAAGATGGTGTTTCTTCAATCAACCTAAGCAGCAGTGTTGGCAATGTATCAGGAAATACAGCCAATTCTTATTACAAAGGGCCTCAAAAATTGCCTTTTGCTCAACTTAGAGATTCTATCTTAAATCCTGCCAATTGGTCAGGAACAGCAAGCGGCACTGCTCCTCAAACCTGGCCTGAGTGGGCGTTTGATGGACCTCCGGTTGTGTCTTTTGCAAAAGTATTGACCTCTAATTCCATTCAATTGGTGTTCAACAAAGACATGGATAACAGCAGTGTTACCGATGTCAATAACTATACTGGAATTGCAGGACTCCAAAATGCAGTGCGTACCACTAATGGCAGTTTGAAAGACACTGTGGTTTTAACCTATAGCAACAATTTTACAAATAATGCCAGTTATACTTTGACTGTAAATTCTGTGAAAGACAATCAAATGATCTCTATGTTCACAGAGTTTAAATTTTCATTTACTTATACAACCAAGATCGCATTTGAGAAAACTTTTATAGTAGTAAACGAACAAGCCGGCACCTTGAAGGTCAACTTGAATGTTAGCAATCCTTCAGTATCTACAGTTGATTTGAAGTTTAAATCAGGTAAATTCTCGACTGCTTCAAACAACAGTGATTTTACATTTACTGATCAAACCATCAACATCACCGGTACCACTTCTGTTGTTGCAATCAATCTACCTATCACCAATGATCAAGATGCTGAACAAGACGAGTATTTGACATTAGAATTGAGCAATGCAAATGGCATAGCCATAGAGGGTAAAACTTTGTTGACTGTATACATCAAAGACAATGATAAACTGGCACCATCGGCAAATAAAGAATTGGAGTTGAAACACCTTGGCAGTTACAAACCGGATAGTGCCGGAAGTACTTGTGAAATAGTGGCTTATGATTCGATCTCTAAAAGAATATTTATGACCAGTGCTATTGAAAAGCGTTTGGATATTGCTGATTTTTCAAATCCAGCGGCCATCAAAAAAATTAAATCCATAGACATGAGTGTTTATGGTGGCATAACCAGTGTTACCATTAAAAACGGCATTGTTGCCGTAGCTTCACCAAATGTAAATGAGCAATTGAATGGTAAAGTGATATTTTTTAACACCAATGGAGACTATATCAAGGATGTTACTGTTGGTGCATTGCCGGATATGATCACATTTACTCCGGATGGTAAAAAAGTACTTACAGCAAATGAAGGTCAACCGAGTGCCGATTATACAGTTGATCCGGAAGGTTCTGTAAGTGTTATTGACATCAGTGGAGGTGTAGCCAATTTAACTCAATCAAATGTTAACACAGCAGCTTTCACTGCATTTAATTCACAAGAAAGTTCATTGATCAACTCAGGTGTCAGAAAGCTGTTTTCAGCATCTACACTTGCTCAGGATTTCGAACCTGAATACATCGCCGTAAGTTCTGATAGCAAAAAAGCTTACATCACATTGCAAGAAAACAATGCGATAGCTGAATTGGATTTGCAGACCAATACCATCACTTCGGTGTGGGCATTGGGAACTAAAGATTGGTCGGCTTCTGGAAATGGTTTGGATGCATCTGACAACAATCAGAATGTATTGATCTCATCATGGCCAATCAAATCTTTTTATATTCCGGATGCTGTGGCAACGTTTAACAAAGGTGGTGTCAACTACATTGTAACAGCCAATGAAGGAGATGAAAAGGAATACAGTGCATTGAATGAGAGAACTACAGTTGGTGCCAGCACTTACAAATTGGATTCTGCCTCATATCCTCAAGCTGCAATGTTGAAAGAAACATACAACTTGGGCAGATTGAGGGTAACCAATTTGAATGGTGATACAGACAAAGATGGGGACTTCGATCAGATCTATACAG
>DASWYG010000032.1:0-2278 GCA_036405075.1 Bacteroidia bacterium | reverse complement strand
TATATTTTATCAAACAAACAACTGTTAAAATATTGCATGAGGTAAAGTTCGAGCATGAGAAGAAAATGGCATCAAGGACAAAAACAGGGAATCAAAAAGACATTGATATGATGCATAGATTGCGTTGACGTAGAAATTTTTCTAATTAAATTTCAGTCACTTACAATTTTTTTTAGGATAATTTGAACTAAGTCTGAATTTGAATTAAAGGTTTTTTATATTTGAGTATAGCACGGTAAAAGAACTTAAGTTTTAATACATATTAAGTAAAAATACCAACCAAAAAAATAAATAGAAATAATATGAACAACTCAATTTCAAATCAGCAAGTACAGGTTTCAAAACCTGCCAAAAAAGGATTTTACATCACTGAGATTTTGATGTTGAAGTCAATCATCGTTTTACTCATTTTGACATTTTTCCTTTTGAACGAATTGGAAGCTTCAAGTTTAAGTCCGGTAAAGATGAACAATCAAATAGAAAAAGCAAACATCGAGACGGTACAAAGTCTTGATCTATAAACCCTACTTTCCTTTTTACACACACATAGACACACACACAAATACACAAAATACACTCTAACGACTATAGCCCGCCCACAAGCGGGCTATTTTTATTTGGTTTAAAGAACAAAATCAAACACGATCAGTTAATTCTTCAAAGATTCAATCAGATCGAAAGCTATCATTGCTTGATTATTCTGATAAAGTCCTTGTTAAAAATGTTCATGCATCTTTTGGATCACAAATGATGTATCATCTCTTTATTTTGTTTTTTCTTGTTAAAGAAAAAAGCATAAGTGATCTTTCATTTATAAAGTTCGAATAAAAACGAACAGAGTGGGGTAAAATACCTTTATATCTACGGAGTAAAAACATATTTATTTTAATTATAGGTAAATATTAAATTAACATTCCTAAAAAATCACGATTTGCAATACAAGAGTGCTAAAATATTTTTGGCATGGGGGATATTTCGAAGAAAACCATCAAATATTGTGTTTGGGCTAAAATTTTATTTCACTGTAAATCAATAATATACATTATTTTTTGAAGAAATTTTAAAAAAATGTTTCTGATATAAGATTGACCTATATATTTGGGTATAGGGTATTTAAAACGATTGAGTATTTATACACATTAAGTATTAAAACCCTAAAAAAGAGTCCACTAAAAAAAACAAATGGCCATGCAAAGAACAAACGAAGTTAAAATGACCGGAACCTTTCCGATCGACAACAAAATGAACGCCTTTGACTACAATCAAAGTGCTCAATTCGATTTTTCTGAGTATGAAACCAAACCTTATTTAATGCCTTACCACAAAGCTTCAGCCGTTTTCGGTACTGTGGTTCTGGCATTGGCTTATTGCGCACTGTTCATTATAGGACTCAGCGCATAGCCACCTTATCCAAGACACACACACAAATACAAATACACAAACTCTAGAGATTATAGCCCGCTTCGCGGGCTATTTTTGTTATATACCTCTCCTATTTTCATTTGTCTATACAAGGGTTTTCATCCATATTTGCAGCTATGAGGAAATTACTTTTACTACTCAGTCTCATCATCATGAAATCATCCAATGGCAGTACAGTCAATTATACCCTTGACATCAAAAACCCCAATTCGCATTACGCCAAAGTAAGTCTTGAAATCAAAGATCATGGCGGAAAAATCACCAACGTTAAAATGCCAGTATGGGCACCCGGCAGTTATATGATCCGTGAATTTGAAAGAAACATTGATCAGGTTAAAGCCTTCGCTGATGGAAAACCGATAAGCATCAACAAAACAGATAAAAGTACCTGGTCATTTAAACCCGTTTCTAAAACAGCTGTCATTCAGATAGAATACGATATCTATTGTTATGAAAGTTCCGTGAGAACATCCTTTATCAGTAACGATCATGCTTTTCTCATTTTCAGCAGCGTGTTGATGTATGCTGACCCTCAAAATCAAAAAGGCAATCTTTCATTTGTATTTCCAGATATCTGGAAAAAGATATCATGTACTTTACCTCAAGTTAATGATCGCACATTCTCATATTCCAACTTAGATGAATTGATCGACTCTCCGGTTGAAATTGGCAATCACGACCTCATAGAATTTGAAGTGGCAGGTGTAAAACACACTGTAGCCATGGTGGGTAAAAACAATTGTGATTACAATACATTTAAAACCGACCTCACCAAAGTATGCAGCACCATGTATAACATTGTTGGGGCACATCCATGCAAAAGTTACCTGTTCATTGTACACAATGTTGAAGAAGG
>DASWYG010000031.1:0-2439 GCA_036405075.1 Bacteroidia bacterium | reverse complement strand
TCAAATGTAAAAGACAGCAGCAGATATGGCATGCCTGCCTGGTACAAGGGCAATACCTATTTTCCTGTTGCCAATAGAGCACACATTGCATACAGCGATACCAGCGATGTTTATTTTCAAATGTTGAGCAGCAATGCTTTACTTGATCTTGGTCATTATGCCAGCACCATGAGTACCGAAAACATATACAGACTCAGCATTACCTCTTTGAAATTCCCAAGTACTTATCAGTCTAAGTTCATAGATTCAGGTTTTTTTATCGGTTCAGTATTAAATGCAAACATTGACATTGATACTGCCGGACCACTGCCATTTATTGATTCCATTAGAATCATAAACAGATCAGACGCCAATTCGGTCATTTCCGGCTGGGGTCAACTATCAACACCATTGGGCAACTTCAACTGTTTGCAACAGAAATTGCTTAAGACCAATCGTCAGGTTGTTGAAATGTATGCCAATCAGAAATGGGTATTGGCTCCCCAAAAAGTAGTTGATCATTTTAATATATTTATTCCTCTACCCGATTCCATTTATCACATTAAATACTGGACCAATTCTGCATCTTACGGTGTGCCTGTGATGCAATACGTTTATTACCCAAAAGATACAGTATTAACAGCAATAGGCTGGTTGACCGGTGCTGCTCATAAAAACAGCATTGTTCGATCTGAAGCAAATGACTTTGAAATCTATCCCAATCCGTTCAATCAAAATTTAAACATTGATGTTGCAACTGGTTCTACAGTTATTGTTATTGATGCCTCTGGCAAAACCGTCATCAACACTCAAGTTTTGGGCAATGCACCAATTGAAACTGCTCATTTAAAAGCAGGTTTGTACTGGATAACTGTCAGATCAGCAGATGGACTTCTAATAGCTCAAAAGCAACTGTTCAAATCAGAGTGATCTTGAAAAAACTACGTCAGAATTGAGTATTCTGGATGTTTTGAGATAGGTTTTGTTCGGAAAATAAGAGAAAATGCATGTTCCGCCAGCAATCGTAGATGACAAATCGGAAATGACATCTTCAGAAACAGCAGGACAACCCAAGCTTCTTCCCAGTCGTTGATTGCTTCTGATGAAATCTTCACTGACATAATCTGCACCGTGAATCACTATGCCTCTGTCTAATGCTTTGCCATTGAATTTCTTTTCAATACCATTCATTTTAATGGAGGTATTGTGCTTACCATCATAAATTTCACCTGTAACAAAAAAGCCCAGACTGGATTGAAACGAATTGGTGGTATTGGAGAATTTTTTGGCAAATTCGAGACCTGAGTTTCTGCCATGAGCTACTAACTCGTGAAATACGACTTTCATTTGTTTAAGATCCAATACCCACATCCTTTTTTTATTGGATGAAAGCGAATAATCGATAAAAGTGAGAATTTCGGAACGCGACAGAAGGTTTTGACTGAGGCAATAAGCATAACCTTTCATTGCAAAGTCAAAAACTTTACGGGTTGGTCGGTTTTGCTCGGTAAAAAGGCTTTTGTAAGCAGAATCGCAATAGAGTTTGAATCTTTCTGACGATGTGTAGAAATACTCAAACAACTGTTGATCACACACACTTGCAACGGCTTCAGATGCCGCAATTTCAGGCGTTTTTGCGAGGGAGTTCCTCTCATCGTCCACTAATTTGAACGATGATAAGCAAAAAATACCAAAAACCACTGATAATGAGACTATTACGCGTGACATAAGTTTGCAAAGATAAAAATACAAACGAAATTGTCACCATTTTATTGGCCTGATAATCCGAATTTTCTGTATTTTTTTGATTTTCATGTGGAAAACTTTAAAATCAGGGTAAAATATTTATTTATAAATGCGACCAATGGTTGAGAAACAGTAAAATTTTAATGATTGTGGCTAAATCACTATTTTTGCCTTTCATTTCAATATGTCTAGCACAAACATGTCAAACAACAACCTGATTGCCGCAATCGAAGAGGAAATCGTAAAATTGGAGAGAAAACTCGATCCAGAAAACAAAGACCTCATCAACAATTGGGACACCTTGGCTGAAAAGTACAAGAATGAAGACTATATTTTTAAAGTTAGAGACAAAGAAATCAGGATCAAGACGCATACCGAGAGTTTGAGCCATACCAAGATTGCAAAAGTGGCAATGCCTAAATTCAAAGCCTGGGGCGATCGTTTGAAATGGCAATTACAAGAAAATGTGCCCGGTGAGTTTCCATATACTGCAGGTATCTATCCTTTTAAAAGAGAAGGTGAAGATCCAACCAGAATGTTTGCCGGTGAAGGTGGACCGGAAAGGACCAACCGTCGTTTCCATTATGTGAGTCTGGGAATGCCTGCAAAACGACTTTCAACTGCTTTTGACAGTGTGACATTGTATGGCAATGATCCTCATATTCGTCCTGATATTTATGGTAAAATAGGCAATTCAGGTGTCAGCATTTGCTG
>DASWYG010000030.1:0-3497 GCA_036405075.1 Bacteroidia bacterium | reverse complement strand
GATTTAAACCAAGGGTATGTCCAACTTCATGTAAGATCAAATAGTAAAGTGATTGGTGAATAAAAGAATCTATACGTGCCTGTGAAGCGTTTGTAGAAGCTAAAATCTCAAGACCCAATAAATTCTGCAAATGCATGTGGTCACCGGCTTCGCAACCGTGTACATCGTGGTGTTCAAGTTCTTTAAGATCTGTTAGCCATTCTAATCCTGCTTGATCGAATACCCTTTGAGATTTCAAACGATTGGTCACAAATATCCATTCCAACATGATATCTGCTCCCAGAATTTCTCCTGTTCTTGGGTTGACAAAACTTGGTCCATATCCACCAAATGGAGGCTCCGGACTGCTGGTCCATCTCAATACATTGTAACGAATATCTCCGGCATCCCAAGTTGCGGTGTCAGGTTGTTCAAATATTTGAACAGCATTTTTAAATCCTGCTTTTTCAAATGCAATGTTCCACTGCAATATGGCTTCTTTTATTACCGGTCTGAATTCTTTAGGGGTGGTGTTTTCTATCCACCATACAATGGGTTTAACCGGTTCTGAAAGCGCTGCATTAGGGTCTTTTTTAACCAGATTCCATTTGTGGATCATGTCTCTGTAATTGATGGAAGCTGTAGTGGTCATGTCATTCACTTGAGTTGTGAAATAACCAATTCTGGGATCATCCATTCTAGGTTTGAAATCATTTTGAGGCATCTCAATGAAACTGTGCTGAAGCATCACTTCCATGTATCGGCCATCGGTAATGGCTTCACTGTTGCTACCTCTTGAAGAAGGGTCATCATAAACATATCTAACAATGATGTCAGTGTTTTCCGGATAATTTCTAACATTGTCGTATCTGGTTTTGCTTTTACTCAAAGCACCTAAATTGAAAGAAGGCATACCAATTTGGACGCCGGAAGAACGTTTGATCTGATACAAAGATTCGGTTAAGAAAATATTGTCAGCTTCAATTAAATATTCACCTTTCGCTTCATCAAAAGCAATGATCTTCTCACTCACCATTACAGCTCTTGAAATATTGGCATCCGAAGCTTTTGAAATGGCATTTGAAGGATCGAAATAAAAGTTGGTATTGACAGTGGTAAATTCGATTTGATTGAAATACTTACCTATTGTAAAAACTTTATTGTCTCTGAATGTGCCTTTGTTGTGACCAGTAGTTGTATTACCGTTTTCTATGTAACTGAAATAAATGAATTCTTTTTCGAATTGGTCTTTCTTGATCAACATCATTAGAGAACCGGTTGTTGTATCTCTGTATAAAGTAAATAAGCCCGGAATTCTTTTAGCCTTCTTGGTTTTTTCGGCAATAGTTGCCTGAGCAGGTGTTGCGGGTTTCGGTGCTTCAGGAGCAGGTGGATTTTTATCCCTTCTTTGTGCGAAGGAAACCTGTGTACCAATCATCGAAACGCTGAGTAACAATGTGGAAAGTGATTTGATCATAAACATGAAAATTTGCCGCAAAATATGTGAAATGTAACAAACCACATCAACAATTCGATGAAAAATTGACTTGATTGGAGCAACTGTATTTCAGGACCTTCATCTTGTGAAATGACAGTATCATTTGAGTCTATAACCTTTGTTGCAACAATTAATTATATTTGCAAGGTGAAAATAAAATCGATGTTGCTTTGGTCATTTGTGTTGGCCCTTATTCTCTCATTTTTTCTTATCAGACATTACAGAAAAATTTCTGCACCTGAAATACCGGTATTAATTTCTTCTGATGGTAAAGTTTTAGATGCTTCCGAATTAAAAGGAAAAGTGTTCATCATCTCATATTTTCAAACTTGGTGCAAAGACTGTATCAAAGAACAACCACAATTGGTACAATTGATCAAGCATTTTGGCAAAGACAAATTAAGAATCTTAATGGTTAGCGATGAACCAGAAGAAAAGATCAAAAGGTTTACCGAAATTTATGGGGTCGAATTGGAGTATTTTCACACCAATGAAGCCTTAAAAAGTGATTTGGGTGTAAAAGCTTTTCCAACCACTGTACTTTACGGAAAAGATGCTCAGGTGAGCATTAAAAAAGTTGAAGGGATCAATTGGTATACTCCCGAGATCATCGAAAATATTGAAAAACTGTTGAAGTAAACTTTAAGGTTTAAAACCGTTAATAAAGTCTTTAACACTCATTCGTTTCTTGCCTTCGTATTGAACCTCTTTCAATAGCAATATGCGATCATTGGTGTGGGCAAGCAATTGATCTTTACCCAATATTTCAATGTGGCCTGCTTGTGTTGAAATCATATCAGTAATTTCAGATTCAAATACTTTTAGCTTTTTGTTGTGAAATGTTGTGAATGCGGCAGGGTAGGGTGACAAACCTCTGATCATGTTGTGGATTTTTACAGCACTTTGATGCCAATTGATCTCGCAATCTTCTGTGAAGATCTTAGGAGCAATAGGAAATTCACCTTTTTCTTGCTCAATAAGTTCTGTATTTCCCTGACATATCGTATCCAAGGATTTTACAACCAGATCAGCTCCTGTAAGCATCAGTCTGTCGTGTAAAGAGCCTGCATTTTCATTGTCACCAATAGCTACTTTTTCCCTTAAAATGATGCTTCCTGTATCGATTTCATGTTTGAGGAAAAAGGTGCTGACGCCGGTTTCTTTGCAGCCATCCATTATGGCTCTGTTGATTGGAGCAGCGCCTCTGTAATTGGGCAAATAGCTGGCATGCAGATTAAAAGTGCCCATAGGAGGCATGTTCCATACCAGTTCGGGTAACATTCTAAAGGCAATAACGATTTGAATATCGGCTTTCAAATTCTGAAGTTCCTGAATGAATTCAGGTGATTTGAGCTTTTCCGGTTGAAGCACTTTTAGCCCCATTTCCAATCCTGCCTTTTTAACCGCAGAACTTTGTAAATTGTAACCTCTTCCTGCAGCTTTATCAGGGGCAGTAACAACTGCAACTACCTGGTAGCCTGCTGAGACAATTGCTTTGAGGGAAGCAACTGCAAAATCGGGAGTACCGAAAAAAATGATCCTGAGTTTGGCTTTGTCTATTGACATTGGCGCGAAATTAATTGATTCATGACAGAAAATTGACATGAGCCAGGTAACATTACACGTCTATTATACGTCTAATGTATAGAAATCCAATTTATTTGTTTTAAATTCGTAATGCTTTTGAGAAAATTGTTGAAGCCTGCCATATCATTTTTTGTTTTTTCGCTCTGGTTTTTAAATTTGAGTGCCGAGTTTCGTTTGACACCCAATAAGGGACAATGGCAATCTGATATTCTGTTTCAATCTGAACTTAATGCTTGTAAATTATTTGTCAGAAATGCTGAACTGACCTATTTGTTCTACAACTCTAATCAAGTAAAAGAAGCACAACACAGCAACAATTTTTCAGGAACTGTTGACGCCCATGCTTTAAACATCCGTTTTTTAGGAGCTAACCCCAAAGCCATTTATTCAGGTCAAAATGAATGCGAATCGTATACAAATTATTTCATTGGAG
>DASWYG010000029.1:0-22807 GCA_036405075.1 Bacteroidia bacterium | reverse complement strand
ATTAAATGTATAAGAAGGTTCTTTAACAGTTGCTTTGTTACCTGCATCATCAAAATCCCAAAGGTAACCCATTTGGCCAAGTGAAATGCTAGAGTTGTTAGCGAATTTGAATTGAGTATTCAAGCAATCACCTTTAGCTTTGGTAAAGCTTGCTAGTGGTCTTGAGAATTGGTAAACTACTTTAGAAGTTGTGTTTGTGCAACCATCGGCAGAAGCGATTAAGGTTACTTTGTATCCACCTGGTACTGCGTAAGTTTTGAATCTGTCTGCAGCACTTGAAGTGATTACCAAAGGAGAACCATCACCGTGATCCCAAGTATAAGTAGTAGCACCTGAACCACCGTATACTGTACCGTTTCTCAATTTAATAGCAGTACCTTCACAGGCATTGGTATTGATAATTGCAGCAACCGGTACTTCTGTTACGTTGATATTGAATGTTTTTGTTGTTACAAAACCATGAGGATTGGTAGTGGTTTTTAAAGTTACCACATAAGGACCAAAGGTTGGGTAATTGTGAGATGGGCTGGCTTCAGTAGTAGTTGGAGTACCATCACCGAAATCCCATTCGTATTCGATGGTACCACTGCTAACGGTTGAAGTAGTTTCGAAGATCAAGTCAGATTTTTCACAGAATACAGAAGGCAATTTAGCGTTTGGAACCGCTTTAGGAGCGATCAACACTTTGCGTTTGTATACTGTATCACAACCTGTAACCAAATCAACGATTTTGATTGACAATTCGATTGTACTGTCTTCCCAAGCTTTTGGAGCATCCAAAGTTACTCTGAATGGCGCACTTGTAGATGAGGAAACAGTAGAGTTAGCATTGAAACCATTGATGGTTTTAGCAGTAACTGAACCAATCCATTTTGTGTTGTAGTCGCCATTGCTGTAATTCAATGTACCTGGAGCAGTTAAGTCATATACCATTTTCTCAGTTGGGAAAGTAAGGTCTGGCTTACCGGTGGTGATGTATTTGGCAAATGGAGAAGACAATGAAGTGTTTTGCGACAAGGTAGCGCCACCTGGAGCTTTCAATACATTGAAAGTGAAAGTCATGGTATCGTTGCTTGGCAAATCATCTGCATTCAATAAGAAGAATTTCACTGTATGAGCACCTGATTGGCTGAATTGCAAAGGAGCAAATGTTACATCCCCTGTAGCACCTACTGCAATGCTGCTGGTAAGTGTTGCAACTGATTTTAATACCCCATTGTCTGTGCATCCAACTTTGAAGTTAGAAACAGCTTCTACGAAGTTATTTTTGAAAGTTACTGTTGGGGTAATGAATCCACCAGCACACATTGGAGCATTTGGAGTAAAAGTATTAGCGGTTTGAGCAATATCAAGGAATCCTTCAACAGCACCTCTGTCAGATGAAGATGGGTTTCTGGCTAATCCATATACATCAGTTGTATTAAAAGATTGAGTTGGGACATTGTTTTGGCTCACAAATTTGTTGGAAGCATAAGTTCCAGTGAAGTTGTGATCGGTTACCAGATAATTTTCTGAACCAATGAACGATCCTCCACCTGCAACCCAAGCGGCAAATGAATTGAATGTTGAACCAGTGTACCAGTTTTGAGTTCCGACATTTGTGACGCGATAAGTATTTTTATCCCATACCCAGCCTGCATAACCATTACCACTGTTATATGAGTAATTTACATAAGCGTAGTAACCATTTCTGCAATCGATAACGTTACCCACAACTTGAACACCAGCATCATAATTGTAGTAAATGTACATCATGTAATGATAGAATGTTGTATAAGTACTGCTTGATGCATCATTGATGATTGTATTTTGGTAAATACGTTTGATGTTACCGGTAACAGCTGTGTTGTAGTTGTATGCGTAAATACCATAGAAACCATAGTAACCTTTGTTGCCATACATCAAATTACTTGCAATAATGGTCTTGTAATTGTAATAATCATAGATACCATAAACATAACCCAAAGTCGTACTGTTATAGTTATTGCGTATGGTGTTTCTTAAAATTTCGGTATAACCATAGTAATAAGAACGGATAGCATAAATGTAATAGTAGTTGGTGGTGTAGTTATTTTCAACCACGTTATCAGAAATGATAGATGTTGTGTAATATTCAACATCGATACAATACATATAATAGTAGTTGGTAGAGTTATTCTTAACTGTATTTCTTCTTACTTGTAATGGGTAAGTTGCATTTGAGTATTGTGCGTAGTAAGAATAGATGTAGTAGGTGTAGTAGTATGAATTGTTGTTGTTTTGAATCAAGTTGTCATTCATTTCTGTAACACCTGATGGAGATTGCGGGTAGTATGTGGTTAAAGCATAGAAGTAGTAACCGCCATCACAGTTTTGAACTGTATTTGAATTGAAACGGAAACTGCTGTATGTGTAACCATTGTACAAACCATAATTGTATGGACCGGAAGTTGTAGAAACTGTAACGTCATTGTCATCTGCCAAATTTCCGATCAAATCGAAGAAATAACTGTAATAGTTATAGGCAGAGTACATGTTTGTAAGTGCTCTAAGTTTCTTAATAACGTTGTTACTCATAGAAAATCTATAAGTAGAGTTACCATACATGTTGTATGAATACAATCCATAAACAGTAGTTGGAGATGCTGCTGAGGTAGCACCTACATAAGGCATATCATGCACATTGTTACCATCAATTTTAATTGCTCTGGTTGCAGAGTATGCATTGTAAGCATAAATACCATAAATGGTAGTATTAGAATTGTTAGAAGTGGCATTAGCTCTTGAAACGTCGTTGTTCAATACTTGAAAACCATTTGAATTGTAAATTCTGATACCCATTGAGTAAAAGTTCTGAATGGTGTTACCGGTGATTGTATTGTTTTGAGCTGTAGATGTGTAGTTGGTACTGTGACCTTGAACTGCAATAGCAAAGGCAGGACCCGGGCTGTTCACATTTGTGGTTCTAAACATGTTGTTACTAATCAAATTGTAACTGCCCAAATTGGTTGCACTGGTAGTTGTGGAACTGCTTGAAGTAGCTGAGTAAGAAATGAACGCACTTGATGTAGTTGATGTTGTAGTCAACGTTGAAAATTCAAAAACACAATTTGTGATGGTGTTGTAATCTGATCCATTTTGAACACGGATACATTTTACATTCGCACTATTTGCAGTGTTTCTAATGATCAAGCCATCAATGGTCAGATAATCTATACCATCAAATAAAATTAGTCCGTCTGTTGAGTTAGCTGCTTGCAACACTTTGTTGTTACCTTTGATGGTAATGGTGTTGGTTGCAGAAGCGCCGGTAATTGCCGGCAGAGAGATTTGTACAGTTTCAACGCGGTCGGTAACAACATTAAGTGTTAGAGCACCATTGACACCGTATTTCACTAAGGTATCTCTGAAACTCATCCACGTTTTGAAGTTTGTACCGCCGGTTGCAAGCGTACTGTCTAAGGAGTAAGTCCCCGACAGCTGAGCTGAGGCTGTACCAAATAACCCTACGAACAGAACCGCTAGCAGCGTCCGTAAGGTCGTTTTGATTTTGTAATTTTTATCCATAATGCTAAAAAAAAATAATTATGTAACGAAGATAAGTTGACATAACAGAGGCTTAACATTATTTCGACAAACGAATTTATTATATCGGAAAAAGTGTCAATTTTATAGACAAATGATTATGACAAATCGATGACAGAACTTAAGAAAAATGAGGGTTCTACAGGTTAATGTGCTGACTATTATCGGTTCAACGAAAATCAATCCAAAAAAGGGTATAAAATGTCAATAAATTGACAGTATACTGTTTTTTAATTTCGAATTTTTTATTATTATGCCTTCAAATATTTAAATAACTAAAATTCAAATGATAAATTTATAAATTTTTTCACTATATTTCCCTCTTATTTTTGAAGCTGCTTTAGTTCCCCTACCCTTCATGTTTGTCTAAGGCTTTGTTTATGCAAATGAATCAGAACATTCCACAACCCATGCCCATGAATGAAAGGGAAAGGCTTGAATCGTTGATCAATTTCAACATTCTTGAAAAAATGCCTGAGCATGAACTGGAACCACTTGTAAAAGCCGCAGCTCAAATCACTCATTGTCCTGTTGCAATGCTCTCCATCAATGAAGATCAGCGCCACATCATCAAAGCCAAAACCGGTTTAACAGTGTATGATTTGCAAAACGACTTTGATTTTTGCATACAATTTTCGCGACAAAACAATTATTTCGAAATTCCGGATGCTTATCAACATCCAGAAATGAGTAAAAGCAGAATGGTGTTGGGACAGCCAAACTTCAGGTATTTCGGAGGTTTTCCTCTTAAAACCCCCGAAGGTCACAACATTGGTTGCATTTGTGTTATCGACAACTTTCCCAAACAACTCAGTCATGATCAAATTGCTGGTTTAAAAACCATTGCCGATCAAATCATTTTGCTTCTAAAACTAAAGAAACAAAATAAGAATCTTCAAACTGAACTGAATCAACTCATTCACGACAAGGTCAATCAAACTGAAATCGATCTTGCCTCATACAAATTTGCGCTTGATCAATCTGCAGAAGTTGCCATTACTGATCGCGACGGATTCATCAAATTTGCCAATGATAAATTTTGTAACAGTTCAGGCTATTTGAAAGCCGAATTACTTGGTCAACCATACAAAATACTGAATTCCGGCTACCACTCTCATATTTTTTTCAAAGAAATGTGGCAAACCATACAAAATGGTGAAGTGTGGCATGGTGAAATAAAAAACAAAAACAAAAACGGTCGTTACTATTGGGTTGATTGTCAGATCATTCCTTTCCCAGATAAAAAAGGACGCCCCCATCAATATGTGGCAATTCAACAAGACATCACTGCAAAAAAATCAACCTTAGAGCGTTTGAAATTAGAAACTGCTCTAATCTCAGTGCTTAGTGAGAATGCACCACTTGTACCGAGCATTAAAAAACTCTGTGAACAAATTTGTCTGAGTTTAGGTTGGGACGTAGGTATTTACTGGAGAATAGACAGAAATACCAACCGAATGCTGGCACAATCAGTTGTTCCATTCACCTACAAAGACATCAGTTCATTCATCAAGCAATGTGAGAGTTTCCAGTTCAACAAAGGTGAAGGATTGGTTGGATATGTTTGGGTCAACAAAAGGCCAAGATGGGTAGATGACATTAAAGAAGAGCACATGCTCAACAGAATCAACTCCTGTGAGGAGGTTGGGATGCTTTCTTCACTGGTATTTCCGATTGTCTCAGACAATGAAGTAACCGGTGTGATGGAGTTCTTGTCGACTAAACGCAATCAAAATGACAGCAATCTATTGGAAATGTTTGAAACCTTGGGCTTGCAGATCGGTTCTTATTTGGAAAGAAGAGCTGCTGAAGCCGAACTGATCAAAGCAAAAAAAGTGGCTGAAGAATCTGTTAAATCAAAAGATCAGTTCCTTACCAATATGAGTCACGAGATCAGAACGCCGATGAATGCCATTTTAGGATTCACACAATTGTTGCAACAAAGTGAACTTGACAGAGAGCAATTGGAGTTTGCAAACTCGGTAAAAACAGCAGCTCGCAACTTATTGGCCATCATCAACGACATTTTAGATTTTTCTAAGATTGAATCAGGTGTGATCAATTTTGAAGAAGCACCAACTGATTTGAGGGAATTGTTCAGAAACATACACGATTTGTTGAAATTCAGTGCCATCAATAAAAACCTGAGTTTCTACACACATATAGATGAGGGCATTCCAAATCTGATACATTGCGACAACATTCGCTTGAATCAAATTCTGATCAACTTAGTGGGCAATGCCATCAAATTCACCGAAATTGGAAATGTCAGTTTAAATGCCGACTTGGTGAGATCAGGATCAGGAAATTGTACAATTAAATTTTCGGTAGATGACACCGGAATAGGCATTCCATTTGAAAAACAGGAAAAGATATTTGATCGATTCAATCAGGTTAATAATGAGATCAATAGAAAATATGAAGGCACAGGATTGGGACTAAGTATCTCAAAAAATCTTGTGGAATTGATGGGTGGAAAATTGAATTTGGTATCAGAAGAAGGTGAAGGATCTGTATTTTCTTTTGAATTGACCTTCGATTACAGCACCGAACCTGTAGACAGAGAAGACAGAAAATCATCTATGTCATTTAATGACAGTTACAAATACAGGATTCTGTTGATAGAAGACAATTTATTGAATCAGAAACTGGCCAAGAATGTATTGAACAATCAAGGATACAATGTAGAGATTGCAGACAATGGCACATTAGGACTTGAATTGCTAAAGAAAAACAGATATGATCTGATTTTAATGGACATACAAATGCCTGAATTGGATGGTTATCAAACTGCAGAGATCATAAGAGAAGAATTGGGATTGAGTGTCCCAATAATTGCAATGACAGCTCACTCTATTTTAGGCGAAAAGGAGAAGTGTTTGAAAGCGGGTATGGATGATTTTATTTCTAAACCATTTGACCAGGAAGATCTTTTCAAAAAAATAGAAAGTCTGCTGTTACAATCAGAAAAAAGAACTGATTTCAATTTATCAGGAATGGGTTCCAGTGATATGGATCTCAGTTATTTAATGGATTTATCAAATGGTAATACTGATTTTGAAAAAGAAATGATTTCACTTTTTGTTCATCAGGTTCCAAAAGAAATGTTAAATTTGCACAGAGCATTTGACGAACATGAGTTCAACAAAATAACTGAGATCTCACACAAATTGAAGTCTTCGGTAGATATTTTTGATTTTAAAGATATATCTGACAATCTGAAGGCCATCATGAATGATGCGAAGTCTGGTTCTATTTCTGAGCACACGCTCGTTAAACTCTCGGCTATAGATACTTCCTTGGATAGCTATTTACCCAAACTTAAAGAATTGTTAGAACATACATACAGCCAGCAATAGAGATGATAAAGAGTATCATAATAGACGACAACGAGATAGCATTAATGGCTACTAAACAAATTGCGGGCAAAATTGAAAATTTACAGATTCTCAGCGCATTTAATGACTCTATACAGGCGCTTGCATTCCTTAATACAAACCCGGTTGATCTTATTTTTCTCGATATTGAAATGCCTGAATTGAATGGCATGGAATTCATACGAGCCCTTAAACAACCACGTCCATTGATCATATTAACCACTTCACATACAGAGTTTGCCTTAGAAGCTTACGAACAAAATGTATTGGATTATTTGGTTAAACCTTTCACATTGCCGCGTTTCATCAATGCAGTATCGAAGGCCCAAGCATTGTTAGAAAAACACAAATTGGAGCATTCTGACAACGATACAATTTTCATTAAAAAGGGCAACATGATCGTGAAAGTAAACAAATCAGATATTTTATGGATTGAAGGTTTAGGTGATTATGTGACCTTGAACACTGAGAAAGAAAAATTTGTGGTTCATTCGACCATGCATGCGATCGAACAAAAATTTTCGACAGGTGAATTCATCAGGGTGCACAGATCTTTCATCATACGCATTGATAAGATCAAAAACATAGAAGACAACTGTATTTCTTATTACGACAAGTTCATTCCAATTGGCAAGACATACAGGGATTCTGTATTCAAACGATTGAATTTACTTTGATCATCTCAGCAAACTTTACCTTTTACCGTTCAATTTTAAAGGTTTAACCCAAAGGAGGTTACATTTTCCTCATTTCAAATTTCCATTCATCTAAGGAATTAACCCTTTTTCCTAAATTTCCAACAGGGTGGTCGAATATTATGAATTAATAAATTAAAGTCTTTTAGTTTAGCACCATAAAAGAAAGCTTATATTGTCAAATAAAAAAATGGAAACTCCCGGTTTCCATTTTTTTATGCCTGATTAAATTTAGGCCAATATCTCAATAAGTTTCTGATTATCAGTTTTTCATCGATCGCAATTTTTCCAAATTGACAATTGTGATGGTACTACCTTTAATGTCTACAATTCCTTCGTCTCTGAAGTCTGTTAAGGTTCTGATGAGGGTTTCTGTCGCTGTACCGGCAATATGTGCAAGATCCTCCCTGCTGATAGGGAAACTGAACTTTTCAGCATCATCTTTCCCATATCTTTCTTTTAAAAGCAATAAACTTTCGGATACTTTCTTTCTAACGCTGTCATAGGCTATTTTCAGCAATCGCTCTTCTTTTTCTTTTACTTCTTTGCTAAGCAATTTCATGAAAGTATTGGCCACATCTCTGTTCTGGTAGATGAGCTTAAAGAAATCATCTTTGGGAATCAGTTTCAAGATGGAATCTTCCATTGCGATGGCTTCATCCTCATACGCCTCATTTTCAAACAATGACACATAACCAAAAAAGTCGCCTTCATTGTACAATCCTGTGATCAATTCCTTGTCTTGTTTATTGTTTTTGAGGGTTTTTACCTTTCCTTTTTCAATATAATACAGGTACAATGGTGAATTGGATTCAGAATAGATCGTATCTTTCTTTTTGAAGTGTTTGGTTTTGTTGTTGATGTCTATTTTAGTAAACTCTTCAATGGTTTTAACCTGACGAATAAAATGATCGAAACCTTCGTTTGAATTTGTAAAATTATGTGATTGAAAGAGACTGGATTTTTTCAATCTGGTATCAACAGCACTGAGCAATTCAACATCATCAAAAGGTTTGGTAACATAGTCATCAGCACCCAATTCCATTCCTTTTCTGACATCAGAACGATCGGCTTTGGCTGTAAGAAAAATAAACGGAATATGATTGGTATTGGGATCTCTATTGAGCATGTGCAAAACGCCATATCCATCCAATTCAGGCATCATGATGTCGCAAATGATGAGTTCAGGTGTTTTCAATTGAGCCTTAATGACCCCTTCTTTGCCATTGCTGGCAGTTTCAACTTGATGGCCGGCGAGGGTCAGTATTTCTGAGGTATTCTCCCTCATATCATCGTTGTCTTCTATTAATAAAATGTTTGCCATGTTTAGATTGGGAATTTGAGTGTAAAAGTAGTTCCTTTTTCGGGAATACTTTTGAATTTTATTTCTCCTTTTAATATGTCTACGTATCTTCTAACTATATTGAGTCCCAGTCCTGTACCTTGCACATTACCAATATTATTGGCTCTGTAGAAACGTTCAAAAATGTGACTTTGGTCTTTCGTAGGTATACCGATACCTTGATCTTTAATATCTATTTCAAGAAAATCATAATCTCTTCTTATTTTTATTTCAATCAAGGTGTTTTCATTTGAGTATTTAATGGCATTACTGATGAGGTTCAAAAGTATATTTTTGAGTATTCTCTTGTCAATGAATATCTGTTCATTGTTCAACAAGCCTGAATAAATTAATTTTTGTCCGGCTTTCGCAATGCCTTTCATTTCATCAATTATTTCATTGATCACCGAGTTGATGAAAATATTTTCCGGATTTGCTACCACTATGCCTTCTTCAAGTTTATCTAATGAGAGAAAATCGTTGAGAATATCGGTCAGGTGATTGACTGAATTTTTAACCCTTTCAATGTGTTTGAACATTTTTTCTTTGTCCATCGTTTCGGCGTATTTTCCGGCCAAAGACACTGATGACATGATGGTTGCCAAAGGTGTTCTGAACTCGTGAGAAGCTGTACTGATGAAACGGGATTTCAAATTATTCAATTCCTTTTCTTTTTCCAGAGCAAGATCGACTTCCTTTTTTGATTCCGTTAATTTTCTAATCATTTCGGCCAATTCTAAGGTACGTTCCTGAACTTTTTGCTCCAGTTCCTGATTGAGTTTAGACAATTGAAAGCCGGTTTTTTTAAGCAATTCGTTGGCTTGCTTCAGTTCATCGTCCTTGCGTTTCCGTTCTGTAATATCAATTACAAATGCCACGATAAGCAATTCTTCATTTGATTTTACATAGCTCAAACTGATTTCAACAGGGAATTCTTCTCCAGACTGTTTCACAGCCAATAGGTCGCGCCCCGCTCCCATACTTCTGGGTGAAGGTGCTTTATTGTAATTGTCTCTGTAACCAACATGTTGCACACGGTAGCGCATAGGAATAAGATCTTCAATGGTCAAATTGTGCATTGCAGATTCATCGTATCCAAACATTTGCAGTGCTTTGGGATTCGACATGATGATCAATCCATTGGAATTGCTCACAATGATGCCTTCTGTTGCATCTGTAAACATGCCATGAAGGATTTCGTTTTGATTGAATGAATGCATGTTAATGTTTACAACAATTTTTAATTTCTGTTTTATGATTGACTTGACTCATTTCGGGGCTGATGTAAGGAATACCAAGATTGATGCCTCTCAGCACCATTAATGTTCCAACTATCAATGGCAAGAAACGATAAGCATAAGACATTGGTTTTAATTTGAGAGAAAACTTTTTTGATGCCATCATCCATGCCGCCACAAAAACCGGCATGGTACCTACTCCAAACAAAAACATATAGGCACTTGCATCAAACGCACTGGTAAATGTTGTGCAATACATTGCTGCCACATAAATGGCACCACAAGGCAACAAACCATTGAGCATACCCAAACCAATGGCCGAAATCAAATTGCCTCTAGAAATCAATTTCGAATACAAGCCTGAGAATTTCAAGAATGAAGTTTTCACGAAAGAAGGTCCTTGTATTTTGAACAAAGACATAAGGGCAAACACCACCATTATAGCGCCTAATGCAACGGATAGTCCTTGTTGCATTCTAAACAAATTGAATGACATCCCTACACTAAAAACCAATAAGCCAATGCTAACATAAACGCCTATTCTGCCCAATTGGTAGGCCGATGCATAAAGCATACGGTTTGACCTCACATTGCCGGGCAACATCATGGCCAATGGGCCGCACATACCTGCACAATGCAAAGTTGAGATCAATCCAAATATAAGTCCATTGAGGATCATATCAGATTTTGATTTTCTTTTCAACCAAAAGAGGTTTACCTGATTTATAAGACCTTATTTTTAAATCGTAAAATCCCTTATTGAAATCAGTTAACTTAAGTGGTTCAACCATGTTGCCTATAAACTTATAACTTTTGTCAGAGTTGGCATTATCAGGTTTACGAAAATTCAGAACAATTGAATCTGCTGACACAGAACTTGGGTGTGTAATCACGATAAAACCATTTTTCTCCTTTACTGCAAAAGAATCAGCATAAGGATTTCCTGCTAGTTTGGCATCTATCTGCTCTTGAAACTTAAGCTCTTCATTGTAATAATTTTTGGTTTCAAGTTCGATCTTCTGACCGCAACTTTTAAACACCATCATCACAATCATTGCAACAAAGGTGAGGTAGATTCCGATGATAAAATATTTGAAATTCATAATCTGAGAGTGTTAAAATTGTTATTGATAAATTGGTCCAAGGAAAGCTGTTTTCACCCTTTCCAGTTTCTTGTCACCTTGATAAACATCTATCAAGACTTTTGTTTTGTGTCCGGTCATGTGATTGGATGGCAGGATGATGAAAAACTGGCCATCGTATTTGGATTCAGGTTTGATTCTGACACTGTCACCGACCAACTTAATTTCGGCACCTTTCGGTTCAACTACAACCAATCTGAGAGTAACCGGTTTGTAGGTTTTATTGATGGTTTTCATCATATAAATATTAGAATAATGGTTGCTATCGGTTTTCTGAAACAACAAACCCGGAGCACGCAACACAGTGGTTTCAATATTGACTCGACTGGAGATCAAAGTAATCAAAACACCTAAAAGAATGATCAACACGATAGAATAGGCTTTGGTTCTCCAATTGAAAATATTGAACACACCTTTGGTGATGGCATTTTCGCTGGCAAACCTGATCAATCCTTTGGGTTTATCGATCTTTACCATCACTTCATCACAGGCATCTATACAAGCGGTGCAATTGACACATTCCAACTGAGTACCATTTCTGATGTCTATAGCTGTTGGACAAACCTTAACGCACAAACCGCAATCAATACAATCGCCTTTCAGTTTAGGGTCCTCCCCTTTTTTCACTTTACCTCTTGGTTCACCTCTTTTGTAATCATAAGCCACAACAATGGAATTCTTATCCAACATTACGCCTTGTAAACGGCCATAAGGGCAAGCGATGAGGCATACTTGCTCTCTGAACCAAGCGAAAACGAAGTAGAAAACACCACTGAAAATCATTAGCATGATCAAACCTTTGACATGCTGAGAGACAGGCTCAGTGATGATCTTAAACAATTCATCTACGCCAATTATATACGCCAAAAAAGTATTAGCGATGAGAAATGAAATGGCATAAAACACTAAATGTTTAAGGGTTCTTTTAAATACTTTCTCACTGGTCCATGGACTGTTTTTCAATTTAATTTGTTGAGACGCAGTGCCATCGATCCAATACTCTATTTTTCTAAACACCATTTCCATAAAAATGGTTTGAGGGCAGACCCATCCACAGAAGATTCTGCCAAATGCGACCGTAAAAAGTATAACAAATAGAATCAAGGTAATCATGGCAATACCAAAGATCACAAGATCCTGGGGCCAGAAAACGGAACCGAAAAGTATGAACTTTCTTTCAAGGACATTGAACAGGAACATAGGATGACCATTCATTTTCAAGAAAGGCAATGTAAAGAGTACGATCAAATAAAAGATCGACAATAATCCCCTTAGGTTATAGAGTCTTCCTTTAGGTTGTATCGGAAACACCCATTTTCTTTTGCCATCTTTACCTATGGTTCCAATGGAATCTCGGTAAGACTGATCAACATGTTCCTGTTCGTCAAAGGTATCCTTGTTCATGGTTTGACTTCTAAAGATTTGCTAGAATCTGCTGATGTTTGTGTATTTGCGCTTGAGTCGTTAACTGTTGTTGTTGCTTCTCCCGTATATGGTTTTCCTTCAGCTGCTTTGGCATTCGGAGGATTGGTACCTTTTAGTGAATGAATGAAACTGATCACATTTTGCATGTCTACAGGACTTAGACTTTCTTTCCAGGCTTGCATACCTTTATTGGTACCATACTTTACTGTTTTGAAAACCTCTCCTGCAGAACCACCATATAACCAATACTCATCTGTTAAATTCGGCCCGATTTTACCTTCACCTGCATTGCCGTGGCAAGCCACACAATTTTTCATGAAGATGTCTTTTCCTTTAGCAATTTTATCGGCTTCGGTTAAAAAGACAGCATTTGTTTCATCTACATTGAGGGCCATTTTGGCTTTATAGGCATTAACAGCAGCTTCTGCTTCGGCTATATCTGTTTCGTATTCTTGCGCTTGCAATTTGAACGAACCTGTGATGTGATAACCTGTTAAATAAATAATTCCAGTGATGATGGTCATATAGAAACCATATTTCCACCAAGGTGGCAAATCATTGTCCAATTCTTTAATGCCATCGTAATCGTGATCCAATAAAACATCCTTATCAGTCTCAACCGGTTTTACTCCAAAGATTTTTCTGGAAATAAATGTTGAGAATGCTGATTTTTTGGCTGGTTCATTGGCTGCAGCTGCTGATGCGGCCTCGCGTTTCACGATGATCCTGAGAATCATGAGACACAACCAAAGAATTACAAATAACTCAAGCAATAAGACAACAAACAGTGAATAGAAAGCCATAGGGTGCATACCACCAATTGGGGTATCAACATATAAACTCTCAGGTTTTTCGTTTTGTGCAAAAGATCCAATTGCAGGCATTAGCAATAATGCTAGGCTAAGGGCTCTTGAATTGATTATTTCCCTCACTTTGGTTTTAACCGAAGTTTTAAGTACTCCTGCCAGTATGACAATAACAAATAAGAGAACTGCAGTAAGTACGCCCATTGAAATGAAAAGTGGATTACTGCCTATACTTTCAGGTTCTGAAGTGGCTTTTTCAGTTGCCTGAGCAAAAACTGACATTGTTAACAAAGACAATGAAAGGGTCAGACCATATTTAATTTTATTCATCATGTTTATTATTGGTTATTGTTATCTAATGGTAATTGTTCAATCTTTTTCAAGTAGTCTTTATTGGTTCTGAATACAAACCAGAGCAGAACGATGAAGAAGACAAAGAATATCAGCAGTGAAGTCAGAGGATAAATACTGACACCTGAAATATTTTCGAGATAGTGTATGAATTTCATTTTGTACCTGGTTATTTATTTGAATTTTGAGGTTCAGCGCTGATGTCGGTACCTAATCTTTGCAGGTAAGCAATCAAGGCTATGATTTCTTTTTGCGGCATGGCTTTGATATTGTCTTTTGACAGATCAGCAACTATTTCGTTTGCTTGCTTCATCAAATCATCATTTGCCATTTTTTCATAACCTTTTTCGTAAGGCACGCCAAGGGTTTGCATGGCTTTAATTTTGGCTTCGGTAATGTCCATATCAATGTCATTCTCAAACAACCAAGGGTAACTTGGCATTACTGACCCTTCAGAGGTTGAAGATGGCAGATACAAGTGATTGAAATGCCAACTGTTGCTTTTCCTCAATTTCTGAGTTCCTTCTCTGGCCAAATCCGGACCTGTACGTTTACTGCCCCATTGGAACGGATGATCATATACAAATTCACCTGCTTTAGAATATTCACCATATCTGGCTGTTTCGCTTCTGAATGGTCTAACCATTTGAGAGTGGCAAGTGTAACAACCTTCTCTGACATATATGTCACGACCTTGCAATTCAAGCGGCGTATATGGTTTAACACTGCTGATGGTAGGCACATTGCTTTTAATAAGGAATGAAGGAATGAATTCAACTGCACCACCAATAAGTATGACCACTAATGAAAGCACCAACAATTGAACCGGTTTACGTTCAACCCAACGGTGCCAATGTTCTTTGTGAACAGGAACATATTCGCCTTCCAAAGGAGCTGCTTCTGCAGCTTCATCATTCATTGCTTTACCAGATTTAACTGTTTTGATCAAGTTGTAAACCATCAAGATCGCACCGATAAAGAACAGCAAGCCACCGATACCGCGTAAGATGTAGAAAGGTCTTAATCTTACAACTGTTTCCAAGAATTGGTATTTGATGTAACCATCGTCAGTGAATTCTTTCCACATCAAACTTTGTGTCCAACCTGCCCAATACATAGGAATAGCGTATAACAATATACCGAGAGTACCTAACCAGAAATGGGTGTTGGCCATACTTTTACTGTACAATTCAGTTTTGAATATTCTAGGGATGAGCCAATACAAGATACCGAAAGTTAGGAAACCATTCCAACCCAAGGCACCAACGTGCACGTGAGCAACGATCCAATCGGTGAAGTGAGCGATGGCATTGATGTTTTTGAATGAAAGCATTGGTCCTTCGAAGGTGGCCATACCATAAGCTGTTACAGCAACCACCATAAATTTAAGTACCACATCTTCTCTTACTTTGTCCCAAACACCTCTCAATGTTAGGAGACCATTGATCATACCACCCCAACTTGGAGCAATGAGCATGAATGAAAATACGGTTCCAAGAGATTGGGCCCAATCAGGTAAAGAAGTGTACAACAAATGGTGAGGACCTGCCCAGATGTATAAAAATATAAGTGCCCAGAAGTGTATAATTGAAAGACGATAAGAATAAACAGGACGATCAGCTGCTTTTGGCAAGAAGTAATACATCAATCCCAGATATGGAGTGGTTAAGAAAAATGCAACTGCATTGTGACCATACCACCACTGAACCAGGGCATCTTGCATACCTGCATACCAACTGTAACTTTTGATCCAGCTGTATGGCAATTCAAATGAATTGACCAAATGCAATACGGCTACTGTTACGAATGTAGCGATGTAAAACCAAATGGCTACATACAAATGACGTTCTCTTCTTTTGATGATGGTACCAAACATGTTCCATCCAAAAACCACCCAAATAATGGTGATAAGGATATCTATTGGCCATTCCAACTCTGCATATTCTTTACCGGTGGTGTAACCAGACAATAGGGTAACAGCGGCTAAGACGATGATGAGTTGCCATCCCCAGAAATGTATTTTAGACAGTGTATCACTGAACATTCTGGCTTTACACAACCTTTGCAAGGAGTAGTAAACACCCATGAAAATTCCATTTCCAACAAATGCAAAGATGATGGCATTGGTATGCACCGGTCTGACGCGCCCAAATGTGGTTTGTGCCAGATCAAAGTTCAATGCTGGAAAAACAAGTTGGAATGCTGCCAGCAATCCGACCAACATACCAACGATTGCCCATAGCATGGTTGCGTAGGCAAACCATTTAACAATCTTGTTGTCGTAATAAAAGGTTTCTTTATTATTCATATTATTTAGGATGAGTTATTATTTGTTTATTTCTTCTTTGTCTTCGAACAGAATTCTAACCGATGGCGTGTAGGTGTCATTGAACTGACCTTTACGCGTAGCCTTGATAAACAGGTACAGGAAAAACAATGCTAATAGCAGACTTGCGCTTATGAGTAATATCATTATTTCCATGGTTCAAAAGTATTTTAGTTGAAGGGTCAGCTTGATGACCACAGTCAGTATTCAGCATGACTATGATCAGTTTTTGAATATTTTTTTATACAATTTTCAATAAAATAGACATTGATAGTCAATACATTAATATGCTCATGACTACATTTCAAGCGTAATTGAAATTTTGAAAAATCGAAGGTTTGGCTCAGTTGATTTTGAGTGCCAATGTCTCAGTCTTACCCTTTAATACACTTGCCGAAATGATCGATGTCAAGACCCAAGTTAATATCAGCATGGTGAAAGAACTGCTAGGCATTAAGATGGCTGCAGTTAAAGGAGACAATTGCGCGGTGATGGCATAATAGAGCCCAATCACATTGTATACCAATGAGAATGCAAAACTGATGATGATGACCCATTTAGACACTTTAACAAATCGAAGTAAATCAGGTAATTTTGATAAAGCAGGTGCTGTAATCAAAACATCACAAGCCGGGAAAAAAGAATTTTCACTGTCGGCAACTGCCATTGCGATATCTGCTTCCTTCAAAGCCGGCGCATCATTCAATCCGTCTCCGGTCATACAAACAATTTTACCTTCAGATTTCAATTTTTGTATCAGTTTGACTTTATCTTCAGGCGTTTGGTGAATGTATGTTGCTTTAAAGGCCGATGCAATGATTTCTTTATTCAATTCATTGTCTCCGCTCGATAAATACAACTGGTAATCATCGTCACAAAGTTTAGAAATGATGTCATTGGTTTCAGGGCGAATGGTATGTTCCAATAAAAAATAACCTTTGTATTCGCCATCTATTTCAACATGCATCACACCGTGCTTCAAACCAAGAGGCTGTTGAACACCCAAGTAAGCCGAAGAGCCTATTTTGAATATTCTGCCATTGAATTTCCCAAGAAGTCCACTTCCAACAACATCTTGAAAAGCATCCGGTTTAATGTTGACAGAATGGTCCCTGTATATTGCACTAACAGCTGCGCTATAAGGATGCACAGATTGATAACAAAGTGCACCAATAGTGGCCAGTTCAGATTCTGTCAATGATGTATGGTTATGAATTTTAAATTTTTTATTGTCGGTCAGTGTGCCTGTTTTGTCAAATACAATGGTATCACAATTGATCAATTTGGTGATTGTATTTTTATTTTTCACAAACATACCCCTGCTTTTTAGAGTTCTAAGTAAATGCCCATTTGCAAATGTTGTGGCCAATAATAGTATACAAGGGCAAGCAACAATTAGAACGCTTGTCAGAGATTTCAATGCACCTTCCCAACCATTCATATTGAATTGGTAAATGAATGCAAAAGCAGCAACAGCAAGCAGACCAAATGTGAAATAATAATTTATTTTTTCAGTCAGCGAATTGTCTTTATCGTCTTCATGTTTTTCAACAGCCCATAGTTTAACCAAACGGCTGTTATCCGTAGAAGCGATTAACTCCAACTGTATGGTATTGCCACTTATTTTTGCACCTGCATATACTTTTTCGTTTTTCCCAAGTGCAACGGGTTTGGATTCACCTGTGATAAAACTGTAATCAACAGTAGCAAAATCACTGATCAAACGCGCATCTGCAGGCAAGAGTTCTCCATTTCTCAATTCAATGACATCATTGGTTTTCAATTGGCGGATGTTGACCACTTTTGAAATCCCATCAACTATTTTACGAGCAGACAATGGAAAATAGGATTTATAGTCTCTATCGAAAGTCAGTGAGTGATATGTAAGGTCTTGAAAATATCTTCCGGTTAAGAGTAGAAAAACGATACCTGTCATGCTATCGAAGTATCCGGATTGGTGATTGACAAACAATTCGTACAAACTCCGCAAAAAAGTTGCAAGCACAGCCAACGCAATTGGTTGATCGATGTTCAGGGTCTTCTGACGCAAGGCTTTGAAAGAACTTTCAAAAAACTCGGAAGCTGAATAAAAAAGTACAGGTAAAGAGAGACCCAGACTAATGAAATCGAACCAGCGTTTAAGTACCAAACTACCTGCATCCAATGAAAGTCCAAGGTATTCAGGGAAACTAAGCATCATGATGTTACCAAAACAAAATCCTGCAATACCTATTTTAATTGCACGATTAGATATTTTAGATTTTTTAGTTCCGGCATCATTTGAGAGTGTGAGATCGGGTTTATATCCCAAATGAAACAATAAAGCTATGATTTCAGAGAGCTTCACTGAATTTTTATCGATGGTAACAAGCAATTCTTTATTGAAGAAATCGACTCTTGAAGAAATGATCCCTTTATTGAATCTTTCAAGTCGTTCAAGCAAATAAATGCAAGAATTGCAATGCATACCGGGAATCAAAAATTTGAATTGGATGTTATTGCCTTGAGCAAACAATGTGAATTTATCCATTGTATTTTGCTCATCTATGTAATCAAATTCTCCTTTCTCAGTCGATTCAGGTGTCAGTCCTTTTCCCTCTTCATAGTATTTACAAAGATTATTTTCATTGAGCAATTGGTACACTGCGGCGCAACCGGAACAACAAAAATTAAGTTCATTTTCTACTATTTTATGGTCATCGCAGGGCAAACCGCAATGCACGCATTCCAATAAAGTTTCAGGTGAAACAGTTTTAGGTTGAGAAAGGGATACCATGAAAAGAAGATTAAGAAACGATTAAAACAGGTGATTGGGCAAATTTTAAAGCATATTTTGAAAATCTTTTATGAAACATGCTTTGCCATAAATTGTAATGATGGGCGTATACCACCAATAAATCGGGTTTAATTTTTTTAACTGCTTTTTCAAATTCAACTTCTCTGTCAAGTCCTTGAATCATTTTAAGATCTGTTTGGTGGCCCGGCAACAATTTTTTCAAAGAGAACTTAAATGAACTTGCATTTTTCTGAACTTTTTCATCATAATGAGAAACGTTTATTGCAAGCACATTTGAAGGTTTAGCAGCCAGTACTTCTTTGAGTACATTCAATTGATGAACATCCGTATTGATTCCGTCCCAACCATACACAACAGTTCTAAGATCTATTTCTTTATAATTGAGTGGCACCACCATTAAAGGCGTTTTAACCTTTCCAATGAGAGAGGTACAAACATCACCGAATATCACTTTGTCGAGACCAGTTCTTTTTTTAACGCCAACCACAGATAACCATGGATTAATTTCTTCTATTTTCGAGCTAATTGAAGGGATCAAGAATCCATAATCAACTTCAAATGCAACCAATAAACCGGGGAAACGTTTTTTGAGGTAAGTGATACCACGTCTAAGAAGAGCAGAGGCATTTTTAATATCGTTTTCAGGCGAATAGGTGTAAACTGTCTCTGCGTCGGTAAGCACAGAGGTTGATACGACGTGATAGATGAACAGTTTAGATCCGTTCATGATGGCAAGAGATGCTGCAATGTCCAGAGCATTCTTAGAGGCTTGGCTGAAATCGTGGGCTGCAAAAACGACTTTATTTGGTTTCATGATGATGTTGGTTTTGAATTGATTAATTATATCAATCACAAAAATATATGGCTTAAAAATGGGGTTAACTGATCTCGGACAAGGTAAAAACTGATTGAAATCATTTTTTTTATCTATCGAAACCGCGAAAAATTGAAAAATAAGTGAGGAAGTTCAAAACTTCTTGTAAAATGGCTTGTTAATTGTTAGATTTGTAAAATCAATTTAATACCCCCTAATTACATGGAAATCAATCTAGAAGCCCAATTTCAGGACAAAATTGATCAGGAGATCAAAATCGAACCGCGCGATTGGATGCCTGAGAAATACAGAAAAACTTTGTTGAGACAAATATCTCAGCATGCTCACAGTGAGATTGTTGGTATGCTACCGGAGGGAAATTGGATCACAAGAGCTCCAAATTTGAGGCGAAAAGTTGCTTTATTGGCTAAGGTACAAGATGAAGCCGGTCATGGTTTGTATTTATATTCTGCAGCCGAAACTTTGGGCATGAGCAGAGACGAGATGCTGAATGAATTGCATACCGGAAAAGCAAAATACAGCAGTATATTCAATTATCCCACATTGACCTGGGCTGATATTGGCGCAATTGGCTGGTTGGTAGATGGTGCAGCCATCATGAATCAGGTGCCATTGTGCAGAACCAGTTATGGCCCTTATGCCAGAGCAATGGTGAGGGTATGTAAAGAAGAAAGTTTTCACCAAAGGCAAGGCTATGAAATCATGTTGACCTTGGCAAAAGGCACACCTGAACAAAAAGCAATGGCTCAAGATGCATTGAACCGTTGGTGGTGGCCCAGCATTATGATGTTTGGACCAAATGATGAAAATTCGCCTAACAGCGCAATGAGCATGAAATGGAAAATCAAACGTTTCAGCAACGATGAATTGAGACAAAAATTTGTTGATGTCAGTGTGCCACAGACTGAAATTTTGGGATTGACCATTCCCGATAAAGATTTAAAATGGAATGAAAGTCGCGGACACTACGACTTCGGAGAAATAGATTGGACAGAATTTAACCAAGTAGTTGCAGGCAATGGTCCATGCAACAGACAACGTTTAAAAACAAGAGTTGATGCCTGGGAAGAAGGCACTTGGGTAAGAGATGCCGCATTGGCACATGCCGAGAAGAGAGCAGCAAAAAACAAAAAGACAGAAGCAGCATAACATCAAATGAGCAATAAGGAATGGCCTCTTTGGGAGGTATTTATCAGATCAAAACAAGGACTGAATCACAAACATGTAGGCAGTTTACACGCCTCAGATGCCGAAATGGCAATTGAAAATGCAAGAGATGTATACACCCGCAGAATGGAAGGTGTTAGCATTTGGGTAGTTGAGAGCAAAAATTTGCATGCCAGCGAACCAACTGAGCAAGCATCTATGTTTGATCCGGCCAATGACAAAGTATACAGACACCCTACTTTCTATGTATTACCTGAGGAACTAAACCACATGTGATGAGCGAACAGAAGGAACTATTTGAATACGTGCTGCATTTAGCAGACAACAGCATGATCCTTGGTCAAAGAAATGCAGAATGGTGTGGACACGGTCCCGTTTTGGAACAAGACATCGCATTGACCAATATCTCTTTGGATCTAATTGGTGAAGCTAGAAGCTTTTACCAATATGCAGCTGACATAAAAGGAGAAAAATCTACTGAAGACAGCGTTGCATTCTTAAGAGATGTGATGCAATATCGCAATGTACTATTGGTGGAACAACCGAATACAGATTGGGCTTTTACCATTGTAAGACAATTCTTCTTTGATGTTTTTCACTATTATTTGAATCTGGCTTTAAGTGAAAGCAAAGATGCCCGAATAAAAGAGATCGCTTTAAAAACCATAAAAGAAACCACTTATCACATGAAGTGGAGCAGTGAGTGGATGATCAGATTGGGAGATGGAACAGAATTGAGCCAAGCTAAAATGCAGAAGGCGGTGAATGAACTTTGGGAATTTACCGGAGAGATGTTCAATCCTACTGAAACTGAAACTACTGCATTTAATTTGGGCTATGGTGCCGATATAAAAGGCATAGAAAGCTTGTGGATGGAGAAGGTTAAAGAGATCATGAATGAAGCCACATTGACCATTCCTGACAACAAATACATGCAAAAAGGTGGTAAAAAGGGTTACCATTCAGAGCATTTGGGTTATGTATTGGCAGAAATGCAATACTTACAGAGGGCGTATCCTGGAGCTGAATGGTAATTGAGGATAGTTACAAAGAAACCAATGTCGAAATCAGAAGCAATTTGCTTCTATTTACTCTCTTCTGTTTAATCACACTTCATTTATTTTCGTTTTTATACGCTGCACTTCAAGTAATCAACCCTTTTGTTTATTTGGGTTTTGTAATTACATTTTTGATGGGATATTTCATTGCATACGTTTGTAGGATTTATGCAAGGATTTTTAAAATAGTAAACACAAAATTTCTGCAATTATTAACGATCATTGGTTCAATATATGTTTTCATTGATTCTAATATTGTAACAATCTTACTGAGTCATTCTGGCATTGATAATATTGAGATTTTTTTCAACCCTTCTCTATATTTCAGTATCACGCCTACAGACATTCTCAATAATGCATATTTGCTAGAATGGAGTTCTTACTTTTCTTATGGGGATTCAGGGGGTAAATTAACCTTGGCAGTTATTTTTTCAAAGACGGTTGAATTGTCAATATTGGTTCTATTGGGATTAAAAATTGTAAAGTATAGACCAATCATTCCATATTCGAGCATTCAAAACAAATGGTACAAACGAATGGTAATTGATATAAACAGTGATCATGTAATAAATGAACCTGAGTTTGTTTTGTTATTTCAAAAAGACCCCAAAGCTGCCATGCAATCAACAGGAAAAGGCGGTCCAAACAGCAATTCGAGATTCATTTTATATCATTTACCTGGAG
>DASWYG010000028.1:0-4674 GCA_036405075.1 Bacteroidia bacterium | reverse complement strand
AGATCACCAAATTCACCATGTACAATTCTTTTTGGAACGGCTTGAGGTTTGATTACCTGAAAATGCAAAATAAAACACAAAAAGCAGGAATTGACTGGGAAAAAACTGTACTCGACTCGTTTTACATTGATACGGGTTATGCCGGTGGTCCGGAGTATGCTTATGTGCATTGGATCGTTAAATACAATAAGAAACGCAAATACCACTATTCAGCATTATTCATAAAAATGAAAGACAAATGGTTTTTGTTGGATGAGTTGAAGTTTGTAGGAATGGTGGTTGAGAAAAAGAAAAAGAAGAAAAAGAAATGAATAAAATTGCATACATCAAACAGGCAACAAGCCTGAACGAAAGACATATATCTGCAGTTATAGCTTTAAATGAAGAAGGCTCTACAGTTGCATTCATAGCCAGGTACAGAAAAGATGCCACAGGCAATATGGATGAAGTGGCCATCATAGAGGTCATTAAACTGGCAGATGCCTATGATGAGATCATCAAACGCAAGGAATTTGTATTAGAGAGCATCGAATCTCAGGGCAAATTAACGCCCGAATTGAAATCCAAGATCGATGCATGTTTCGATAAAGATGTCTTAGAAGATTTGTATCTGCCTTATAAGCAAAGGAAAAAAACAAGGGCTGATATGGCCAGGGAAAAGGGTTTGGAACCTTTGGCAAAGATCATATTGTCTCAAAGAGAACGCGATATCGAATACATTTCTAAACGCTATCTCAATGACAAAGTGAAAACAGAAGATGAAGCAATTGATGGAGCCAGCGACATAGTGGCGCAATGGATCGCAGATGATGCGGATACCAGAACCATGTTGAGATCGAGATTTGAAATGCATGCCATTTTAGAAACCAAAGTGGCCAAAGGCAAAGAAAAAGAAGGAGAGAAATACCGCGATTATTTCAATTATTCCGAAAAAGCATCCAATGTGCCTTCTCATAGAATAATGGCCGTGATCAGGGCAATGGATGAAGGGTTTTTAAAAATCAATATAGAGCCGGATGAAAGTAAAACGCTTGAAGCCCTTGATCGTAAATGGATCAAAAGAGATTCTGCCTGTGAAGACTTTATGTTGGACATTACTAAAGACGCTTATAAACGTTTACTCTTGCCGAGTTTAGAAAATGAACTGAAACAGAAAATGTTGGAGAGGGCTGAAACAGAAGCCATCAAAGTGTTTGCTGATAACTTGCAACAATTGTTGCTTTCATCTCCATTGGGTACTAAACGCATATTGGCCGTAGATCCCGGAATTAGAACCGGCTGCAAAACAGTTTGCTTGAATGAAAATGGCAATTTATTGTACCATACGGTTTTGTATTTTAATACAGGGGCGGAGCAACAAGGATCATTGGCTCAAATTAAAAGTTTGGTCGACAAATATAAAATTGAAACCATAGCTGTTGGCAGTGGAACAGCCGGAAGAGAAACTGCTGATTTTATTCGCAAAGCTTTGCCGGAGGTGCCTTTGTTTATGGTCAACGAAGATGGAGCTTCTGTTTATTCAGTGTCTGAAATAGCGCGTAAAGAATTCCCTGATCAGGATGTTACGGTTAGGGGAGCGGTGAGTATTGGCAGAAGGTTAATGGATCCTTTGGCAGAATTGGTGAAGATAGATCCCAAAAGTTTAGGCATAGGTCAATATCAACACGACGTGAATCAAACTGCATTGAAAAAAGCATTGGATGAAACAGTTGATGTTTGTGTGAACAGGGTAGGGGTAAATCTCAATACTGCCGGGGAGGCGCTTTTAAGTCGTGTGTCTGGTTTAGGCCCGGTTCTGGCTAAAAACATCATTCAGTATAGAAATGAAAAAGGTGATTTTAAATCCAGGTCAGAACTCAAGAAAGTGGCCAGATTGGGCGATAAAGCCTTTGAACAATGCGCAGGGTTTTTGAGAATTCCGGATGCGCCAATGCCTTTGGATAGAAGTGCTGTGCATCCCGAACAATATGGAATCGTAAAGAAAATGGCTGTAAAAGCCGGAGTCGACTTAGAACAGATCATCGGCAATCAAGAAGCTTTGAAAAAACTTGCTGCAATGACAGATATCAAAGCAGAGATTGGAGATTTTACATTCAATGATATTTTAAAGGAATTGGACAAACCCGGTTTAGATCCAAGGGAAATGCTTAAGGAAGATGTTTACGATGACAGCGTTAGGCAAATGACAGATCTGAAAGTGGGCATGAAAATTAATGGTGTCATTACCAATATAACCAATTTTGGAGCATTTGTCGATATAGGAATCAAAGAAAATGGACTCTTACATCTTTCAGAAATGTCACATACTTTTATCAAAAGTCCGGGAGAAGTGGTTAAACTGGGGCAAAAACTGAGTTTAAAAGTCAAGGAACTAGACTTTGAAAGAAAACGGATATCGTTGACTCTTAAGGGTTAAAATAATTTTTTGTTTTTCAGAAGCAACTTTTATTAGAAAATGTCGTTTAAGTAAGTATGCAAATACTTAGATTAAAAATAACATTCTTCTGTATTTGTGTCTGTGTGTTAAACAACGTTCAAGGTCAATTCCATTCGCAGATCGGACTTGGTAATTACGGCGGTGTTCATTCATTATACATCAATCCTTCACTTCATGCCTATTCGGCTTATTTGTGGCACGTGAATTTAGCAGGTGTCTGGGTAAATGCAAACAACAATTACCTGAGTATGCATCTGCCTTATTCAGCATATCGCATCCCCAATCGCATTCCGTCTATATACAGAACCGAAAGTGGTAATCCCATGTTCAGCAATTCTTGGATACATGAGCGATTGAATGGCAACAACAAAATGGCAACAGTGAGTTCAGATGTATATGGACCCGCAGCATCTGTAAAAATAAAAACTTGGAGACTTGGTTTCTTCACGCATGGTTCTGCAGCTTTGAGGGCTGTTAGAATAAATGAAGCATTGGCCCATGCGGCTTTCAATGGTTTCGACTCAGCTAAAGGAGCGTTTTCATTGTTCAATGTTCAGAGCAATGGCAGCAATCATTTTGACCGTTTTGCAATCACCGGTACCAGCCGAGCTGAAGTAGGATTCAATTTGGCCAAAGAAATTAAATTGGATTGGAAACGGCATTTGTTGATCGGAGCCAGTGTCAAGAGGGAGTTTGGTTTTCAAGGCTTTCACTTCAATTCAAGTGATGTAGATGTCAAGACCATCAATGGTGACAGTCTTTATTTTGGACCAACAAAAATGCAACTGGTTACTTATGGCGATAAAATGGGTAAAGGTATGGGTCTTGATCTGGGATTGACCTACGTGTTTCACAAAAAGGACAACAGACGTAACGGTGTCTATGCAGCCAATCATACACGATATTTTTCCAAGATCGGTGTTTCCATCATGGACATAGGGAAAATCAATTATAAGAATGCTGTTATCCGAGAAGCCAGCATAGCTGAAGGAGGAGTAGGTGTCAATTTGGCATCTTCCAGATACAGCGGTATCAGCGACTATCAGCAGGCTCTGGATACATTCATGAATCAATTTGTTAATTACAGTTCAAGAGTTGCCAACTACAGTGTGGGATTGCCAACTCGTTTGGTGACAACAGCTGATTTTCAAATCAAAAAGAACTTTTATGTAGGCGGTATCTGGAGTCAAAGTCTGAGGAACAAGATGTCTAAAAATATGCGTTACCAGAGTTATTTGATGGTATCGCCACGCTGGGAGTACAGATTCTTCGAATTCTCTTTGCCTTTGGCTTTGGAATATGATTACAGAAGTCTTAGAATGGGTACTTCACTTCGATTTGGACCATTGTATCTTGGAACCAACAGTTTGATGAATTTCATCAATACCCAGAATGTGAAAGATGCTGATTTCTTTGTTGGCATAGCATTTGGCAATTTGGAAGCATTCAGTTTTGGTAAGCAGGCGAGAAAGAAAATCTCCCATCTGTTGAGAGGGAAATCAAGGAAAACCTCGTGTTTCAGTTTTTAGTGCTTTAGATCAAGTAATAAGTTTTCAGAATTCTGTCATAATTTAAACTGATACCATGGTTTTAGGGCATGAAACTTGCAATTGAACCTACAAATACTATATTTGTATTGACCTAATGATAACGGATAAGTACATCACCGGCGAAATAGAGCCATTGACCCCATTGAATACAGTGGGAGATGCCATTGAGAGAATGGGTACTCAACACGTCGATCTTCTTCCTGTGGTTTTTAACAGCCATCTTGTCAACTATGCTTCATACGATGACATTGAAGACCTTGAGCGCAATACCTTACTTTCTGAAATTGAGCCTTATGCAACGGTCTTGCCTTTTGCTACCCTCAATCAGCATTTACTGAATGCCTTGACCCATCTGAAAAAACTCAATGTGTCGTTAATGGCAGTGTTAGACGAACATGGGGTTTACCAGGGGACATTAAAGACAAGAGATGTGGTGCAGGCTATCAGTCAGAGTTTAAGTATCAGAGCCGGTGGTAGTATCATTGTTTTACGTATCAAACCAATAGATTATTCACTGAGTGATCTGTCTCGAATCATCGAATACAGCGATGCAAAAATCTTGGGGTTTTTTATCTTCGAACATGAAGACAATGGCGATTTAGAAGTTCACCTGAAATTGAATACTACAGTATTGAAGCATATCCTTGCTACATTGGAAAGATATGATTACAATGTGGTGCAATATTT
>DASWYG010000027.1:0-12498 GCA_036405075.1 Bacteroidia bacterium | reverse complement strand
ACCCAAATGCCATTGTCATCCAAAACTTCATAAATGTCTTTTACGAAATTTTGAGGTGCTTCCAAGTCATAAAACATTGCAATGGAAGAAATGACTTTAGCTTTTTTATCGAATAATTTATTGTAAGTGCCGGCTGTAAAGAAATCAGCCGTGTTATTGATATGAGCAGGGTAATACTGTTTGAATTTATTTGATGTAGGGTCGATGACCATCAGGTTCAAACCTTTATCTGCAGGATAAGCCTGCAATAAAGTGCTATCATTTCCACCAATATCAATGATCACATCTCCTTCATTCAACTCAATCAATTTGGTGATCTCAGAGACTATGCCTCTAAGGTGTTTAACCATAGATTGGTTCAATCCTGAACGATAACCGTAATTATCACCGTACATTTCATTGCTGTCGAAGGAATGTTTCAATTGTACCAAACCGCAAACATCTTTGCCGTCATGACTATAACATTTAACCAATTCCAGAGGACCGGAAGTGATTTTGGTCGATTTATCTTTTGGAAAAACGCCGGTTAATGTTTGTTCACCTAAAACGATCAATGACTCGAGATGTGTATTGCCACAAATTCTACAACTGTTGATTTCCTTATACATTACGGATAAATAAAATTAAAAATTGAGCAAATATAGGGTTTTAATCAGAAGCTTTTCTTATAGAAAATTAAAAATATCGCAATATTTCTGAACAATAAATTCTATGAACATCGTTTTGGCGATAAAAAGTGAATCAACTGTGATTCAACTACATAGTATTTAAACTGCTTCACTTACTTCTACCAATCTTTTGAGCAAATCGGCCGGAGAATTTTCCTTTGAAAGATGTTGAGCTGCTTTTTTTAAAGTTTGAATTCCGTCTTTGTCTTCTGCCAGTTTTCTAAACAATTGATCGAGTGATTGATAATCTTTAAATTTAATAACAGACGGTTCAAATTCAGGATCCAATTGAAAACTTTCCGGAAATATACCCGGCTTGGCACCTCTTATCATGTGATAAACTGCCGCTGTTTCTTTGCTTTGAACACCATTTCCATCTCCCAGTAAAATATTACTTAAAATCAAATCCGATTTAAACAATTCCTCATCAAATTTCTGAACACTGATAAAATGATCGTACCAAATGATATCCGCTCCTTTTATTATAAGCTCTTTTATTCTTTGCAAGAGCATGCCTTCGTTCTCGGGCACAAAGCCCAATAGATCGAAACTGTACTTAGACTTGTAATACTCAATATCTGTCTCAATAACATCCAGAAGTTTGTGATACTCCCGTCTTATCTGTGTGACAGAGCCCGGAACACAAATCCTCAATTTGGTATTGTTTCCTGATAAATCACGATGGGTATCCGGTTCGAAAATGAGGGTTGGGAAAATGACTGCGTTTTTCATACTCATGTGCTTGCTCAAATGAAATCTCTGAGCTTCACTTAATATGACCGGTACCGAATCTGAGTGAATGATCTTTCTTATAAACTTCTTTCTATAAAAATCCCATAGTACATCTTTGGCCGAATATTTCAATTGACGGATGATCTTAACATCTGAATTGAAATTTGAAAAAACCTTCCAAAGGCGATTGACTTGTATTTTGAATGCTGATACAAACCACAATTCAATGTTATGGAAATGAAAGTAAAGTTTACAATTGGGTTTAAACTGATAAAAAGCCTTAAAGTATTTAGCTACAGTGGTCAGGTGAATTCTATCCAATTGGTAATTGGAACTTGAATTCAGGAATCCCAAAACATCATGATCATTTTCCATCAGAATGTAAGTGATCCTGCTATCTGTATTTCCTTGTTCTTCAATTAGCTTTTTCGCTTCCGGTATGGTAAACACATGAACTGTATTTGCCGGATCAGACAAATACGTTTTAATTAAAGCATTAGACAACATGTAATGCCCTTTTTCACAAATTTCAATTATTCCAATTTTCAAACTTTGACAAATATAAGTACGAAATTAAAAACTCCAAGTTCCAGGATCAACTAAAATAGCAGAAAGTTCTTCAATAATTTATTTCTTTGACACCTACTAAATTCTAATTTTACATAGAATGAAACCAATCATTCATCATAATTTACTATTTTAAAATCGGTTCTTATGACAATATGATTACTTTTGTTGTCTAAATGGGAGTCATTATTCGGCAGGGCTTCAAAGCTTCAATATCCAATTATATTGGTTTGGTACTGGGTTTTGTCAGTCTTTATCTTCTTCAGCCTAAATTCTATGAACCGGAGGAACTCGGTGCCATCAGAATATTCATAGAATTGGGAACTGTTTTATCTGCATTTTCATTGGTTGGTACGCACTATAGCATCAATCGTTTCTTTCCATTTTTCAGAACATCTGACCAAAAAAACCATGGGTTCTTCTTTTGGGCATTTTCATTTCCCATGTTTGGCTATGCATTACTTATCATTGTTTTGGCATTTTTTGGAACCGATTTTTTCACTTTCATCAATCCAAAAGCCGCTCAATATGAGTCATTGTTACCATTGTTATTGATTCTAATATTCATCACCCTTTATCAAACTGTAACAGAGGTGAGTTGTGCCAATCACGGCCGAATAACAGTACCCAATTTCATGAGAGAAGTGGTCACAAGAATCCTGATTATCATTGCCGGTATGCTTTATTACTTTAAGTTCATCAGCTTTTATGCTTCTATGTGGATGATCGTTTCGGCTTATTTCATTGCTTTGTGCGGTAATCTTTGGTTCCTTTCAAAACTCACTACCATCAACCTTAAACCGGACATGAACTTTTTGAAAAAAAATCCGGAATTAAAAAAAGATGTGTTCAAATTTACTTTACTGCTCTTCTTTTCGGGTATAGCAGCATTGGTTGTTCCAAAGATCGATTTGTTTTTAATTTCAAGTATCAGAGAGAACCTGGCAGAGGTTGCCATTTACAGTGTTGGATTTTATCTGGCAACATTTATTGAAGTACCTAAAAGGACCATACTTCAAATTGCTAATCCAATCATCTCTAAATTAATGAGAGAAGAAAAATTTGATGAAGTAGAATCTCTCAATAAGAAAAACGGCACCAATCAACTCTTAATCTCAGGTATATTGTTTTTTCTTATTTGGCTAAACATCGACAATCTTTACGCATTGATGCCCAAAGGAGAAATTTATGTAAAAGGAAAATGGGTGGTTTTTTATATAGGTATCAGCAAAATGATCGATGCTTTGGTTTGTGGCAATAGCCCTATCATTACCAATTCAAAATTTTACTCTTTATCTGCCATCAGCATTGTTGTAGCTGCGGTCAGTTCCATTCTTTTCAACTATGTGTTAATTTCGAAATTCGGTCTCATTGGCGGTGCCATCAGTACAATCCTGGTGATGCTTTGCGTGAATTTGTGTAATTTGATCTTGCTTCAATTCAAATTAAACATCAACCCTTTTGATTCAAGACAAATTAGAATCGCATTGGTGTTGGGTTTGTTTATCTGTTCAACTTTTATTGGTCCATGGCTAAATGGACCAATTCTTGATTCAGTAGTAAAAACTTCAGTAATGGGCAGTTTATTGATTTTTACACTTTACAAATTAAAAGTCTCTGATGAATTCAATGAACTTTTATCCGGTAAAATGAAACACCTCTTCAAATTTTAATCATCTCAACAAAGTAAAAGTCCCTTTAAGGTATACATACCTTCCCCTACAATTTCTGTAACGGATAATGTACAAGTAAACATCTTGTTGTACCCTCTCACCTTTGTATGTACCATCCCAACCGATGGCAGTATTTTCTGCTTCATAAAGCTTCTCACCCCAGCGATTGTAAATCAATATATCTATAGTGGTATCCAAGTAATGTTCTGGAAAATACTCATTGATGGCATTGGCATCAGGAGAAAATGCATTTGGCATGATCAATTCACAAAAACACAATTTGAACCCAACATCGATGGTGTCTTGAGTAGTTCCACATTGATTGGTTTTGGAAACATAATATGTCCCGGGTTGAATGATTTTAAATTTAGGGTTAACACTACCATTGTTCCAAAGATACTTTGTATTGAACTTTAAATTCCCTGCCACCAGATCCAACCAAGCACCCTCACAAATAGCAGTATCGTTCCCCAATTCAAGCTGATTGTTGCCAAAATCAACAACAATGCTATCGATCGCAACACAACCTGTCATTCTATCTGTTACCTTCAAGTTCAATCTTGCAGCATCTTTCACAATGAAATAAGGATTGGAAATCAATGAATCACTGATGTTCGAACCTCCCCCGGTCCATTCATAAATGTGTTGCGCCAAAGCCGGCAACCCGAGCGCAATTGTATCGGTTTCACACAATATGGTATCTCTTCCCGCATCTGCGAAAGGTAAAGAATGTACATAAAATTCTCTTTCAGTTGTTCCCTTTTTGCAATTACCACTTACCTCCAATACAATTTTATATAATCCGGGTTTGGATGGCTTATAAGCATTGACATCCTTCTGATTGATGGTTTCCAAATAAGTTCCATTTAAATAAACATCGTACTTAGAATTTGAGTTATTGAATGATGGATTTTGAGTAAAATTTATAGATTCTCCAAGACAAATATTTTCAGCACTTGGATTAAAATCCGGCATATAAGCACAACAACCTGTATTGACAGTTATAAGGACCGAATCTTCGGTTGTTGCGCCATTGGCATCTCTCACAAAACACTTGATGTACATGGCAGAGGGTACAGAAACCCTGGTAGAAGTGGCGTTTGAATGCTTAAAATACTGTGATGGTAACCAATGAATTGTATAAGGAGCCAAACCACAATTAATGGTCACAGATAAATCGACCGAATCTCCTATACATTGACTGGTGGTGCTTGCGCTGATATTTGCTTTCAGTTTATCCTGTACATCTATTACTATTGATTGGGTTTCACTGCACGCATTGGGTGTATCGGAAAACACTACCAGTTTAACTGCATAAGAACCTGCTTTATGGTATCTGAAAGCAACATTCTTTCCAAAAATAATGGAGCTGTCGTGAAACACCCATTTGTAATTTTTGAGTTTGCGATTGGATGGACTGTAACTCGAATCTGTAAATTTCACAGAATCTGACATACAATTCATTTTGTATTTGATGACCGGAACCACATCGCATGGAGCCTGATTTTTAACCGGTGGGCAATAGTTAGAAATTGTACTGCCATTTCCAGAAGTTCTAACCGAATTGGCAGCTACATTAACAGAGAGCAAACCTAAATCCTTAAAATTTGAATTTGAAAAACTTGTATTATCCGTGCTTATGTTAAATGTTACATCAACTGATGGACAACTAGAATTGCCGCATTCGTCAATTTTAAACAAAATGACATCATCAGTTGTGTTCATTTTCTGAGCCAATATATTTAAACTTCCGTCACTGCCTACAGTCATCAAATTTGAATGTTGGGTTTTGATCAATCTTTCACCGGCTGCACCATACACCTTTGTCCAGATGATATTGGCATTGATATCCATTTTAATCAGAAAGACTTTTGGTTTACCGACATCATAAGCGTAAGTAATGCCTGATATATAATAGTAGTTTCCGAGTCTAACCAATCCACCTGCATCATCTTTAGCGGTAGTACCAATTATTTTTGACCATATCTTATTGCCATTGGTATCACAATGAAAAACACCAATGTCTTCGGAACCAAATCTTGAACTGCCATTGATAGACAACCAATGTACAGACATAATGGAATTTTGATGAGTAACAGTTTCAAATATTCCGGCATCATAAAAAGGATAATCGATGTACTTCTGCCAAATTACATTTCCACTTAAATCCATTTTCATCAGGTAACTGCCGTATCCCCCGGCTCCAAAAGAAGTTCTTCCCAATACATAGAGTTTCTTGTACAACTCCTTAACCATGATATTGTGTTCTGTTTGGCCAGGTGTATCGAATGATCGCCCCCATAATCTTGTATTCGATTTGGTATTGATAAATGCGCTTCCGGCTTGATCACTGGTAATTGCACTTGTTCCCACATAAACAATATTACCATTAGACATCTCAAGCCCATTAGCGATCTGATCTTGAACGCCATTTCCATTGTGTTTATTGGTCCACCCTATCGAATTACCTGCCGAATCCAATTTGAAATAATAAGAAGTATTTGGATTGTGGATCAGTGATGCCCCACTGATGTAAATGTTAAATTCTTTGTCATCAAAAATATTAATGGGGTATCCAATCTCATTTGATGTTGTGCCATAATACTTGGTCCAAATAACTGCTCCATCGGGCCTCAATTTGGTTAAGAATATATCATCTCCTCCTATTAATTTTTTATCTGAAAGTCCGGCAATGGCTATGTTTCCATCCCTTAATGTGTATATGAAATAGGGTTGCTCTTTACTTCCAAAATCATAGGTCTTGGTGTACAAATCAAAATTAGCACATGAATTACCTGTTCCACCTGAACTCTGTTTTGCAGTAGTGTCTACTACTACATAAGCAGTGTCAGATACTGGTCCTGAACACATGGCATCAGACATTGAAAGTAAATAATATTTAGAGTTAACAGAAGGCGCAACATCGAAATAAAATTTTTCCATTTTGATGTTATAAAAATCTAAAATGTTGCTGCCATCGCTTACTTTTATTTTGAAAGGCGGTGTCCCAATTAATTCAACTCCTAGAAAAGCACTTTCATCCAGTTTTACTTTAACCGTAGCATTGATCATTTTTGCAGATGGCGTTACCACTTGAATGTAATTGGTAAAAGTTACCGAATCTTTATTTGTGCCATCGCTAACCAACAATTTGACTGTGTATTGACCATTGGCCGGGAACGTGAATGTTGGATTCTTGAGGGTAGAGCTTGAAGGCACAGCACCCGGAATTGTCCATAAATATGTAGTTGCAGATTGACTGCTTTTATTGGTAAATGTTATCGAATTTCCCGGGCAAATGTTTTTGATATCTGATTTAAAATTAGCAAACAACGGTTTGATGCATTTCAATGATTTGAACGCGTTGATTCTGCCTGCTCCCAATTGTCCTCCATATCCGGGGTTCAATCCGTTGATGTTATCTGCACCGGATTTTAAACAAGCTTCAACCTGTGCTGCAGTCAGTAGATCATTTTGAGATAAGATCAGAGCACATAAACCAGCTACCATTGGACAAGACATCGATGTGCCACTCATGTAACCATATTTCTGATTCGTTCCCGTAAGCGAACTCCAGATGTCTACACCTGGAGCAAATATGTCGACCCAAGTTCCATAATTCGAGAATGCGGCTTTCCGATCAAATGAATCGGTTGCTCCAACAGCAATAACACCTGCATAAGAGGCAGGATAGGTTGCCAGATTGGTATTGCTATTGCCTGCGGCGGCAACGAGAATTGCTCCAGCCGAAACTGCATCGGCAACCACATCTTTACCAATTCTGCTGAAATAAGAACTTCCCCAACTCAAACTGATCACTCTGGCGCCGTTGTCTACTGCATAAACGATCCCTTCATAACCATTGTAAATTGTACCCGGACTGCTACTGTCTGATGTTGAAACAGGCAAAATACTGATATTACTTCCAATAGAAGCGATGCCTAAAGCATTGTTAGTGGCAGCTCCTGCTATGCCGGCACAATGTGTACCGTGGGTATAATTTCTGCGATTTTGGAATGGCGGATTGGGATTGGGAATTCTGTATGTGGCATTCCAACCATGCACATCATCAATGTATCCATTGTTGTCATCATCATTGTTATTACCCGGTATCTCACCAGTATTGGTGTAAATGATCGGTTTTAAATCTTCATGATTGATGTCTACTGCATCATCCACTATTGCCATCAATATAGACGGATCTCCAACTCTTATGTTCCAGGCTTGTATGGCAGATATTTTTCTTAGACTCCACTGTACATTTCTTAAATCATTGGGCACAGAATTGACATGAAAAACAGGTGCAAACTCGGCATATTCCAGAAATTCATTTTTTTCAAGTGATCTAAGGATGGCTTCAGAACCTTTGGAACTGTTCAGTTTGAATTGGTAAATTCTGCTCAATTCTCCGCTTAAACGGGAGACAAACATCTTTAAAACAGTGACTTCAACTTTGAATTTGGATTCAATGTCACTTTCCAAAAGTTGAATTTGAGAAACAGGTACACCAGCCTTTAACTTTAAACAAATCGTTTGATTATCAATTATTTCAGTTTTAGTTTTGAAAGAGTTTTGAGCTTTCGAATCTAAAATAATTAATAAACATAGACTAACTACATTAATTATCTTAAACATTAAGACAAAAATAAATCAAAAAAAACGAATTATAAAAAAAAACTAATGTGCTTCAAGCCAATTCAGTCCATGACCGGCTTCTGCAATCACCGGTACTTTCAAAGGCATAGCCTTTTGCATTTCTTCTTTTATGATTTCCTTTAGATTATCCAATTCACTTTTATGTACATCAAACAGTAACTCGTCATGTACTTGTAAAATCATTTTAGATTGACAGTTCATTTTCTTTAAAGTGGCTTGAACATTGATCATTGCCAATTTGATCATATCTGCTGCTGTTCCCTGAATTGGCGCGTTGATGGCGTTCCTTTCAGCAAAACTTCTAACAGTTGCGTTGGCCGAATTGATGTCTCTCAAATACCTCCTGCGCCCCATCAATGTCTCAACAAACCCTCTGCTTCTTGCCGATTCAATTACAGTGTTCATGTAGGACTTAATTTTAGGGAATTGTGCAAAATAATTGTCTATGATGTCTTTAGCTTCACCTCTGCTGACACCTAAGTTCTCGGCCAATCCAAACGCACCTTGACCGTACATCAATCCAAAATTCACACTTTTGGCTTTATAGCGTTGTTCCTTGCTAACTTCTTCTAAAGGCACTCCAAACACCTTTGCAGCTGTAGCAGTGTGAATGTCGAGATTTTTCTCAAATGCTTCCATCATGCCTTCATCCTCGCTCATACTGGCAATTACCCTCAATTCGATTTGAGAATAATCCGCACTAACGATCACAAAATCTTCATTTCTTGGTATAAATGCTTTTCTTACTTCTCTGCCCTTTTCGGTTCTCACAGGTATGTTCTGCAAATTAGGATTAGTAGAACTCAAGCGTCCTGTTGCCGCAACTGCCTGGTTAAAGGTTGTATGCACTCTTCCCGTAATTGGATTCACCAATTCAGGCAAAGCATCTACATAAGTGGATTTCAATTTTTGCAAACCTCTAAAATCCAAAATGTCCTGCACGATGCTGCTTTTGTGGGCCAGCTTCACCAATACGTCTTCACCTGTTTGATATTGTCCTGTTTTGGTTTTTTTGGCTTTCTCGTCCAATTGCAATTTATCGAACAAAATTTTTCCCAATTGCAGTGGTGAGGCAATGTTGAATTTCTCACCTGCTTGCTCATATATTCTTTTTTCGATCTCAACAATTTCGGATGACAATTCGATCGAATATTGATTTAGAAAATCCGCATCTACTCTTATGCCCTCGCGCTCCATATCTGCCAAAACAGGCACCAATGGCAATTCTATTTTTTCAAAAATATCTTTTGCATTTCTCGAGATCAAATAAGGGTTCAATGAAGCTTTTAATTGAAGGGTTATGTCTGCATCTTCTGCAGCATATTCTTTCACTTTCTCAATGTCCACATCCGACATCCTCAATTGACCTTTGCCTTTTTTACCAATTAAGGTTTCAATTGATACCGGTTCATATTTCAGATATTGTCTGGACAATTCATCCATATTGTGTCGTTTATCCGGCTCGATCAGGTAATGCGCCAACATGGTGTCGTAAAACGGCTCACTTACTTCTACCCCATAATTCTTTAGAATCTGTAGGTCGTATTTCAAGTTCTGAGCAATTTTTAAAGCTGGCCCTGTTAAGGCAGGTTTAAAGAAATGAATGTCCTCAGGACTGTTGATCTTCACATAATACCCCTCTCCTTTTTTAACAGAGAAGGCCAATCCAAGCGCTTCGGCACTTAAGGCATCCAGTCCGGTGGTCTCGGTATCGAAACAAAATTCTTTTGAAGCCATTAACACATCCAGAACTTTTTGACGGCCTTCGGCAGTATCTATCAGTTCGTAGTTGTGTTCGGTGTTTTCAATGGTATTAAAAACCTCGCCAATTTCAGGTTCTTCCTCTATGGCTTCGATTGGATCGGACGCTGCTGCTGCAACAGGGTTCTGATTGAACAGATCAACCTGAGTAGAGGCTGGTTTAGATGGTTTATTTGATTTCTCCGGCGCAGGTGTTTCTTCTCCCAATACTCTTTTGGTCAATTGCCTGAACTCCAATTCGGCAAACAATTCTCTTACGGCATCTCTGTTGATGTCTTTAACGATATAATCTTCAAGATTGTGATCAATGGGCACTTGAGTATTGATGGTCGCCAATTGCTTTGATAGCAAAGCCTGATCTCTGAAATTGATCAAATTCTCTTGTTGCTTCCCTTTGAATTTGTCTGTATTGGCCAAAATATTCTCGAGAGAACCATATTCCTTAATGAGTTTTTTAGCTGTTTTTTCGCCCATACCAGGTATACCCGGAATATTGTCTACGGCATCACCCCAAATTGCGAGTATGTCAATCACCTGATGTATGTCTTCGATCTCCCATTTTTTTAGCACTTCCGGTACACCCATGATCTCATAATCATTGCCCAATCTTGCCGGTTTAAATATGAATACATTTTCGTTGACCAATTGGCCGAAATCTTTGTCCGGGGTCATCATGTAGACTTTGCAATCAGGCGCTCCGTCTCTAATTGCAATGGTGCCAATGATGTCATCTGCTTCATAACCATCGAATGTGATGACAGGAATATTGAAAGATTCTAATATTTTAAAAATATAGGGAATACTTTTACTGAGGTCTTCGGGCATTTCCTCTCTGTGTGCTTTATACTGTTCATACACTATGTGTCTTTCTGTTGGGGCTGAGGTATCAAAAACACAGGCCAAATGTGTAGGTTTTTGATTTTTTATGATGTCTAAAAGGGTGTTGACAAATCCAAACATAGCCGAAGTATTCAATCCATTGGATGTAATTCTTGGATTTTGGCTAAAAGCAAAGAAGGCTCTGTAGATCAAGGCCATGCCATCGAGTAGGAATAATTTCTTTTCGCTCATTACGCTACGAAGGTAATATGAATGGACCTAAAAAAACAGGTTCATTCGCGAAATCTTAATGCAATTGTTATAAATTCGGTTAGTTTTGAAACATGAAATCAATTTTCAAGATTGGCGACCAAAAACAGTTTAAAAAAACTGTGGGCAGACAAGACATTGCTGAATTTGAAAGTGGCGCTGTGCATGAAGTTTATGGGACCTTTGCATTGGGCCGAGATGCTGAATGGAGCAGTCGATTGTTTGTTTTAGAAATGAAAGAACCGGATGAAGAAGGTATTGGGACATTTTTAAACATTACCCATAAATCACCTGCGTTAATTGGTCAGGAAGTCGAATTCAATGCAGAAATCATTCGATTGGAAAAGAACATCATCGATTGCAAAGTCATTGTAAGTGTTGGAGATCGTATTGTTGCTGAATGTGAAACAGGGCAGAAAATAATTAAAAAAGAAAAGTTAAATTTGCTGTTTGAGAGTTTGAAGTGAATAAATGAGTGATAAATCTGTCAATATCATCAATAGGAAAGCCAATTTTGAATACTATACGGATGTAAAGTTTTCAGCGGGTATTGTTCTTACAGGCACTGAGGTAAAAAGTATAAGACTTGGCAATGCCAATATTTCAGATGCTTTTTGTATGATGGAGGGTGGTGAATTGTTTATAAAAAACATGCACATCAGTGAATTCAAGCAAGGCAGTTTCAATCAACATGATACACTCAGAAACAGAAAACTGTTATTGAACAAACAAGAGCTGCGCAAAATCACCAGTAAATTAAAAGACAAAGGAACAGCTATATTCCCATTGAAACTATATGCCGGTGAAAGAGGGTTTTTAAAACTTGACATTGGAGTTGGAAAAGGAAAAAAATCCTATGACAAACGCGACGATATCAAATCAAGAGATATCCAAAGAGAACTATCCAAAATCAAATTTTGAAGTTAATCATCACCATATTGCTGTTTGTTTTTTCATTCAATGCCCAAGCGCAATTGTTTGGAAGAAAAGACTTGAGTTTAAATCGTGGAATCATGAGATTCGATCCTCCCTCTTTGAACAATTCTGTTAACTCTAATGGAAGACGTTCAAGGTTGTATGAATTGGATAAGAACTTTTACCTCAAAAGAAGGATCAGTTTCAATACCGGAATTGGTTTAGGCAATCTGGAAAATTTGGACGATCGTTTTCAAGCCTATCAAAGCAGTCAATTTTTTAGGCTTAAACTTGGATTTGTTTTGCATCAGGCTCAACATTACACACCCAGAAACTGGTCTCCCAAACGCATCAACCCATTCATTAAAGTTGCCTATAATTTAGATTTATTCGACCACACCTATAGCTCTATCAACGGTTCGGCTTTAGGCAGCAGT
>DASWYG010000026.1:0-3874 GCA_036405075.1 Bacteroidia bacterium | reverse complement strand
GTCCAATGACAGTGAGCTGTCTTTTAGGTCAAAATAATCTGCAGTTTGAGCTTGTACATCAACATTGAGACTCAATATCAAAATCAAAGATATGATGCTAATTTTTATCAATGGCTTACATATTTTAACCCAACAATAGATGCAACCAGAGTGCAGATGAAAAGGATTCTCAACCAGTCGGAAGATTCATTGAACAGCAGTATACCAACGACAGCTGTACCTACGGCTCCTATGCCGGTCCACACAGCATAAGCCGTTCCAAGTGGTATGGTTTTAACGGCTTTTATTAAAAGAACCATGCTGGCAATTAAGAACACAACGAAGAGTGCATACCAAAGGTTGGCCATTTGACCATTGCTGTTTTTGGCTTTGCCCAGACATGCAGCAAAGGCAGTTTCACATAATCCTGCAATAATGAGTATTAACCAATTGGACATATTCGTTTACAAAGGAAAAGTTTTTTTTTGAATTGTATTACATTTGTAATTGAGGGCATTTTGTTCAAACTTTATTTATATAGTTTATCTGAATAATTGCTCATAGTTTAAAATCAAAATTAGATACCTTATGAAAATGATTAAAATGAAAACTTTGAAAACTACCCGAATCAGTCTAATTCCGCTCAATCAAGAGCAATTGGAGATGTTGAAAGAGGGTATGCCATCTTTAGCCGAGTACATGGGTTTAAAATGCGATGAATTTAAACTCAATACTGACGAATCTTTTTTGCAACAATTTTATGAAATGATCGATGCTCATTTTTTGGCCAAGATCAACCAATTTCCCGAAGATATAGAATGGTTGACACAAAGGATTATTGTTGAGAATAAAGACAAGTGTATTGTAGGAGGTATTGGAACTTCCGGTTTGCCTAATGAAAATGGAGAGGTGATGATCGGTTATTTTATTGCCGATGGATTTGAAGGATATGGATTTGCTTCAGAAGCAGTTAAGGCTCTTGTTGAAGATTTAAGAGAGCGGCTTCCCGGTTTAAAATACATTGTTGCAGATACACCTACCGAGCACATAGCTTCACAAAGGGTATTGTCTAAAAATGGCTTCGATTTTGATGGTATCACTGAAGAAGGATATCGATGGCGACTAGTTGCTAAGTCTTAATTTTGCTTGGTCATTGAATGATTTCAATGCCATATCCATTGAGCAATCCGGGCAAACCTTGTAAAGAGAATTTTGCTTTCTTTACATTGCAAGAATTGATGTCGACGGTGTAATTGTATGAACTCGCAAAATCAGCTTGGTTTAAGTTGCTGTTTTCAAATTTTGCATTCATCAGATCACAGTCATTGAAAATGGCTTGAGAAAGATCTGTTTTAGTAAAATCTGTTTCATTTAACTTGCAATGGTCAAATCGCATCTTTTTTAATTTCATCCCATAAAACGAACTGTTGTTCAAAATGCACTGTTCAAATTCGACTTCAAACAGGAGAGGGGAGCAGTTTTCAAAATGCATGCCTGCTAATTTGCTTCCTTTGAATTCACATTCTTGAAATGAACTGGAATCGGATCTGCAATTGCTGAAATTGCAGGTGTCGAAAAAGCACTCTGTGAATCTAATGCCGGAAACATCAGTGAATGTGCAATTGACAAATGCGGTGTTCTCATATTCCATTTCAGTGTTTTTACCACTGTGAAATTCCTGGTTTGAAAGTTTGTGATGTAATTCCGGTTTTCTCATAATCGGGTATAAAAAAACCTTCCGAAAGAACTGTCAAACAGGTATCGGAAGGTTATGTGATCTTAATGTTTATTTACTTCATTAACGAAGCAGCTTTTAATGCAGCGGCTGCGTTAACAACACCGGCAGTGGTGCAAAGTTTCTTGTATTTTGTTTTTTTGCGTCTTGAACCGGGTTTTTTGAATTTTTTTGTTGGTTTTATTACAGTTGATTCAATGGCTTGTTTTACTTGAACGGCAGTGAGGTTGGGGTAGTATGCTCTAATTAAAGCAGCAACACCTGCTACAACCGGAGATGCCATGCTGGTGCCGTCAAATCTTTGATAATTGCTGTCTGGTGTAGTGCTATAGATTTGCACACCCGGAGCAAAAACATTCACTGTTTTTCTGCCATAATTCGAAAAAGATGCAGGAGCTTGATCGATGTTGCTGGCTCCAACTTCTATCCATGTTTTGCAATTGCTGCCATCGGTATAAAACGGAGAAGGGAAATTGTTGTTGCTTTCAAGGTCTTTGCCATCATTGCCGGCTGCGTGTATAATGAGTACATCTTTGCTTTCGGCATACTTAACAGCTTCGTCAACCGCTGCTTTGTTAAAAGCATAGGATTTGCCAAAACTCATGTTGATGACTTTAGCACCGTTGTCTACAGCATAACGAATAGCAAGAGCAACATCTTTATCTCTTTCATCGCCATCCGGAACAACCCTTAAAACCATTAATTGTACCAATGGGCAAATACCGTCCATTCCTAAATTGTTGTCCCTTACAGCTCCAATTATACCACCAACATGAGAGCCGTGATCAGGCTCTGGTCCAGCCACTTCGTTGTTGCCGTATTTGTTGTTTTTGGGATCAAGGTAATCGTCGCCAACAAATGGTCTTGGATCAAATTTAAGGTTGTAGTGATATTTGTATTGAGCTTCGAAATGTTTGATGAGGTTGTTGACTTCTGTGAAAATAACTTTAGGTTCAATCATACCTCCGGCACAATATTTCAAAGTATTTGATCTTGCGAGTTTTGCTTCTGGTGAGTTAGGCTCAAAAGCTTCGAGTTCTTTGTAGCTAGGCTCTTTTTTACCCATTTCTCTCAGTAATGTGGATTGCTGATCGTGCATGGTGTTAAAGAAGATGTAGTTCTTTTCTATTTCTTTGTATTCAATGTCAAAAGTTTTTTCAAGAGCTAAGTAAGACTTGTATTCTGCTTTATCTGATTTGGCAATTTCTTTTGAAGATTTACCTTCATATTTTTTTCTCAATTCACGCAGTTTGCGGGTCATCTCCAAATTGTCATATCTGATGTCTCCGGATACATTGCCTAAAAAGTCCCAACCGTGAATATCATCTATATAACCATTGTGATCATCATCAACAGAGTTGCCGGGAATTTCAAAAGTATTTGTCCAGATATTAGTTGATAAATCAGGGTGTTTGATGTCTACGCCATTGTCAATTACAGCAACAATTACAGATTTTGCAGTTGCAGGCTTAGGAATGTCTTTTAATGCTCCATAAAGATCGATGCCATAAACAGTATCTTTAGGTGAATATTTTAAATGCCAGTCGTTGGTAATGGTTTGCGCCATTGCGCCTAAAGCGGCACAAAAGATGGCAAGTGTAGAAAGTTGTTTCTTCATGTTATGGTTGAAATATTCGCAAATTTACTGAATGATAAGTTGAAATGGTAATCTCATTTGATAACCTTGTGTGTGCACGCTGGATTGGAAAATTTTATAGAATTGGTAAAATACACCAAGTTCTGTTTTCATGCGGTTTTCCATCATGGTATTGGTGCCTTTGTTGAAGAATTGAGTGAATGGGTCTTCAATTTTTGGATAGCTCACGGTGTGGTATTTTTTTGTTTTAGACATGAAAGCTGCAATTTTAATCGCATCTTCTATTCCACCATAAGAGTCAATGAGTTTTAATTTGAGCGCTTGAGTTGCAGTCCAAACTCTACCTTGTGCAAGCCCTTCAACAGTAGCGCTATCAAGGCCTCTGCCTTTACTGACCACTTGAGTGAAGTCACTGTATATTTGGTTGACCCTCGTTTGAAGGTACATTCTGTCGGTTTCAGTAAGGGGTTGATCAACACGGCCAAAATCGCTGTGAGGGCCGGTTTTTACGCTTTCGAAAGTCAAACCAATTTTATTGGTAAGCAATTCATGCATGTTAGGGA
>DASWYG010000025.1:0-43905 GCA_036405075.1 Bacteroidia bacterium | reverse complement strand
ATTAATGTTTTGTAATGTTTTCATGTATTTATTTTTTAATGATGTATTCTTTATAATAGATTTTTTTGACCGATTTAACGGGTATAGGAGGGATATCTTTATACTCTGGATTCAATGATCTTAAAATGAAATTGCCATCCTCTATGGCTTTAAATTCTTTAATTATAATTCCATCGATAGTTTGAAAGACATAAATTTTACCCTTATTGAGCCAGTCCGGTCCGGGTATTTCGGTGCATACAACATAATCACTGGGTTTGACTGAATTCTCATCACCAGGATTGTACATAGAGAAGCCGTCGACTTCAAATGCATAACACTGGCCTTTTATAAACGGAAACTCTGAATATTCAAGAGAATCGAGAAAAACACGGTTTGCGTAGCCTGTGAGAAATCCTCCATAGGCTTTTAAAGGAACTATCATAAGATTAAGTTTTGTTGATTGGACTGATTTAACGGGTGAATTCGCTGCAATATTGTTTTCGTTTGTAAAAACAGTAAGGTTGGCCCTTACAAGTTTTGCTTTAAAAATGTCACCAATATTTTGTTTTCTTAGTTGTTCATAGACGGATTGGGTCGTGATCCCTAGCTTTTCCGCTAACCATGAAACATCGTAGCCGTTTGTTCTAAGCCACTGTTTTAAGGTTTGTCCGTCATTTTGTAAATTTTTCATGTTGTGTATCAAGGATTTGTAAATTATTTTACATTTTGTAAGGATTTTCCTTGTTTATTGTAAGGATTGTCCTTAATATTGCATTACTGTTTTACAAAAGTAATACAAAAGGAAACAGAAAAGAAAATAAATAATAGTTATGAAACGTAAACCCATTGATTTAAAGGTACTTAAAAAATGGAGAACAATCATGTTCGACATCACACTGGACGATGTTAAAGCAGGTACAGGCCTTTCAAAACCAACAATAAGGGAAGCCCTTAATAATGGTAAAGCAACTCAGTCAACTATCGACTGCATGACCCAATACTTTAATTCATTTCAAGCAGCATGATAATCACTCACCACCACAGTTCAGTTTCATTCTCAACTTCCAATAGATATGTTGAGACAAACTCAATCGACAATCTCATTTCTAAAATGACCGATCAAGAGTATGCAGAAATGATGGCCAAATGCAGAAGGTTCAGCGATGAACATCTTGAAAACGAGCAGTACGAAGAGGAAACATTTAACGTAAACACGGATGACAATTGAGCAAAGACTGGCCAAAATCGAAAGGCAAAATGAATTGATTATCAAAATGCTTTGCAAACGCCCGCAATCGGATGAAGTGAAAGCTGAAATCAAAGACGCTAAAATCGAGCAAATCAAACAAAATATCTTAAATAAAAAACATTCCAAATGAACACAGAACTCATTCAAATTGATGCAAAACAATATGGCATCGAAGAAAACAAAGCAATCGAATTAGTTGGCAACTTGCCTCAAATTATCTCAGAAAGAGAGGCATTAGTAAGCCAGTACGAATCCATCATTAAAATGGATTTAGAAGATCCTCAAACATCAAAACAAGCGAGAGAATTGCGCTTGAAAATCAAGGACAACAGAACCAAAGGCATTGAAGCATGGCACAAAGTGACAAAGGACTATTTCCTTAAAGGTGGTCAGTTTGTAGATGCTATCAAACGCAAAGAGATCGAAGTCAATCAACGCATGGAGGCAAACCTTGAGGAAATTGAAAAGTACCAAGAAATCAAGGCTGCCAAAGAAAAGGCCGAGAGAACAACCAAGCGCATGGAAGCACTCAAATTGTTTCCGGAAGTGAATGCGGTTGACATTGAGAATATGTCCGACGATGTATTCAGTGCTTTTGTTGAAGGTCTTGAGAAAAAAAGAGTAGAGAAAATTGAAGCTGAGAAAAAAGCCGAAGCCGAAAGAGGTGAGAACGAGCGTAGACAATCCATTCTTAGAGACAGGCAACTTGAAATTGCGAAGTTTGGCAAACACGCTCAAGGTGCACCAACCATTGATATGACCGATGAACAATGGGATGAAATACTCAAAACTTCTCAGGTAGTACAATCTAAATACGAACTGGAGCAAGAAAAAATCAGACAAGAAGCTGACAGGCTTAAGAAAGAAGCCCAAGAAAGGGAAGCTACTATCGCAAAAAGAAACAACGAGCTTAGGCCATACATTGTATTTATAAGAGATTATAATGGACTTATCTCTAAATCAGAGGAAGAGTATCAAGCAGAATTTTCTGAAATAAAAAAAGGCGCTGAGTTGCAATGGGAGTATGAAAGAAAAGAAGCTGCGCGAATTGCGAATGAAAATGCGGAGGCCGAGAGAATAGCAGTAGAAAAAGAAGCTGAGCGCAAACGACTTTCCGCCGAACTTGCAAAGAAAGAAAAAGAAGAAGCCGATCGCAAAGCGGAAGCTGATAGGTTGGAGAAAGAGAGAATTGCAGCCGAGCGCAAAGCAGCAAAAGCACCGGTTAAAACCAAAATCAAAACCTCTATCAATTCTATGGCAATGCCTGAGATTGAAATCAAAGATGAAGGGGCAGCGAAAGTGTATGCTGAGATAAATGACAAGTTCAATGCATTCAAAGTATGGGCAATAAAACAAGCTGAATCATTATGAAAATAGAAATAGCAACAACCAAAACAATTGAAATGCCCGATTACTTCATCATTGGAGATTGGGTATTCAAATCAAACAAAACCAACTTCACAGGTGTTAAGAAATCCGCTCCACTGATTCAGTTCATGGACTTAGACGGTTTCTCTGACAAAGAAATCGAGAGCCACCAACCCACAAGTGAATCATACTTTAAAATAATGTTCTGCAATGCGGTTTCAGAACTGGCGGGTTTCAAAATCTGCAATGAAAACAGCGAACATCCGAACATTAAACTTGACGAACTTCACCTTTCAGATGTACAAAAATAATGGCACAAATCATAAACATATCCATTGATTTATCTAAGGTAGATAAGTCACAAATCAAAGAAGTGACACTTAAAAGCGGTAAAACTGCAAAGTTTCTGAATCTTACTCAATTCATCAATGATGAACAAGATCAGTATGGCAACATTTGTTCAATCTCAATGCAACAAAGCGAAGCTGATAGAAACTTAAAAGTTCCGAAAGTATATGTCGGTAACGGAAAAAGAGTTTGGGCGGACAATGGCACTGCAAAAGCAACGCCCGTAAATAACACAACTCAGTCAGACGAAGCCCCCGAAACGGATGATCTTCCTTTCTGAATATTTTAATGTTTTGTTTATGCAAAGAAAAGAAAATGACAACTGGCTTACTCCGTTAAGTATATATGAACCCCTAAATAAAGAGTTTGATTTCGACTTCGATCCTTGCCCATATAATACTGGCGAAATATTGATTGATGGATTAAAGGTAGAATGGGGAAGTCGAAATTTTGTTAACCCGCCTTATTCAAAAGAACTTAAGCAAGCCTTTATACTAAAAGCTATTGACGAGGCTAAAAAAGGCAAAATATGCGTTCTGTTAATACCTGTTAGTACCAGCACAAAATTATTTCACGATCATATTCTTCCTAATGCAAGTGAAATACGCTTCGTGAAAGGAAGAATATCATTTGAAAAATTAGACAATAATGGGCGAAGAATAAAGCAGATCGGCAATCCATTAGACAGCATGATAGTAATATTCAAGTAAAAAAATAATTCTTAAAAAACAATGTCCAAACTCCCAACAATACAAGACCTGACCAAAAACACGGAGATAGCATTTAAAAACGATCAATTAAATGCTATTCTCAACGTGGAAACCCCTAAAAAGTGGGTTAAAAACCATCCACTGGCCACAAAAAAAGTAAATGGACAAAAGGTCCCAATTGAATACGTTCCAATCGAAGTTGTCGAATACTTGATGACTAGGATTTTTCAAAAGTGGAACGTAGAAGTAATCGAAACCAAACCTTTGTTCAATTCCGTAGCTGTTACCGTTCGTGTTCACTACCAAGACCCAATCACAGAAGAAATGAGGTACCAAGATGGGGTAGGAGCGGTTGCGGTCCAAACTGACAAAGGCGAAAGCGCAGCGAATCTAAATGCCATCAAATCCGATGCAGTTATGAAAGCATTGCCTGGCGCGAAATCTTATGCCATAAAAGATGCCTGTGAGCATATCGGTAAAATCTTTGGTCGTGACCTTAACAGACCTGACTCAGTAGCATTTGAAATGACAAGGACAAATCCGGTTGAAGACCTTGAAACACTTACCGAACTATTTGAGCTTAAATGTGAATCACTGTCACGAGAAGACAAAGTGAACATTAAGCGAATCATTGACGAAAAAGACACCAAATCTTACAAAAAAGCAATCGAAATTCTGAAAACATTATGATAACAAAAGAGCAAATAGAACACCTTCTTAGTATTTACCAAGAAGCTTATAATAAAGTCAGTGATATGACTCCCGATAAAGCCATTGAGTATTTGATAGAAATCAATCTTGAATTTGGTTTATGTTTTTCATCCATTTTCTACATTAAGTCACGATCAGGCGATATGAACGAAATACTTGGCTTCTACCCAGGTATGTATAAATGGGAAACACCAAACCAATGTTGGTTTAATAATAGACACCCAAATGAAGCATTACAACCACGAATTGAATTCTTAAAAAATCTATTAAAATGATACACAACTCAAACAGAATCGCAGCGATCACATCTTCTCAAGTGTACCGTATAATGGGCGCGCCAAAGCCACGCCAAACATACATCACTGAGATTAAGATGGAGCGCAGACTACTAAGGTCAATTAACACCGAAGTAAACACCCGTCCTATTACATGGGGTCACTTGTGTGAGCGCATGGCATTCCAGTCACTAGGGCTTAATTACAAGTACTATTCAGACGAAACCAAAGCGCACCCATCAATCCCATTTTATGCAGGTTCTCCCGACGGCGAAAATGTACCCAAAAAATCAGTCATTGATATCAAATGCCCATTCACACTGAAAGCTTTCTGTGAACTACTCGAAATCTGCGAAAAAAAGGACATTGAGTACTTCAAAGAAGAGAAACCTGAATACTACTGGCAACTTGTTTCAAACGCATTGATTATAGGCTACAAACACGCTGAATTGATTGTTTATATGCCTTACTACGAAACACTAGGGGACATCGTTACATTGGCTGAATCAATTGAAACAGTAGACCAGTATCGCTTCTTTTGGGTTAAGTCGGCAAACTACGACGAACTCCCATACATTTTAAAAGAATCCAATATCAGCGAACTCAATTCATTTGAATTTGAAATACCGCAGTCGGATTTTGATTTATTGGAAACTAGAGTAAAACAAGCACTTTCAGAGATATGAACAAATATTTATTTTTCGATACGGAAACAAATGGACTTCCAAAAGATTGGAAAGCTCCAGTGAGCAGCGTAGATAACTGGCCAAGAATAATTCAATTAGCCTTTGCTGTATTCAATGAACAAGGTGAGATTATCCATAAGTACTGCGCCCTTATTAAACCCGATAATTGGGTTATTCCAAATGAAAAATTTTGGATTGACAACGGTTATTCAACTGAAAAATCATTGGAGTTGGGAATTCCTATTTTAGAGGCAATCAATGAGTTTAATTCATATTTAAGCAATTGCACTCATTTAATTGCCCATAACATGGCATTTGATGAAAAAATTGTTGGTGCAGAATATATCAGACTTAACCTTAAGTCAGAGACAAAACCGATAAAGGTTTGTACAATGCAGTCATCAACAAACTTTTGCAAAATACCCAACCAAAACGGGTATGCGTCTTTTAAATGGCCAAAACTAGAAGAGCTTCACAATGTGTTATTTAAAACTTCGTTTGACGGCGCTCACGATGCTTTAAATGACGTTATTGCTTGTGCGAAATGTTTCTTTGAATTAAAAAGATTGGAGGTAATTAAATCATGAACCTAATTCACATTTTAGGATTACTGGTGTTTGATGTCATTGTTATATCACTGGCATTAAGACCAAAGAAGAGCCAACCTCAAATCAGTTACATCACTGGCATTAGACAATCAACTTACCCAAATAAAAGACCTGACTTTAACACTTGGGTAAGGTTCATCAAACTTCAAAATTACAAGGCAAGTAAATAAAAAATGGAAACAATCAATACAGACGCAAGATCAGGCTATCCACAATTTATGTCGTGGAAGCTACAAGGTGACAACGAAGCAATTGTACAAGTTGTCAGTGACAAAGGATTGGAAATTGGCCAAGAACTGAAACATCGTGGCAAAATCAATGGTAAGGATTACTTTCACAATGCAGCAATAAGAGAAATTATTGAGCAACGTGAAGCGAGAGGCACTCATAATCCACCAAAAGTATTCCAACAACTAATCGTTGAAGGATCAGTCAACATTCTTTCTTAACTACCTCCCAATTGAGTGTGATACGGTCGGCGTAATGAGAGGTTCGATTCCTCCACACTCACAACATCGAAGCAGGGTATTAGCTAAATGATGAATTAAATGAGACGAGACAGCCGGGAAGAGACTGGCATTCTTTCACCAATTCAACAAAAATGATACGAAAAGTAAGCAAGAAACGTGCAGCCCAAAACCGAGAATATTCAAAACTAAGACTTGAATTCTTGACTCTAAAACCTAAATGCGAACGATGTGGAAATAAATCCACTCAAGTTCATCACAAAGCAGGTAGGATCGGAAATTTACTTACAAATATCGACTTCTTTATGGCAGTGTGTTTCAGGTGTCATCAATACATCGAACTCAATCCAAATGAAGCAAGAGAAAAAGGGTGGATAGTTAATAGGTATATAAAAAATCAACTGCAATAAATGGCAAAAGGACTTCCATATTTTAAATTTATACCAACAGAATGGTTAACTGGAGATATTTCAGTTGAATCATTTGAAGCACAAGGATTGTTTATTAGTATTTGCGCACTTTATTGGCAAAGGGATGGAAAACTATCCATCGAAGATGTTAATCGAAGATATAAAAAACCGACCGCTTTACAGGAATTAACCGACCGCTATTTTTCGGTTAACGAAGGTTTTTTATCAATCAAATTTCTTGATGAACAACTAGAAGAAAGGCAACATATTTCTAGTAAAAATTCAGATAATGGCAAAAAAGGAGGTAGGCCGAAACACTTGAAAACACAGGGAGAAAAACCGACCGCTAACCGACCGCTAACCGACCGTATACCTAACGGAAAGCCAAAAAAAGCCAATAAAGAAGAAGAAAAAGAATTAGAATTAGAAGAAGATAATAAAGATAAAGGGCAAAATAAGATTTTGCCACTCACAATTGAAGATCGACAGTTGGTATTCAAAGAAAAATTAAAACCATTCAGAGAAGCTTATTCAGTTGACATGCTTAAAGCGTTTTTCATGTACTGGACCGAAATGAATGAAAACGGGAAAAAAATGCGCTTCGAAAAAGAATCAACATTCGAAATCTCAAGACGACTAATCACTTGGAAAAACAACGAAAAAAATTTTAGTAAAAATCACAATAATGGAAAAGCAACTATCACAGACAACCTCAGTACAGTCGACAATTTCCTTAGAGCAAAACATGGAGACGCCGCAGTGGATCAAATCCAAGGCCGACTTGGAATTGTACCAATCAACAATCCACCCGAAAATAAGTGAACTCGAAGAGATCGTCTTTGATACCAAGATTTCCATCTTCATCACTTGTTGGAGAACTGTTCTTGGAATTAAAGATCCGCTGAGCAATGAAGAGTTGATTATTTTAAGTAATCACATCAAAACTCTTTACTCGGAACTGACCATCGAGCAACTGTATTTGGCGATCAATAAAAGTATGATTGGAGTGTTGAAGGATATTAATAAAAAACCACTTGATGTTAAGGTTTACAACAACTTCAGTGCGCTGTATGTGTCAGAGATACTAAACGGATTCATTCGTTACCAAAACGACGAAATGAATAGGATTTTAAAAGAGAAATACAACGATGAGATGAGTAAAAAACACGAAGTGAAACAACTTAGATTCAATGAAAGAGCAGCATCACGTAGATATTACATTCACTATTTCATAGAACAAATAAATTCAGACAATACGCCATTCTACGATAAAAATGATGTCGCCTGGAACTTCTTTATAAAAAACGAATTGATTGATCCGGCACAAGCTGAACGAATTGACCTGAAAGAACAAGCACTCAAAACATCAAGAATCGGTAAAACTCCACTTGAGATCTCATTGATGAGTGCGGATTCAAATGACATCGTTGTGAAACATCTCGCAATGAAAGAGTATCTCAAAACGAATACAGTAGATGTAATGACTTTCACCGATGAACAAATGATGTTATGAACGAACAAATTTACATAGACGTTGTACAGGCTCACTTTATTGGAGGTTATTCAATCGATGAAATTGTATCGATGTTCAGAATCGATATTTCAAAATATCGTCATCAAACACATGAAGGTAAGATAATGTTTAGTAGCCCAAAGGCAGCAGTTCAGGCAATTATCGACTGCGAGAAACAAGCACACATTCAAGCACTAAATTTCGAATGAGACACCAAAGAACCAAAATTTCAACCAAGGACCATTGCCCCAATAATTTAAAAATCAAATACCAAATGGAAAAACAAACAATACTCTTCAATGAATCAAGCATACAAGAATGTGTTTGCGCTGAATTTAAAGTCACTCAAGACGATCTTTTGTCAAAGAAAAAGTCAGGCAATTTAATTTACGCAAGACCTGCATGGGCAATTTTGCTTTATAGGCACGTTACAGACCACAAGGGTATGATTGCCTCGCTGATGAATAGAAAGTCTCACAGCAGCTCCGTAAATATGATAAATACGGCAAATGATCTACTGGATTCTAATCGGAAATTCTCGGCGCACATTCAAAACATCACAAATAAACTCAATTCGTTGTCATGATAGTATTAGCGTTGACACCTGTTTACATCTTCATTGGATGGCTCCTAGTTGCGATTGTGCAGTATAACTGGAGTAAGAGAATTATTAAATCAAATCACAATCAATCAAAGTAAAATGAAAACACCATTACAACAATTAAAGGAAAATCTTCGCGAAGATTTTATTACACCAAAGATACTTACTGCTAGTGAAAGTAATTTAATGCACGAAGTTATTAAACTAATAGACTCACTCTTACCTACCGAGCGAGAGTGTATTATAAATGCTAGAGAAGACGGGCATTTGTACACTGAGGCAGAATATGAAGGTTGTGGAGAAGTATCAAAACGTCTTGTGATAACAAGTGAACAATACTTTAACGAAACATACAATGACATTTAAAGAGTATTTATCCAAAGTTTATGTCGCAGGAGAGGTTTATGAATGGATAGGCGATATGTCGGTAGAAGATTTTGTTGCTTCATGTCCAAGGGGTGACTGGCTTCAATGCTTAGCAAAAAGAATCGGCGTTGAAAAGAATCGTTTATCACTTGCTTACGGGCATTGTGCTGCAACGGTGATTAACCTAGAGGATAGTGATGAAATTAAAAATGCTATAAATGCGCTTATTGATTACGGTAATGGTAAAATTACTGAAGATGTGCTAAGCGATTGCATTTCAGTTATATCAACTAATGACGATGATGATATTTTTGACCAAGCCCCAGGTGCCTCATATTCATCTTCTGTTGTTCATAATCATGCCTATGATACATATATAGCAAGTGTTGACTTTAAGATGCGTGATACTAATATTGAGGTAATCCATACCGCCGCCTACGCTACTGCTCACGCCGCCGTAAAAACTAATGAATTAGCTACTGCTGACATTTGCCGCAAGCACATTGGAGAATATATTATTGATATTGTAAATAAAAACCTCAAAATAAATCACATACAATGAAAACAATTAAACAATGGTTTGAATCCGTAAAGGATGAGAAACTAAGAAACGAGTTGCTTGAGAACATGGAAAAACATTTTTCAGATTCAAAGGTAAGCAGTATTAAAGAAGCAATTTATTTGGGTTTAGATAATCAAAAACCTAAAAATATTGTCCTTTTAGAAAAGATTTATAACAACGAAATAGAAACATTATGAAAGAAAATAAACCAAAAACAGCAAAACAAAAAGCTATTGAATTAGTTGATTATTATAAGGGTATAGTTTATCCTTATTCTGGGAGCAGTATGCTTACAAACACCGCTTACGGACCAACTATTCTGGAAAATTGTAAGATATGTGCCAAAAAAGTCGTCGAAGAAATTCATGAAGAATGGGAAGACCGTTCCGATGATTATACCAACGATTGTAGAAAATTTTGGTGTGATGTATTGGGTGAAATTGATAATGTTACTTGTAAAGATATTGATATTTCAGAGGGGTATATTTAATAAAATTATAGAAACATTATGAACCAACCAAAAGAACCAACAGAAATTTGGGTCGATAACCAAGACCTTAGAACAGTAGTTGCATCAGAATGGGTGCATAACGCCTCCATTTGGCAACATAGAGTTAATGACGGGTTTAAAAGATACCTATCCGAAACCTATCATAATCAACTGATACAGGAAAAGGATAAGGAGATAGAGAGATTGAAAAATGTTAATAAGAACCTTGTCCATCACCTCAAAGTAATGTTAGCTTCATCTGATGGCGCACTAGACGCATTCAGGCAAGAATATGGCAAAAATTACCCTGAAGATGAGTGTTCAATAAAGGCAAAAGAATATTTAAAAACAATTAATCATGAATAAACAACAATTAACACAAAAAATTGATAATGAATTATCAGGTCTTCCAAGTGCCGCAAGAAATACTATTGCAATTATTTCCGAACAATACGCCCAATCAAAAACAGCCTCCCTTCAAAAAGAAATTGAAGAATTGAAGGCAAGTAAATGGATAAGTGTTGAGGATAGGCTTCCTGAAAACACAGGGCAAAACTTCTCTGAAAAGGTATTAATTCTTTATGATTCCGGGGTAATATCTGTGGTATTTTACGACTATGAATTCAATGATTGGAGCATTTTACATCACCCAATAGTTACCCACTGGCAACCATTACCCGAACCACCAACACCATGAAACAAGATACAACCAAAAAACAACAAACAGCCGTTGAGTATTTAGTTGAAAGACTAAAGCAATTAAGGTATTTGCACAGCGATGGCTATGGACAAAGCCATGCCGTAACACTGTCTATCAAACAAGCAAAAGAAAAGGAACGAGCGCAAATAGAAAATGCTTACAATCAAGGGTTGAGTGATAATGCTGACCAATTGGTGAAAGAATTTAAAAATGCAGAACAATACTTTGAACAAACATTTAATCAATCATGAATAAAACAGGAATTGAATTGATTTCCGACGAGAGACGGGAACAATTAGAAAAACATGGATGGACTTTAGAACACGATTCTGAGCATACAAATGGGGAGTTGAAGCTAGCTGCCTTATACGCTTTAAATCCATTACAACATAAAGAAATAACACTTTACGAGGGGTGGGGTTGAAAAGAGTGGAGAATGGGCAGTTATATATTTTAACCCAAGGATGGGGTTGAGGTTTTATAACTTTAATTGCGGAGAATGTGACATAATTCAAGACGATACATTTATATCATTTAAACAAGGACATATCAAATACCTCCACCAACTTCAAAACCTCTACTTCGCATTAACAGGCGAAGAACTAGAAATTAACCTATGAAAACAACCATTAATTAAACAGAAATGATAGCAAAAACAAAATTTATCGAATTAACAGCAGGAGACAAAGTTTATAAAGTTTACAAAAATACAATGAAGTACGAATCTATTACTATCTATAAAGTAGATTCTGAAAAGTTGTATTTGCCATCCGACGAAAAAATACCCCGTAAAATTAACTCAGGTGAAGTGGTAATTGAATATTCTAGATATTCAGACAATAAGCGTGTGTTTTACTTTGTTAAAGAAAGCGAAGCTATAAGATACTGTAAGGCGCAAATGATGAAAGAATTGTTTACCAAAATTAAAAACGCTAAATCAAGCATTCAATCAGTCAAAGATTTCAGAAATGAACATTTTGAACTACTCAATCATGATTGGACTGAACTTCAAATACAAAAATTAGAAGCTGAATTAAAGTGAAAACAACCATTAATTAAATAGAAATGATAAACGTAAGAGAATTAAGATTAGGTAACTGGGTGTCATTGCTTGGAGATTTCCATCAGATAGATGGGATATATTTAGATTTCAATCTAGGTTCTGTGCATCTTGAAGGTAATGCAATATACAACAATGCAGATAAAATTGAACCCATCCCCATTACCGAAGAAATACTATTGAAGTGTGGGTTTGAGAAAAAAGAAGAAATAGGAAAATATATTGGGTATTCAAATGTTGCTATATCTATATGGCACAATAAAGTAAATAACACTTTCCTTGTAGATAATATATCAAAAGTAGAGGTTTATATTGAACACCTCCATCAACTTCAAAACCTTATTTACGCCTTATCAGGTCAAGAACTAGAAATTAACCTATGAAAACAACCATTAATTAAATAGAAATGAAAGCTGAGGAACTGTTTTTAAAAAAGTACAGGAATAAAATATCTGCTATGGATAGTTGGGTAATAAGATTTGCCGAGGAATACGCAAGTCTTAAAACAAAAGCACTAGAGCGCAAACATTTAATACAAAAGCATAGAATGAAAACAAAAAAATCATTTTGATGAAAACAACCATTAGATACACCAAAGGAAAAGAAGACAGTACTCAAGTAATTGAAGAAAAAAATTATTACAAGGTCAAACGACTTTTGGAGGCACAAGGATATAAAGTTGAGAAAGTATGAATGATTATAGGTTTATAGTCGCAAAAGATGAAGATGGATCATTTCACATGCTTGTATATGATAATAGCAAACTAGTTGCAATTATACCTTATTATCATAACAATCACATTAGTTCCATTGGTTTTGCTAAATGCGAAGAATTCCTCGAAAATACTCAATTAAGCTACATTGATAATGGGATTAAACTTATATCTCAATTTGACATATTAACCTCTTATCATAAAGGATTACAATTTGAGAAATGTGAGGAAATTGACGATTTGTTATGTGTAGGATTTGATGTTTATTTGGTCACAGAAGATGATTCAATAACTGTTTGCGACACGATAACCTGCAAACATAATGCAAACTTTGTAGAGGGTGAAGGTAAAGGGCAGTTATTCAGTGGGTCGAAAGAAAGTTATATTCAATTTTGCTTTAATGACATGGTAATACAAGAGGGAATATGAATAATCAACGAAATATGGAATTTATTAAAATTGAATTAAAGATTCTTAAACTATTGATTTTGGGGACTATCGTTAAGTTTTGTATTTTCATTTTGAAATTAATAACAACATTTATGAACTGGATGTCAGGTAAATATTAACCGTTCGCAACTCGTCTGAATAGACCTATTTAATAAAACGATTTTTGCGTAAACGCCAATCAACTCAGCACTCATGCGCTTGATAGGTAGTATATTTTTGCTAAAATGAAACTCTCCAAATCCGATATTAAGCACATTAAGAGCATTGCAATGGGATTGCCCAAATGCTACACAGCGGAAAACCAAAAAACAGTTGAGTATGTCACTGGTACATCGCTTATCGCAAAAGGTATAACCAAGCAATCTAATGGGAATCCTGTTGATCCGACAGTGGTTTATGAGAGAGTAAGAAGCGGGGGAGTAGAAGTAAATCACTTTAAAAGAATAAAAAAACTGTGCGAAGAGGGTCGAGTTGAAGCCGCTCAAAACTACATCAATGAAGTAGTTGGAATAGGTAACAATCACTCATTCGTACTTCGCCAAATGCTGAATAGAAAGCCTGTACTTTGAACCATAAAAACTCCGATAACACCATTCAAATTGTCACGTCCTCTGCGGCGGACATTGACGTTATTGTGAATTATGAGCCGATTTCAGGTGATAAAAGTTCATACGGTGTTTCAATCAACTCAGCAACTACAACAGAAATTGTAATACCTGGAATAAATGCTACTGTTGAGGTCACGATGTTGTCGATTAAGAACAAACATGAATCAACTTCGAATACCATCACACTTCAAAAAAAGATTGGCAGCGCATTCGATTTATTCAAAGTTTCTCTCGCACCGGGTGAAGTATTGATGTACTCAGGCGACTTCAAAGTATTCACTTCGGACGGTAAAATTAAGATTCAAACCGCTGCCGGTGGTGGAGGTGGCGCAAGTGCATGGGGTGACATTTCAGGAACTCTTTCAGATCAAACTGATTTACAAGCCGCACTAGATGCAAAACAAGATGTCATTACAAATTCAGACGACATCACAGAGGGTGCGGTAAACCTATTTTTCTCATCCACAGAAGCGACAAAACTTGCAGGTATTGAAGCCGGAGCCGATGTAACGGATTCAACCAATGTTGCAGCCGCCGGAGCGTTTATGAAAGCGGTAGATGATACCGATGACATCACCGAAGGTGCTACCAAGAAATTTTCTACTGCAGCAGAAAAAGCGAAACTTGCAAACATCACAGTTACTCAAGCAGTTGATCTCGATGATATAGAAACTCGTGTTAACAATCTCGATGCCGCAGTTGTCTTAAAAGGATCATGGGATGCCTCAAGCGGATCGTTTCCGGGTGGAGGTACTGCACAAGCCGGAGCATCTTACATTGTCTCAGTTGGTGGAACTGTTGACGGTCAAACATTCGCAATAAACGACCGAGTAATTGCCATTGCTGACAATGCATCAACTTCGACATTTGCATCAAATTGGTTTAAGGCTGATTATACTGATCAATTTCTTTCACTTGATGGAAGCACGGGTGCGGTAACTTTAGGGGCTGTAATCAACGGATTATCGGGCAAAACAACCCCAGTTGATGCTGACATGATTGGTATAGCAGATTCAGCAGCCTCAAACGCATCAAAAAAAGTCACATGGGTAAACATCAAAGCAACTCTTAAGACTTATTTTGATACACTTTACCAACCAATTAACGCAGCTTTAACTTCGATATCCGGTTTAAGTCCATCAAACGATGACATCATTCAGCGAAAATCAGGTGCATGGACCAATCGAACCATGGAACAACTTAAAACCGATCTCACACTTGTAAAGGGTGATGTTGGTTTGGGTAATGTTGACAATACAAGCGATTCAACTAAAAACAGCGCAACGGCAACCCTGACCAATAAGCGAATCACAAAGCGTGTCACCACTATCACAAGCAATGCCACACCAACTGTAAACACTGACAATTGTGATAGAGTGAGCATAACTGCATTGGCATTAGCAATCAGTTCAATGAGCGCAAATTTATCCGGTACACCAAGCGATTTTGATCAACTCGAATATAGGATTAAAGACGACGGCACAGCAAGGGCAATCACATGGGGTGCATCATTCGCAAGTAGAGCAGCAACACTGCCAACGACAACCGTTTTAGGCAAAGTATTAACTGTGATGTTTGAGTGGGATTCAGTGACAAGTAAATGGTGCTGTATGGCATCACAAAGTGAAGCATAATGGCATGGTCAATAAGAGGAACGGCAAATTGGGGTACAAATACGGCAACCGTACCAACTCATTCCGCAGGGAACATGATATTGGTTGCTTCGTTTCGCGATGGTAATACAACCCCGCCAACTTTACCAAGTGGACAAAATCTGACCAACATTTATTCGACAACCGGAGCAAATACATGTTCATTAAGGGTAGCCTACAAAATCGCAACTTCATCCAGTGAAACCATAGGTACCTTTACCAATGGGACAACAACATGCTGCATTGTTCTCGAAAATGCGGCGCCAGGGGCATTTGTACAAAATCGAGGCAGTTCAACAACATTTAACTACGCAGCCCTCACATTTTTAGAATCTGACAATACGAGCGGAGCCATAGGTTTTTGTTTCTCGAGAGATCCTGCAGCCGCAGCCGCAACCGCTCCAAGCGGAATGACCAATCACAACAGTAACAGTGATGCAACAGACATAGGGGCTGTTCATTATGATTTAACTGGTACCGGATGGAGTTCTACCAATGTTGCCACAGGTGTTACAGCAACAGGATGGCAAACTTTTGTATTAGAAATACTCGATCAACAACTCCCAACAAACTACTTTGGTGAGGCGACTGTCGGATCAAGTTCAACCGGGGAAGTGGTCGCAACCTCTCAAGCCGGAACAAAATTTGAAGTTCCTGAAGACTGTACAATCGATGAGATTTGGGTATATGTCAATCACCTAGATGCACCACATAAAGGGAGATGTGGTTTATACGATGATAGTTCCAGTACACCAAATGCAGTACTTGGAACCGGCTCAGAGTTTAACTACAATCAGTTCCCCGCGTGGAGAAAGTCAAAAGGCTTATCCATATCGAGAACGGCCGGGCAATTTATTCACGCATTTGAGGCGTATGATGACATTTGGTACAGCAGATATAACACAGGCACTACAGCTCAATCAAGAGACCTACCGGGTAAAACATACTCTGCAACTCCATTTGAAAATCCGTGGGTGGGTACCGATAGTGTAACTTTCGATGTTGCATTTAACTTCATCATCAAATACACACCAAGCGCACCACCAAGCAATCAAAATCAATTCTTTTTTGGATTATGAAACTTAAAATAGAAACAATATTTCATTCAAATTCGCCCGACATTGAAGAAATGATCAAAGAGATTGATGAAGGTGTAAAATACACAGTGGTCATATACAACATTGACGCAATAAGCCCATTCTATTTAGGACCTGACCGTCAATATTCAATTGTTCATTCAGGCGCATCCAATTTCATGATAGATATGAAAGTTGATGACCTAGAGGCATTGATTGATAAACACAGAGAACTCGAAATACATTTACCAAGTAGAAATTAACTTATATAAATCGACATGAAACCAAAAGAATTTAAAGGACAAAACGTAGTATTCGGAGCAAATCAGCCCGAATATCAACCATTACCGGCTTTGCGAATACCTGAGACTGGTGAGGTGATCACATGTTGGCAAATGACCGACGAAGAGTTTGAAGAGGTGTCAAAGACAAGGTGTGTTTACCTTCAACAGTTGACATTCAATCAACCATTGCAACCAGTGTATTTATCCAGTGGTTTACATGATTTGGCAAAGATAGGTTGATTATGGACATATTAGGATTTGCAGCATTGATATGGGTATTATTTCAAATTACAAAATACACTTTTGAAGATGACAAAGAAGACAAAGCCTAAAATGAAAGTTGTTAAACCAATAGGGCGACCTAAAAAGTGGACCAAGGAATTAACTGCTTCAATAAAAGAAAAGATACTACATGAGATAGGGATAAATGGGCTTTCGTTGCTGAGAATCAGTAAGTTACCAGATTTTCCATCAACTGATATTGTTTATGAATGGCTAAGAACAGATAAAGAGTTTTCAGACAACTACGCGCATGCGCGCGAACAAAGAGCAGAAAAGATATTCGAAGAGATCATCTCCATAAGTGATTCAACTGGACAAGATGTTGTTTACGATAAAGATGGCAACCCAATCTTTAACAGCGTTGCTGTAAGAAGAGATCAACTCAAGATCGATGCCCGTAAATGGATGCTTTCTAAGATGCAGCCGAAGAAATACGGAGACAAAATAGATGTCACCACTGATGGAAATGAAATCAATCAAATCACGGTTTTTAAAATGCCTGACAACGGAAGATAGGTTATGAGATTTTACCAATATTTAAACTTCAAAACATTTAAAGAGGCAAAAGAGTCGGGTGTTTATTACAAAGCACTTAGATTAAATAAAACATGCCTTGAGCAAAGAAAAGAGCATCCTTCATGCTTTACTAAAGAAATGTTGATGCTGCATTCAATAAGAGTCAATAACCGATGAAATACATTGACATTGAAATACTGTTCTACACCGAGGAGTCTTCTCATCTAAAAGAATTGGGCATCAAAACCAGTGATGATATGCATGAATCAAAGTCAATGAGATTCTTTGAGATTGGTGCTATTGGACCGCATGAAGACAAATCGGTTGTAGTATGTCATGGTTCAGAATTCTTTTGCCCATGGAGTTATGATCAACTCAAAATGTATGTATGTGATAAGAGTAACTGGAAAGATAAAAGTTAGAAACATAGTAGTATATACTACCATAAACACCAAATATGAACTGCGAATTAACAACACCAATAGAAGACTTTAAATGTCAAGCATCCCTCGGTAATGTTGGAAAACAAAAGTTTTACATCGTTGAAGAGGGCGATGTTTTGAAGGTACACAAACCCAATGGACTTCAGTTAGGCGATTTTGTTGGATATGGAAAGTGGACCAAAGATGGATCTTTATTAATTAATCAAAACAGTATACCAGTTGAGCCAAAAACATTAAACAAAAACCCTTTTGTCTCCGAAAAAGCCGTATTGAGACCAAAAACACGCAAAAAAAGTTAAACAAAATGATACAAGCAAACGAATTAAGGATAGGGAATTGGTATGACCATAATGGTGAATACAGACAAGCCTCGCCTAGCACAATTGAAGAAATATGGCATAATGAAAGACCGTGGTGTAAACCCATCCCCATCACCGAAGAAATACTATTGAAATGCGGGTTTAATGAAGGTCAAACTGGGTATTACTTTAAGGACGACATAATTATTTCAGTAGAGGGGCAAGTGTATTTTGGTGAAACAGAAGTTCATTTATGCGAAATATACACATTGCATCACTTACAAAATTTTTGCTTTGATATGGGTCGAGAATTAGAAATCAATCTAAACTGAACACTCCCAACAAAAATATCAAGGTCATAGAGCCACAGAAAGGATTTCAGATGGACTTTATGGGTTCACCTGCTGATATTGTCATTGGTGGCGGTGCCGCAGGATCAGGAAAGACATTTGCATTGCTGATGGAGTTTTTGAGACATAAGAATGTAGAGAACTGGGGCGGTGTAATATTCAGACGTACAATGCCACAAATTAAATCTGAGGGTGGTTTGTGGGACACTTCAACAACGCTTTATCCATTTGCCGGAGGTTCACCTAAAGGCAGCACATCTGAATGGATATTCAAGAACTCAAAACTCAAATTTTCGCACTTAGAATATGAGAAAGATATTCTCAACTGGCAAGGATCACAAATTCCATTCATTGGATTCGACGAGGTTACACATTTCACTAAAAAGCAATTCTTTTATTTGTTATCTCGTAATCGTTCATCATGCGGCGTTAAGCCGTATGTTCGATGCACATGTAACCCTGACCCTGATAGTTGGGTTGCTGAGTTCATTAAGTGGTTCATTGGTGAAGACGGGTTTCCAACAAAAGAAAGATGTGGTAAGCTCAGATACTTCATCATGTATCAAGACAATTACATTTGGGGAAACACCAAGCAAGAAGTCATTGATCAAGTTCCGGACATTGCTTCAATCGCAAAAGCAAATGATGTTGATGTGAATGATCTTGTTAAGTCAATGACCTTTATTCCAGGTTCTATTTATCACAACAAAAAACTACTTGAAGTCAATCCTGAATACTTGGCCAACTTAATGGCTCAAGATGAAGCACTCAGGGCGCAGCTTCTTGATGGTAACTGGAAAGTTAGAGTTGATGGACTTGGTTTATTTGATTATTACAAGTGCAATGATCTGTTTTCAAACTATGCAGATCCGGGCAAAAAATACATCACTTGCGATGCGTCAAGATTTGGCCGAGATTATACAGTTGTGCTTGTTTGGTCAGGTTGGCAAGTAGTCAAAACCATTGTCTATTTTAAAACTGAAGCATACGACATTGTAAACATCATTGAAGCCGAACGCAAACGATTCATTATTCCTAAGTCAAATGTCTTAGTCGATCAAGATGGAGTTGGGGACAGCACAGTGAAGCTCGGAGGGTATCAAGGATTTCACGGTGGTGCGCAACCGATGAAAGATCCTGAGACAAGAATCAAAGAGAATTACAAGAATCTCAAAACACAGTGCTATTACCGGGCATCTAAGAAAGTGAATGAAGGTTCTGCGCTTTGGACCATTACACCCGAAACGGTCGAGATCAACGGTATTCGAGGTACTAAAATCAAAAAAGGATCTGAGGTTGTCGATATTCGTGACCTCATTAAAGCTGATTTAAGAGCCATCAAACGAGATAAGGTAGACATGGATGGCAAAATGCAAATCAATTCAAAGGAAGAGCAGAAAGCAATATTAAATGGCCGTTCGCCTGACTTCGGTGACCCGTTCATGATGCGTGAATGGTTTGATTTAAGACTTGAATATAATCTTGGTTCAACTCCTGCAAATTATTAATGTCTGCATCTCGTCGTTTTAGATTCAGATTATATATAAATATTTGTGTCCCTTTTACGTTCTTTATTTGACCGATAAATGATTAAAAAAGATACCCGGTGAAGAGCCGGGTAAATGGAGATGTCGGACAATGCCGAGATGTCGGTAATCAATACGGGTGTATATGCAATAGAAGCCCTGAGAGTAAAGCATGAGGCATTTGCATGTTCGTTTCATGCAGTCTCCACGTTTAGCTTGACGGCATGGAAAGACATGCAGCCGATACCTACTGGCCGCAACATGTGGGGGTGAGGGGCGAAATATTCCCCTCTAAATGCTGAGTTGTCCGAGTGGCTAGGTCACAGATTGCAACCCTGTTTAAAATGGTTCGATTCCATTACTCAGCTCAACAATTTTTAAGAAAGGGGCGAAATCCTTAAATGAAACTGATCTGAGGTTCGAAACTCTGATTGATGTACATTTGAGAAGTATCACTAAAGTACACAGTGTTAGCCCCGTAGTTATTTAAGCCCCCTCATTGATAGTATTAATGAGTTTTGTTCATCAATTGCAGATGGATATGGCAGCCGGAAAGACGGCCTTGTTTGAAATCGTGCTTCTCGGTAGATACTTTGGAATTATTTGTTTTATTAAAAGTTTAAAGCCACTCACAAGGTGGCTTTTTTCGTTCGCATCTCGTCCGATTGAACCCATTTCATCAATCTAAATTTGTACTTAATGATTCTAAGTCTCGACGACATCAAGCGCATTATCAAAAACAATCCTAATGAGGACATGATTAATGCTGCTCAGAGCGAATCTAAGAAGCTAACTCAACACATTACCGGTAAAGGTTCGGATGATTTATTGAGTGAAGTATCAGGGCTTGAAAATAAAAAACAACTTGAACTTAGAAAGAAATATGCTCAATCAAACGTTGACATATTTGCACGACTTCATAGACCTGAAGATAAGATATTCACTGCCAAAGGTGGTTCAACTTTTTATGATATAGGTGCTAGTTCACAAAAGCAACTCATCGAGATACTGAATGATATTTACAACGGATATTCAGTGCGCAACTGGGTTGAAGTATTTGCAAAACAATACTTTCACACTGATCCAATGGGCTTGGTGTTTATGGAGGTTGGCGACAATGAGACTTATCCTACTTACAAGTCAATTTCAGTCATCTTTGACTACCAACTTAAAGGTAGAGACGTTGAGTATGTTGTATTCAGAACAGATGAAAAGGATCAGTTTAGAGTTGTTGACGATGCATTCGACTATCTTGTTCGATACGATGGCGAAGAAACCGTCACAGTAATTCAAGATAAAACATTTAAGAACTATTTTGGAAAAGTCCCGGCAATTGTCATCTCGGATATAAAATCAAAAACATCTGAGACATTTGTTTCACCCGATGCAGAAGTAATTGAAATTGCTGATCAGTTCTTAAGAGAAAGATCGGTAAAAACTATCTTTAAACTCAAACACGGGTTTCCGAAAGCATGGCAGTACCAAACTGTTTGCTCCGATTGTAAAGGTTCAGGACATAAGCATGGTGAAGACTGTAAAACATGCAACGGAACCGGTAAAAGTGTTACTCAAGATTCATCTCAAATTATTACGCTACCAATTCCACTTGAGGGTCAACCAACGATCAGTCCCGACATTGCCGGATATTCTACACCCGATATCGAAGGATGGACCAAAATGTCAGAAGAACTCAAGGAACTTGAATCTTCTATGCATTCAACATATTGGGGCAAAACAGATGAAGCCAAAACCAATGGATTGAGTACCGATGGTCAAAAGACTGCAACTGAGATTGTCTCAGATATGCAGCCAATGAATGACCGTTTAGAAAGGTTAAGTAAGTGGGCTGAATCGATTGAAAAGTTCGTAACAGATAAAACAGGTAAGTTCTATTTCGAAAACACCTATAAAGGCTGTTCAATCAATTTAGGTAGAAGATACCTGATCGAGGGACCTGATGTGATTTGGAAAAAATATCAAGAGGCAAGGTCTAAAGGATCTCCAACATCCGTACTTGATGAATTACTGGCCGAGTATTACTATTCAAAGTACCAAAATAATGCAATAGAACTCAATAAGCACCTCAAATTGATGAGGCTTGAGCCGTTTGTCCATTTGACAATAGGTGAGGCGAAATCCAATATCTCCAATTTCGAGGATTTCAATAAGAAATTATACTTCGGTGAATGGCTCAACCAGTTACCGGATAATGAAATTTTAATCAAGAAACTTGACCAATTAAACATAAGCCTCTCTGAGTATGTGAAGGCTAAAAATATACAAGAACCACAACCAATAATTAAATAATCATGGCACTAAACCACATGAAAAAGAAATCTTTAGCACTCAAGTTTGAGGCTCAGATTAAGGCCGATATTGCAGCAGCAGAAGCGGCACTGGCACAAGAAGGACTTGCGCCCAAAGAAGTAACAGAAGTGATTGAATTTGTCACATCTGAAGCATTCGAAGCATTTAAGGCAAGTAAAGGTGAAGCAGGCGCAGAAACAGAAACCGCCAAAGCACCAAAACCGAAGAAAGAGGCTTCTGAATCCAAGAACCTAATATTTGAAGAGTGGCAAATCAGGACCACATTCTCTACGAAGAAAGACGGTTCCAGAAAGACAGATGAAGATGGTAATTTCATCATTGAAAAAGAAGAGAAAATCAGACTCATCCGTGATAATGTGAAGATTTCTCAAGAACAAGCAAACACTTTGAATTTGCGCTCACACGATCGCAATGTGAAGTACTTTTTAAAAGGCTAAAAATCAACACTCATATTTAAAATGAAAAAATTAATCACACTCATTATGCTGATGTTCGCATTTGTTGCGATTTCCAGCGCACAAGCCGTACCGATGACCGGTTCAGGTGACAGCCTGAGTAACACGGCAACAAAGTACACTACTTTCAGGGCCCCTGCAAAGGCAACTGTATTTGTGTTTCAATTCAAACTGACAAAAGCATCAGGAACCGTTGCCGGAAAGACCTATTTTGAAGTTAGTATTGACGGAAACACTTGGTTTAAAATCGACTCTATGACCGCTTTGAATTACGCCACCAATACCAAACTGGTAAAGGTAGTAGATCCTGGTTGTTATAGTCACTTTCGAACAAACACGACCGGAAGCGGAACTATGAAAGTTTACATCGACTCGAAATGTCTTTATAGGAAAGACTAACCTTATCACATACTTATGCTAAAGAAAGACCAAATAACCGCAATTGCCAAAGCATTAAAGATCAAAGAATCTGATCTTGAAAATGCAATTAAAGACGAGAAAGAAGTAGAATTGACCTTACCTGAAGTGTCAGTCTTTACCACTGATGAACTCGCTACCCGCGATAAAAATCAGAAAACACAAGGCTACAAAGAGGGCAAAGAGAGCGGAATTGAAATGCTCATCAAAGAGCAAAAAGAGAAACTGGGTTTAGATTTCGAGGGTAAAGATGCAGACAAGTTTGTCGAGGCGTTAAAAAGCAAAACACTTGCAGATGCTAATTTAAAACCTGACAAGAAAGTCGAAGAGCTGAACAAATCTTTAGAAACGCTCAGAGAGAATCTCAAAGCTGCTCAAGCCGAAAAAACAGAGATTGAAACCAAACTCAAAACTCAATCACTCAATCAAACAATTTTATCATCTTTCCCGTCAAATAGAATCGGATCACTCAAGGATGAAGAATCTTTGATGTTGCTTCAAAGAGAGTTTACGTTTGTTGAAGAAGACGGCAAACTTGTTGCTAAAAAAGGCAATGAGACTGTGAAGGACAAAACAACTCAAGCACCACTTGAGGTTAAAGATGTCATTCATTCTTATTTTCAAGAACGCAAATGGATTACTGAAGAAGACTCGGGCAAACAAGGCAGAGGCGGATCGAGTGAAAAGAAAACAACTTACCTCAAATTGAGTGAGCTTGAAAAGTCATTTCAAGATGCAGGTAAATCAGTTAACGGCGAAGAGTTCTCTCAAGCTGTTAGCGAAGCTGTCAAAGCGAATCCAACATTCGACTTGAACGCTTAAAAAAGGATAATCGCCCAAGATACCGGGCAAAGATTAACAATAGGTCAAGATACTGACCAAGGATTTATTCCCCAGGATGCGAGGGAGCAATTTTAAATAATTACTCCAAAAATGGCAAATTTTAGCCCAACCAACCTTGTCAAAGCACAAGCGTTGCTAAACAAAAAATATCAGGCACCGGAGAACAGAATGAAAGTTTCTCCGGCTGTCGCACTTGGTTTAATGAACCAAGATTTCTTGATCCCAGGTGCTGCGGATCTCAGAAAAAGAGAAGACAGAGCAGTTGAGGCCAATATCCTCAAACGTTCGAAACGTGCATCAGGTTCAGCAAGAACTCACAATCACACTGGAAACAGAGGTGATTCATTTGTATTGGCTCTTTCATGGGCTACTTTTTCCGATCCATTCAGTATCTCATTGAAACAAATGGATAACAACGCGTTTGCTTTTGAACAAGCACTTGCGCAGCAATTCGAGAACTCAATGAAGAACATCATTGAAGACATTGAGACTGATCAAGTGACTTACCTTCAAGCGCAAAGAACACAAATCAATGCTGCAACTCAAGGTGGTTCATTCAATGGTGCAAATGATGCATTCGAGATCAGCACAGCGAATCAGTTTTTCCAAACCATCAAATCAATGATGAGACAGAACAACTACCGTGATGAACTGGATGTGATCTTGAATCCACTCGGTTTCATCGATGCTGAGTATCAAAAAGCACAAGGAGCCGGAAACAATGCCAACCTGACTTTCCAATTCAACGGCATGAACATCGCTGAATCAATCGAATTGGCTGATGCTAATTACACCACTGGTGCATTGGGATTGATTATGCCAAAAGGCTCATTTGCTTTGTTGCCTTGGATTCCACCTGTGAATCGTAGAGGTGAAGGAGATTACATGTCTTATGTAGGCGGTTTCGGTGTTATGCAAGACCCTTGGGGTTTGGGCATCACTTTCGCTGTGCATGGATATGCTGAAAGAGCAGATGCATCAGGATCAAACGGAAGCTCTCAGGACGTAGTAATGCAATTTGAATTGTCAGTTGATATGGCTTCATGCTTGTCACCTGTATCAGTTGCAACTGAGTCAGTGGTTTTCGAGGTAGCAAAAGTTTAATCTTAAGATCTCGTGTTTCAGTCCGATTTAGTCATAAGTTCATTATTCACTCGTGTGGGTTGGAGACAGCCCACATTGAGTGGGTATGATATTCTTACCGGAAACAATCTGATTTCTAAATCCGGTAGATACTTTGATGACTTTCACACTGCAGTATCGATAAAAAACATCAAAGATACGCATGAAGATGCTGACATTTCCAATGCCAACTTCAACGCATATTTAGAATCGCTTCAAAAGGCTGCAATCGTAAGAATACTTCAAGGGGTGTTCAATAAAGACATCATCATTGAAAATCTGCAGTTGTTCAGTAGACGTGAACCAAAAGAGGTGACATTGATTGAGAATGAAAACAAATTTTGTGGCTTCAAGATCAATGTTGCGAATGATAGTAGTTATGCTGTGCGATTGAATTCTTTGTCCCTTCTATTCGATGGCGATAAAACATTCAACATGTATTGTTTCCATTCGTTCAAAGGAAAGATTTGGGAGAAATCGGTCACAGTTTCGGCGGGAGTTGAAACAGTATTCAACATTGATGACTTATTGCTTTCAATTTCATCATCTACTTACAAGGCCGGAGACTTCTTCATAGGCTACTTTCAAGAAGACTTGGGAGACGTTAGAGCAATTGATTACGATGTGTGTGAGTGGGCTTGTCCTAGCATTTTCGGTTACAGAGGGTTTAAAGCTGATCAAACTGGTCCATTGACTTATGATGTCGATAGTGTGGTTTATAATGACTTAAACTACGGCATCAACATGGAGCTGACATCTGTCAGAGATTTCACGCAAGTGATCATTAGAAATCCTTCAATGTTTGATGAGGCGATTGGCTTACAAGTGACCTGCAATGTGATCGAGAACATCATTTATTCAATAAGATCGAATTCGACCGAAAGAATAAACAAAGAACAACTCGGTTCATTGTACACTGAACTCAATCAAGATATGCCTACCGATACTGTGCCATACTCAGCAGGATTCAAAAATAGATTGAAACGAGAGATTCAACGACTTAATAAAAACTTCTTTAATGACGATAAGGTCACCATGTATCAATCATGAAGATTCAGTCACCCACTCCAAAAGGCATTGATTATGTGATACAACAGTTTCAAAACTGGCTGCATACTCAACTTATTGCAAGATGGGGTTTAAGTGATGTGTCTACTACTGATTGGTTATGCTATGACAGGGCGTACAAGAACCAAAAAACAGATGGTTATGTACCCGAAGTCTATTTGACTAAAAACGAATACAAAGAAGTATTACTCGACGATAAAGTGAAAGTGACCTCATTCTTTGGGGTTGGTGACACAATTGAAGTCGACACCCAGGAGAATCAAAATGTCGCAAATGTGCATTTGATATTCTTTGTCAACCTCAAGAAATTAAAGGTTACCGATGCAAGGCCGGATGAGATCACAAGGCAAGATGTTCAATACTTCTGCAATCAAGATCTATATGGTTTCACATTGGAAGGAATTCAAACCGGCATAGAAGCGGTTTTAAGCGATTACCCTGGATTTATGAGAGAATCAGGAATGAAGCACAGAGACATGAATCCATTTCATTGTTTCCGGTTCAACTTCTCTCTCAGATACGATTACGATAAACACGAATGTTAAAATTTAAATAGAAAATGAGCGGATTAATTTGCGAATGCAACGAAAACGTCAAGAATCTTGGATTGCCAAATTGCATTGAGAAATTTGGCAGACCATTCAGGATTACTTTTGTGCCTCTCTACAAAGAGGACGGCACCGAAAACTTTATCGATACATCGACAGCAACCTTGAATAAAGCGTTCTTCGATGCTCTTCAATACAACGACAATAGATATGCCCGTTACTTCCCTGTTCCGGTTGATATGAAAAATGTCAACATGCCTAAAGGCGATGCGGTTTACGAGGAATTTGACGACGGATCTAAAGAGTTTGTACGTTACGGATCAAGAACATTTGAAGCAATCTTCAAAGGAACCGGCCCAGCCTACATTGGTAAGATCAACTCTCACAGATGTGGTAAACTTGGTGTACTAATTACATCAGATACTTTAAACCTGGGAGGTTATGAGAAATCAAAAGGCAAACTTTATCCTTTGCCACTTGCCGACAGCACACTACATGCAATGTTTGCGTTTAAAAGCGGAAACACCAATGAAGGTGGTGCATTGGCATTTGAGTTCCTGAACACCGTTTTGGATGAGAAATTCTCTTGGATTTCCTCAAGTGACATTGGTATTGATTTGATCAACGAATGGAAAGGCATGAGAGATACTACACTTGAACAAGTTGCGGCTCTCAGATCTACAACCACATTCACTGTTGATATTACTCAAGACTTCGGCACCATTAAAACCAAAACAGCAGTTGAGGGATTGGTAGCCGCTGACTTTGTATTGTACAATGTGACTGATGCGGGTGCTGTTACAATTTCAACCTGTGTTGAGAGTACAACTGTGCCAGGTAGATATGCTTTCACATTCACCGCTCAAACCAACACAGACATCCTTCGTCTTTCACTCGGCTCAACCGATGCAGCGAAACCATTCGATGATGCAGGTTGGGAAGATGTAGCAATTGCACTTCAATAACCATGATTATAAGAGGCAATTTCAGTGGAGATGCAGCAGCTTGTTACGCAATGGGCGAGACTGCATTTAAAGCGGCTCACAGAGGTAAAATCAATTGCGATATCAATACTCTGTGGGATGACATTGTAAAGGCTGCGAAGCCTGAAACAAAGGAGAAAACCGAAAAGAAAAAATGATTAAAGGGGGCGATAAAAAGCCCCCAATAATATGCTTGAGACAGTGAAAAATACGGTAAATGGTTGGATCAAGTCGCTTGACCATCATGCGATACTTCAGCAGATATTCAACTCAACTGAACTGCAAGAAATGATCATTGATCTGAACACTCGTGATCAATTGTTTGAGAAGGGTGAAGATAGTTTAGGCAGAAGATTGGATTCTATTGGAGGTGGTTACGCTCCTTATACTGTTAAAATTAAAATTGAAACAGGTAGACCAACAGACAGGGTGACATTGTACCAAGACGGCGACTTCTATAAATCATTCAGGGTAATTGTGCCGGTTGGGGCAGATTACATAGAAATAACAGCTGACCCAATGAAAGGTTCTAAAGATATCAACCAAGAATGGGGAGGCTTTACAATCGGATTACAACAAGAAAATATTGAAAAGGTTCAAAATTACATACGCGAAAAATACCCTCAAGTCCTTCGTACAAAGCTTGATTTGGCTTAGGTATTATGGTTCAATTGAAACATTGCCCGTAATACATTGGTTCAAAATCAATGAGACTGGCGATACAAGACTTTTGGCTAAAAATAACCGTGAATTCATCGTTGGTATTTTGGTATTTGTTACCTATTTACTGAGCATCAACATTGCATTCGCATTGGGGTTTGTTATGCTTCTATTCATCTATGCACCTATTGAAATAATGGTCATGAATCGCATTTACAAACGAATCAACGACCAGTTTTTAAAGCAAATCGGATTGTCGAATGATTACAAAGAGTACCTCGAAAACCTAAAGCAATATTCTGAACTCATGTGCAACTATATTCTTGATCCAAGCCCAATCAATAAGGCCATCGTCAATGAGAAGAAAGCAGAAATTGAAGATTATAAAACAAAAGAAAGTGAAAGCATTTACAAGGTCATTGCACAGCTATCAAGAGCGCAAGGCCATCCAATAGATCCACACAAAGTAAGTGTCATTGAATTCTACTCAATGATTCAAACTATAAACAAGAAATAAAATGCCAAATAAGGGTATAATCACACATAAAGACATTGCTGAACCGAACTTAACCAAGCCGGTTATCGATGACTTTATTGCCTTTTTGGCGGTACTCAATAATACTGAGACACAAATCAAAGACATTGCAAAAGCACTCAAAATTACTTTCAGAGGTGCTGATTTTGGTTCAACAGACGGGTTGACCAGATTCACTCAAGGTACAAGGGTTGCGGCAGAGGCAATGAGTGCCTTTGATAAAATTAAGAAAGAACTCAGAGCGACAACCGATAAACTCAACGCTGAATTGACCTTAGAAGCTCAACTATTAGCAGAGTCTAGGCTTGAACTGGAGAGAATAAAGAAGGAGACGAAAGATTGGGCGAAGATGAACTCAGAGTCAACTGGTGCATACGACAAAGCATCAATGAAGCTCAACCAACTCCGCAAAGCATGGAAAGATCTTGCTATCGTAAATAAAGAGAACACAGAAGAAGCGAAAGCCTTAAAAAAGGAACTTGATGCACTAGATGCGACTCTAAAAAAGGTAGACGCAGACGCCGGGCAACATCAGCGAAATGTCGGAAATTATGCCAGTGGTTATGATGGATTAAGAAATTCAATCAATCAATTAACAAGGGAGGCTCCGGCATTTGCTAACTCGCTAAACACTGGGTTCATGGCAATCTCTAATAACTTACCAATATTAGTTGATGAGATCAATAGATTAAGAGAGGCGAACAAACAACTCGACGCCCAAGGAGAGAAATCCGAGCCAATTTGGAAAGCACTAGGAAAATCGCTTTTCTCGTGGCAAACATTAATTAGTCTTGGTGTTACTTTATTGACCGTCTACGGTGGTAAATTGATAGACATGGCACTTGGTGTCGATAAAGTTAAAAAGTCTCTCGATGCGGCAGCAAAAGCGCAAAAAAGCCTAAATGAAGAAGTCGAACATGGGTTGTCAGCTACAGACAAACGTTACAAGGAGTCAATTAAACAACTAGATCTTAATAGGAAACTTGAACTTGAAAGACTTAAAGAGCAATATGATGCCATAGAAGAAGAGAATCTCACCCTCAAAGATAGAGAGGAATACAACCAAAAAGTATACGAGATTGAGGTTAAGTATAACAATAAATCGATAGAGCAGATTCAGACATATTTGGCTCAAAAAGAGCAATACAAAAAGAAATTAGATGATCAACAAGCTTTCATCAATAAGATAGATGTCAAAGATGATGAGGAATTAAAGGCCAGAAAAGATGTACTCCAAGCAGAATTAAACATGAAATATGAGGCTTATTCTGATAGCTACAGGGATCTTTTGGCCGAAGAGGAGGTTTATGATGTCAAAACACAGGAGGCGGCATTGAAACGAAGTATGGCCAATAGGGAGGCAGCAAGAAAAGAGGGTAAGGAGGCCGAAAAAGATGCAAAAGAAGCAGAAAAACTATTGATTGAGGCATTGGAACTTCAACACAAAATGAATGTTCTTCAAATAGAAAGTGTGCGTGATGCTAATGAGCGCAAGAAGTTGCTAATGGAAGAAGAGGCGGCCTTCGAAATGCAAATGAATGAGTTCAGGATTAAAGACGCTCAACAAAGAGAAGAGGCAAATCTTGCTATTGCTAGTAAGTTTGAGCGCGAAATGAAAGATATTCTAAATGCTGAAGAAAAAGCGCGTAAGGATAGCCTTGATAAGCAATTCGAGGACTTGGTAAACCAACAACAGGCTATTAATGATAGTATAATTGAGGCAGATCAATACAAAAGAAAAAAGCAGTTAGAGCAAGAAAAGGCCGACGAAAAAGCACGCAAAGAAGCCTTGAAAGCTCAGCAGAAATTTGCCAAAGATTCATTGTCTCTTCTTGAGCAAAATGCAAAACAAGAAAATCAAATACAATTAAGCAAAACAGACACCGAGATCAATAACTCAAGGCGAAGAGCCGACATGCTCAAAGAACTTGCAATCAAAGGCAACAAAGATGCAGCCGATAGTATAGCACTTGAAGAGCGCAGACAAGCTGAATTGGAGGCAAAGAAATTCAAACAACAAAAGACTCAAAAACGTCAAGAATTGTTCTTTGCCGGACTGAAAGCATACACAGCCAACTTGGAATCAAACCCAACTATTGCACTTCAAAAAACATTAAAGGATTTGACTGCATTATCCGCAGGATTGAGGGCTTTGCCTGCATTTGAGAAAGGAACTCAAGACACAGGAAACAACGGTACCGGAGTCGATGGCAAAGGCGGTTTTCATGCTATTCTTCACCCCAATGAAAGGGTATTGACCAAAGATCAGAACCGCAAAATCGGCGACTTATCAAACGATGAACTTGCAAACCTGGCACTCTATTATCAACGTGGTATCATGCCCGAAATTATCATGAGTAATCATGTTGATGATCGGTTATTAAGTGAGACAAAGTCGATGAAAGAAGAGATACAAACTCTCACTAAAGTCATCGAAAACAAACCAGTCCCATCATTTAGATATGATGAGGTAAATAAAATGATGGTAGACATTATTGAGACAAAGCACAATAGAAAATCTATCAAAAGGGGCATTAAAAAATGAAATACGAAATTATTTTCAATATTGCCGGGCAAGATGTATTACCACCAACAAATTGGATGAATATAGACATTATTGCCGCTTATGAAGATTCTATACAGCCACAAATTGAAATAGACTCATTCAGGTTTGTCAATGAAACCGCCTTACTGATAAAAAGGTGGATCAATTATGACCAATCGAGAAGTAATGGACCTTCAATATTTGACGGCATTCCATTCACAATGCAGATATATTCAGATCAGCTTCAAAAGTACATCAACTATGATGGTATTTTAGATACAACTGAAATTGAGTTTATCAATGAAACGGAGTTGACGATTAAAATAAAACCTTATGATGGATTGGAATACATTGATCAAATGTTGCAATCCATTACCTATGGGTTATTGGCTCAAAAGAAATTTATTACCGAAAATGATTATATTGAAGTCCCTGTAATTATTCGTAAAAAGTTTGATGGATTGGAGACGACGTTGGTATCAGTCTCTTTGTTCTTGATATATGATACTACGCATAATTGGATTAAAGAAAATAAAGAGTCGATTGTAAAAACATTTAAGGCCCTCACATTTTCTACACCAACTCAAAAACCGGCTGATCTATACGAAGCGATTGCGTTCGCAATTCAACTCATTGCATACACTGCAATTTTGCTAATCACGGTAACAAATTTATTAAAATCTCTTGTCAAAAACCTTTTGCCAATACCAGTAAAGTATAAAGGCATGACTTTAAGGACAATGTTAACAAAAGCATTTGCCTATTTTGATATAGACTTTCAAAGCGAAATAAGAGAACTTGATTGGTATGTTTACCTCCCTTCAAAAACAGACAATAAGATCCGTAAAAACAGGCAGGATGAAGGTATTCCAAACACTGACGATTTTGGTTATCAATGCATAGAAGCGTTAAACACAGCCATAGATCTATTTAGGGCAAAGAGTAAAATGACTGTAATCAACAATAGAAGAACATTCATTTTAATACCTGAAAAGTCCGAAAGATTGCAAAAGAATTCAGGCTACCAATTGCCTAATGAATTGCTTGGAGCAAATGGTTTATTGATGGAAAAATTCAGGTTTAATACCGATGAATTCAGGGGTAATTTTATTTTGTCATTTCAGTATGATCCTGCGGACGAATACACCATGCCAAATGAAAAGGACAGCGATTCGAAGCAATACGAAAAAGGTGTGTTCTATGAGGTTGCTACTGAACTGGCCAACCCAATTGAAAATAAAAACCGATTAACAAAAGGTTTAGAAGACGTAAGAATTAAACTTGCATTGGGGGCGAGGCGCAATAAGTTGAGCGCAATGGAATACGCAGCAAAGACGCTGCTAATGGGCATTGACTCATTTATCAAGATCCTCGGAGGCAAAACATTCAACGAAAAGATCGATGAAAATAAGGGTAAATTGGTTATCTCACAGAATTCATTCAATGTCCCTAAGTTGGTTGTGATCCGGGATGGAATTATCCCTAAAAACCACAGAGACTTACTATCAGCAAAATATCTATACAACAACTATCACTATGTCCGCTCATTCAAAGAAGCTCCTGAGTTTTCACAAAAGAAAATTTATGAGGGAGTTAGAATACCATTCAGTTTTGAAGACTATTTAAAAACATATAATAACTCATTTTTCGAGCATAACGGCACAGTAATGAAGTTCAGGCACATCAAATGGAATCTTTCGAGCGACACAGCTGTTGCGACCATTGAAGAGCCTTTTACTTATGTTAATCAAGAATCACTTAAAGAAACACCAGTTGAACCATGATTTTAGAACAGTTAAAGAAAACAGAAGAGCAAATCGAAAAGTCCGGGTTAAGCGATGAGCAAAAAGCGGCACTAAAACAGCACACAGCAGCCATCAAAGAGGGCATAAATTCGCTCAACTCAGATAAGATATTAGAAGTAATCAAGAAGCTAAATGATACAGATATTAAGTAGAAAATATTTCTCGCAGTGGGGCAATGGTAACACATTCGCTTCAAACTTAACTGACTTTGCAAAACATTTGAAGGGGTCAGTAGGAGAGAAGTTGAAATTTGTGTCTGAAGTAAATGCTTCATTAATTACAGAGGCCGACCAAACTCGTTACTTCGAGGTCCAAAACGGAAACATTCTTAAACGGATAAGTGGCTCATGGGAGGATGACGGTTTCTCAATTGGTCAGTCAATCGTCTTTGTTAAGGATTGGACAGGACTAGCCAACAACATAGCAGCTTCAATCGAATGGGAAGGTACAATTGATTCAATGAACAGTGAAGAGATTGAATTTACAATTACATCCGGCTCTGCTCCATTAGGTCAAAAAACAGAGCATGCACTTATTTGCCTGGATAAACCAGTGGCACTTGAATATTCGTTTGGCTTTGTAGAAAACAGCACACCTGAGAACTTCATTTCACCCTATACCAATGATAAACAGTTCTATTATTTCAACGCCATAGACACAACTACACCAACCGTTCACACAATGGTTGTTGGTGGTGGTACTTCGGCCTCTAAATCTTGGAAGTCAGGCGATGCGACCGTAAAATATGTAAGTAGTTCAGATCCGAAATCAATCGGTGTTGACTATATGCACAAATACGAGATTACTCAGGAGTTCATTATTAATCCGTTGTTCTTAGAAGCCTATGAGACTGCATTCGACAACGGTACCCAACCGGATGAGTTTTTTAAGGAAAATACCATCAAGCACATTGCAAGTTACACATTCAGAACTGCACTGACCAATCCAAATACTTCAATAGTAATTACCGATTCATCGTTGCTCGGTTCTGTGGGTTGGTTTGGAGAAAACTACAATGGTTACAATAACCCTTATTCCGTCTCAAATTTAGCCTATACCAACTACGATGATGGTGAGGCGGTTGATTCACTTCAACTACATCAAAAAACTCGTGTCACTGGCCAAATTAATGGCACAGGATTCACCAATACATCCAAATTAGGCATCTACTTTTTTTGGGCTGCACCACTGAGCCGTTATTCATCTAAACAAGACAGTCTGCAAGACACTTTCCTGACCGATTCTATTATCGGATCAATGGTCTCCGGAACTTTTACCACAACCGGATCAGGCAGGATAAAACAAATCACATTCAATTACTTGAGTGCTTCGAGAGTGGATTTTGAGGCCGATATTGAGTTTTCAAGCGATGAAAGGGAGTACATCAACCCGGATTTACTCGATACCATTTCAGATAAATACTTCATCGGCATTCAAGCCGGAAACACCAACTCAGTAGACACCTCAAATAAGGTTATCGTTCAAGCGGACTGGCAGCAATTTGTTGTCAATAATGATGAGTCTGGATTACTCACTTTCTCTAATCAAGAGTTCTTTCCTCATCCTATTGATGACGATGAGAACGGGTATACCGATTACAAAGGATGGAAACAAGATGGCATTCAATATGGCTGCACAATCAGTAAGAATCTACTTGCCAACATCCGAAACATTCAAGTCCGAGTAATCGCTTATTCTGAAAACAATCAATTTGACCTTCAAAAGTACATCTTTGATGTATCGGACAAGATATTGGTCAATGCGGTTGTTGACTATGAAAAACTCGACATCAATACAACCAGGGGTTATAAATTAGCCACCGGCGACCAGTTCAATAAAGTATTCTTAACCTTCGATGATCCGGTTGGTGGTTGGCAGGATATTGAACTAAAATGTGCTGTGAAACTTGACTGGCAATCATGGATCAAATTGCCGAATGCAGACACAATTTTCTACGATGGTGCGCTCGATTCACTCGGCATGGGTAAAGATTCTAGTCGATACATTGGTAACGGTTACTCAATTAAACTGGTAATTGATGTTGATGTTGAGAAAAATGTCACTACTCGTTACTCGGATTATTCACCTGACCTTAAAATATATGATTGGTCACTCGATGAGTTGACTTTATGGGGTGTTACCATTCAAACATTTGATATTGATGACAATGATTTGGGTGGTGCTATCTTAAAAAACGCCGATACCAAGGTAGTGATTACTTATACGCCAACTTCTGGCAATACTGCAGATTTTAACATCGATTGCGCTGTAACGAGATTGGATATCGCTCAATCAACCGGATATGGCACAATCGAAGAGGCATCAAGCCTCAGAACACTGAGAACGGGCGGAATATTCAAAGCGGTCAACGGTGAATCTAAATTAAAACTTGTCGACACCGGCACAGAAGTAGTAACAACTATACTAATCGACTTCACCAAGTTGGGAACTGAAGATTATTTGCTCTCAGGCAGGTTGTTTGGCAGTCCTAATTTTCCACTTTACCAAATTGCCAGAGACATCAAATCACTAAGCGAAGATGAATTATTGTTATTCAACTGCGCTGATAATGGCATAGCGGTTTCCAATTCACTCAGGATTGCTCAACTGAACGCAGATAAAGTCATCATCAGTGAGACAGCGATTGCTTTGAGCGCTTCATACACCTATCAAAATCTCAAACTTGCAGTTTCGACAATAAATACAAACGGTAAACCTAATTTTTATGCAGTTACCTACACTGGTACCGCAACTGAAGTTCATGAGTTCATCTTCAATGGCACTATTTACACCCAAACACGAATTTACACTGCAAATATTGGCGGTTCAGGTCCAACATTCATTCGAATAGATCCTGCACTTGAACCAAACTCAAAACCTTATATTTGGTTTGGTAATCGTGATGCAAATTTGGGAGGTGGTGACAGAGGTTGTAAGATTCTTTATCATAACGGCACATCATGGCAGAATTTATCATGGGTGTGTTATGACTCAGGTTCCCCAACAAATGATATGTGCGCTCATCCGCAAGATATCATTCACGACAACTCCAATGTCTATGTGATGAACTATGACAACCCTCCACAATCGTTTCAATACACTTATGGTAAGATTGCACAGTATTACCAATCTTCAGGCAGCACAACCGATCCAGTTGATAGAGCAGACTTTTCAAATTATTCACTGGTTTATAATATTCAAATCAATACAAGCAATGGTGAGAATGTTGATGGACTTGCCGGAACCGTTGGCGATTTGGCCTTTAACATTGGATTTGAAGTACTTGAGATTGACGCAAATTCAAACCCGGTATTTTTAATTGTTCACTCAGCCGACAATGGAAGCGGTGGTTTTGGTCGTCACTTCTCAAGATTGAGAGCAAATATCGCCTCACCATCTGACCCTGACCACTGGACAATTGAAACTCCGATGAGTGCAACAAACGCAAACGAAGGCACACCACAAGCATTGAGAGGTCAAGCAAGTTCAACGATTGAAACTTCGCCACTTCAGAACAAAAACCAGTCACATATTTGGGTAATTGATCCTAATACATTCGTAACAGGACATCAAGCTCGTTTCTATTGGGTCAAACACGTCATTAATGACTGGACTGGCGTATTACCGAACGATTGGGCCATTTACTCACCAAACAACCCTAATTATAATTTCACAAGCGGAAATCAACTGACATGAGTATAAAGACATTTTACAATAACGCTTTTCCCATGCGATTAATTGGGATTGCCGATTCTCAAGCGGCATCAGTTGTGTCAGGGTTGATTCAGGATGCAGGGAGTGAAGTTTGCGTGTGCGATGGGTGTGATTTTGTCGAAACTCAGTTTGTAAAAAACGGTGGTGAAACATGGCAAAATGATTACAAGTCTTTCATTAAAATGAAAGCACTTGACACCGACACAATCACATTTACTCTTTATAAAGATGGAGTACTAAAAGCTACTTTGAACGGCTCTTCTTATGGCACTTACTACAATTTCGGTGACTTAGCAATCGGAAATGTAAAGGGATTCATTATAGACTGGAATTTGGTTCAACTTGCCTTTGGGTATGGATTTTACACAGTAAGAACCACTCAAGTAAGTGCCGGACAAACATACACATGGGATTCGCACAAATTTTATGTGATCGAATATGTTCCGGAACGTGCAGACGGCACTGTAAAGATTGAAACCTATCAAAACGGTTCAATATTGTCGGGATTCGACTACACTGGCATTGGATGGCCTCAATCGCTTCGCATTGACGGTAAATTTGGTGACAAAACACCGACTTACGTGACTGATAACTTCATAGACACAAGGCGAAAAGTACACCAAATCACTGCTGAAATTGAGAATGTTTACACTTTAAATACCCATCTTTTACCCGGCTACATTTCAGATTATCTGAATGAAGATGCGATGCTGAGTAATATCATTTTGATCACTGATTATAATCTCTTAAATCAAAAGATTTACAGAAAGTTTCCAGTTTACCTGAGTGAGATCAAAGACGTAAACAATCAAGTCTTATCAACCAAGTCCAATTATGTATATGAGTTCAAAGAAGTTGATAAAAACAAGCTTAAACGCAATGTATATGGAGACATCGGGGCTTTGCCGATACCATCGTCATCACTAACTAAATTCATCGAAGTAAAGACATTGGTTGCTCGATTTGAGTTCTTAGAAGATGAACTCGAAACAAGTGAGATCACAATTGATGCGGATGGAGTAGGTACAATCGACAGTATTACTCAGGATGGCGCCAGTGGCACAATTACATGGTCATTAAATGGTGGTGCATTTGGTGCAGCGCCTTCAGAATATCAACTCGGCGATACCATTGCGGTAAAACGCACAATAGCAACTTCGGCAGGATGGGTTAAAACAACTGGTGTATATGTCTAGGAGGGTAATCTATTATAATGCAGGTAAGTCTTACGAACCCGAAACGGTTGCGCTCATGGATGTATTGGGCATTCTAAATAATTCAACCAACTACGGCACTTCGCCTTATGATCTTACAGGGGTTGAGTTATGGACATATATTGATAAGTTCTTTGTTGCAACTAAAGGCGCTTTCTCTTTGACTTTAAAGGTAAACAATTTAAGCACTGTATTTGATGCAATGTGGTTGTTCTTATTAGATTCAGCGACCTCATGTAAATACAATGCTGTCAATCCGGTTGATAGTGATGCAGCATTTAGATTGTCTTTCTCAGGTGGATGGACTTTCAACGGCGCAGGAATAAAGGGTAATGCCTCAAACGCTTACGCAAATACTCATTGGGATTCATTGGCCAAAGCCGGAGCGCAACAATTATTATTTGGAGGTTATCAAAGAGGCAAAGGAACCACAGGTTTAGAGGGCACATGGGATTTGACAAATGCAACTCGTATTTATGAATTTGGCCTTTTTGATGGTTATACATTAGGCTCTCAAAGTAGCGCAGGAAACGCAAATCTGAGATTTACAGCAGTAAATCTTGATTCTACAAACATGAAAACATACGACAAGGATGGTCTTGATTTATCATACTCAGCACCTACATTGACACTGATCAACAAGCCTTTCTATTTGGGTGCGAGAAACAATAATAATGCCTCAATCAATCAGTATAGCGATATCGAATGGGCTATGAGATTTATAACCGGCAAAGCTGTAACTGAATCACAAATTTTGGCTTGGATTCCAATAGTACATCAACTTCAAATCGATTTAAAAAGAAATGTCTAAAATAGCATATTTAACAATAGAGCAATATAGGTCTTTGCAAGGTCAATACTTTACTCAAGACAACCTGTTCAATCCTTCAGCGACAGCAGACGGGAGTTATTTTATAAGTGAGCAGGAAATAAATGCTTATGAAGGTCAAGAATTTGCATGGTTAAAAGATTTGCCATTGGTAGATATTTCTAATGAATTGCCTGACACAACTGTGCCAGTAATGACTGGTTCGGGGGTATTAATCCCTGTCGAAGCTGAGATTTTAGAATTATTTCCGAACAATACCTTCAATTTAGGTGGGTTCAAAATAGAATTGATTCAATCTGCGCAAGGGCTTGCGGTTGATTTAGCGTATTTGAATTGGCAAGGATTCAGAGATGAGCAAGATAAGCCTCAAAACGCAACAATTAAAGCATCCTTTACGGCTCTATGGTATGAACTGCTTGCGAGATATCAAAGAGGAGAAATAATAAGCACAATGTAAAAATGATGGGAGAACTAATTTCAGCAAACGAAAGAGCGATACTGATAAAAGAAATAATGGCCAAAGGACTGGCCGTTGTGATATTAGTATCGTGGGTTGCGGTTTTGACCTACCAAAACTTCAATCTCAATAAAAAAGTAGATGCACTTCAACGTCAGATGTGGCAAATGCAAAATGAGGTCATCAAAGACAATACAAAGGCTCTGTACGAATTTAATTTAAAGAATAAATGAAAAAGACATTTTTTGATACACTCAAAGGAAATTTCGTGAAACATTTCCTTTCAACTGTCATCTCACTTTATGCATACGAGTTGATGCAAGGGATTGACCCGTTTCACTTCGATGTGGCACTCATTAAAAAATTGTTTGCCGGTGGCATGGTGGCGTTTCTACCAACTATTGCAAATTACTTGAACCCCAACGACCCAAGATTTGGAAAGAAAAAATGATGTCTCCGACATCAATGTCGGAGACATATATATCAAAACATTGCATAACGTTGTTAAAATTGAACCGAAAATTAACATGAAAGACCAAATAACACTTCAACGAATAGAACTACTTCACCCGAAAGTAAAGGGTGAAGTAAAGGCCATCTATGATGAAATATGTGCAGCGTTAACTGGCACAGCATTTTGTCGATTTGCATACACTCTCAGGACGTTTAAAGAGCAAAACGACTTATATGCCAAAGGTAGAACAATCGGAGGGTCAAAGGTCACAAATGCAAAGGGTGGTGAGTCCTGTCACAACTATGGTTTAGCAGTTGACATCGTTTTGATCGATCATGGTCGTGCAGTATGGGAACGGGGTCAAGATTTCGATGGAGACAAAATACCTGACTGGATGGAAGTGGTCAAGATATTTGAGAAATACGGGTGGTTTTGGGGTGGTAATTTCAAATCATTTAAAGACTATCCGCACTTTGAAAAATCATTTGGATTTTCAGCTTCACAACTAAAGGCTAAATGGGAGACACAAGGCAAACCAACTTACGTTAAATTATGAACAAAAATATTATTAAGCATGAGGAATTATTTCCTGAAACAGAACCGATTGTAACACTGATGCATACATTTACAGATGTTCTAAATGACTTTGAAAAAGCAATACTTGCGCTTGAATCTATTCGAGATGGAAAAGAACCAATTTCGACAGCAAACGAGACACTTAACGAAATAAACATTAAAAAATATTTATGAAATTAAAAACAGCAGCAAGGCTTATATTACTTGCAATAGGGTTAATGCTTTCATTACCATTTTTGAACGCGCAGGACAGTATTTTTTTAAATGGCACAAACAAAATATCCTTCAAACTCAAGAACCAGGTTTCATTTTATTTTATCAACTGTGTTCAACGATCAGCATCCGCAAACACTACAACAACCGTTACATCAATTTCGGGAGTTGGTAAGCTGCTTTTGAAAAAAGACGGTACCGGTACTTTTCAGCCAACATCGGCCAGTTATACAGGCGTATGGAAATACTCTTTACAAAATTGCGGATATGATAATTATTCGATTTGGGTTGGCACAAAGCCGGTTACAACTCCGGTTATAACTCCATTACCACCAACAACAGGAATACCTTCTTATGAATGGTTTGGGCATATTGGTAATACATCAAAACTGGATTACGGACCTACGAAATTTAAGGGTCTAAGAAGTCCGACTGCTGTTGCTGAGTGCAATGGTTATTTGTATTTCACAAAGGGATTTGTTGAAGGAAATTCACCAATTGCAAAGACACTTATCAGTGATCCAACAGAACACATTGAAGTAGATAAACCACGAAATAATGACTTTGTTTTTGAGGGTGTTTCGGTTGCTTCAGATGGCAAACGGGTTTATCTTTTGGGATTCGATCCACACGGGTATGATATGGATGGAGATGGGCCTAGCAAGATTGATTGCGGCGTTGTTGTATATGAAAATGATGCAGAGGTAACATTTCAATATGGCAAATCTGCAAAATGTACAAAACAGGCAAATCCGTATAAATCAGTAATCGGATTGGTTCAGAATAACTTATCTGCTCGACCAAAAGCGATTGAGGTTGATGATAAATACATCTACATTTACACTTCAACTCAAAAAAAGACTTACGATAAGTTCACCGGGGCTTCGATTTCTACAAGTGCATTTTCTGCATCAGTTCACATTTCATCATTTACTCTCAATGGAAACACCATTATAATGACTGATCAGTCTGTCACTTATAACGGCAAAGTGATTGCAACTGCTCAAACATCGCCTAAAGTAGACTTCTATACTTACACGCCCAAAGACTTCAATACTTTCGAGCGAAAAGGCTTTGTTTATATCGGTTCGGACGGCACACTTTGGATTGTCGATGCCGGAAACAGTAGAATTTTACACTACACTTCAGATGGAGTGATCATCAATCACATTGCTTATGTGCCGATGAATTATAACTCCGTTGTCGATAAAAATGATCCTACTCGTGTTTTCGCTTGTGGCATTGAGTACAAGATCACTTACCCATCAGTTAAATGGGAGCAGGTCGCCAACTGGACATACGGATTGAAGCCAAATTACCTGGTAAAAGAGAATACTTTAAATTTCTTACGATCACTTCACACTGTTAATGGAAAAACATTTGCCTTAGTCGATTCGTGCTACAAAGACGACAATCAGGACATAAGAGTGCCATGCAAAGTATATCTATCGCCTACGGGCTTGAAAGTCATCAAAAAGTATGAAATGTTTGCAAGTGTTTCATTTGATAACCTTGGTAATGAGTATGTATGGGAATGTTCTCGAAATACCGGAGAAACTGCAGTACTTTTCAAAAATAGTAACATGTTACAATCTGTTACAATTTCTCAACATTCTGCACTCAATATCGACAATGCCTTTATAAATGTAACCGATGATGGATATTTAATTGTATTCAATCCAAATAAAGAACATACAGGCTATCATTTAAGTTGGATAAAGGACGGCAAAATAGTGTTTAATGCCATGCCTTCGATAACCGGATCAAACCAAATATATCCAAGCGGAGACGCTTTCGAAATTGGGCAAGGCGTGGAATATGGGGGCGGTCATGAGGTTTATGTTGTTGGCAATAAAGTATTCGTTAAATACATCGGCGAGTTCTTTGGCGGTGCCGGTGGCCAAACTAATCTATTCTTTGTACACGAAAACGGCAAATTACTCACTCGTGGAGGCGTGACCGCATGGCAAGTGACCGGGGAAACACCAAAAGAACTTGCCGGTAATGCTTATAGTGGTGGGGTGGTTTATGTGAATAGTTCTTACTATTATTTCTACAATTGTGAATGGTCGGGCGCACTTCAATGCTTTAAAATCAACTTATGATAGATCAAGATAGAAACCAAAACGACTGGCATTTACTTGCCTTATTCATTGCGTGGAACGTGCTAAAATTAATTGCAGTTGTTGTATTGATTATTGCAGCTTTCATGTTGTCGGGATACAATGCAGAAAAGAAATGTCAAAAAGCGATTACAAAGGCCACAAAGCTAGGATGTCTCAGAAGTGATACAATCACTCGACTTGATACAATTAAAGGCTTTCAGATCGATACATTCGTTAAATATCACAATGAAGTCGATACGCTGACCGTTGACACTGGATCAATCAAATCTGTGACGATCATAAAATGGAAAACAAAAGAGGTCCTGCAAACAATACTAAAGCGTGACACGGTTGTAGAGCGCAAAACGATTGTGAGGGTCGTTTATAAGACAATTGAGCCTCCTTGGTGGGATAGCTTATTAATAGGCATAATCGCAGGTTTATTACTAAGCATAATAGTATTAATTATAGCCTTTAGATATTGGTTATATCGAAAATATAAATAGATTTGCACTTTGGATAATAATATCCGATTTGGAGGCGAAAGCCGGGATTTGCCCTCAGAAATGGGGGCTTTTTCTTTTAATTGTAATTCAGAAACAAAATTTACTTTATTGTAAATGTGATAGTTGTATTTTATTTCTAAAATATTTATGAAAAAGTATTGCATAAATCAAAAACGGGTATATCTTTGTACTACCAAATCAGATAAATATTATGGGTCAAATC
>DASWYG010000024.1:0-28694 GCA_036405075.1 Bacteroidia bacterium | reverse complement strand
AAGGCGATACCGCTAAGAATGATTTATTTGATGGCATCACAACCAATTGGTCTCGATTGCCAAATACCGGTAAAATAACAGCATCCATTAAAAAATTAAATGATAATTTTAAAGGACAAGCACCTCATGCCTCTGTTAAGGAGTTGTTGAATTTGAGGAAACTACTGAAAGCCTATAACAGCAATGATCCCGGAGCCAAATGGTATGTATCTCTGAAACTTAAGGAAGTTGAGCAGCTGCTGCAAATGGCACTCGGACTATGGGCAGAAACAACTGCATCAGATTATCAAATCATTCCCGGAAAAAATTCAGAATGGAACACACAAGTCATCATGCGAAGCAATTCAAATTTGCGTTTGGTATCAGTGAATCTGGCCGGTATCAGTGATACTGTTCCAAATTCTAATATGGAGATCAATAAAGTATTTACACTTAAACGCAAATTGAAAATACCCGAAAATGCAGCTTACTCTGAACCATATTGGTTATCAAATGCACACGAGCCGGGAACTTACTTTGTGGGTAAAACTGCTTTGATCGGAACACCTGTTAATCCGCCTTTATTTGAAATTACTTATGAATTTGAAATCGATGGTGAAAAATTAATTCTGACCAAACCTCTCGCTTATAAGTCAGTTGATCCCGTTAAAGGTGAAGTGTATCGCCCTGTAGAAGTATTGCCGGCAGTTTCTGTGACACCAATAGAGAGCTTGGTCATATTCAAAAAAGATGAGATAAAAAGCGTGTTCTTTACTGTAAAAGCCAATACAGATAATATAAAAGGCAAGTTTGGACTTATACCGGATGACAACATCAGGTTTACCATCCTGCAACCGGATATTGAACTTAAAAAGAAAAATGACGAAGTGGTAATTGAAGTCAAAGTGAGTCTTTTGTCAACAGGATTTTCCGGTAAGCTCAATGCATTCGTAAATATAGATGGAGTCGAATACAACAAATCCATTCAACGTATCAATTATGATCACATTCCGAACCGATTCAAACTGGAACAAGCCAGCATTCATGTGATGAACCTCAACATACAAATGACACCATCAAGAATTGGCTATATCAAAGGTGCAGGAGATGAAGTGCCTGAATCCTTGATGCAATTGGGTTATAAAGTAGAAATGCTGAGCAATGAAATGTTAAAGAATTCAGATCTCTCCGTTTACGATGCCATCATCACAGGTGTAAGAGCATTCAATACCAATGATCAATTGGGTTTGTATCAAAGTCGATTGTCGGAATATGTTGGCAATGGCGGAAGGTTCATTGTTCAATACAATACCAATTCAAGGGTTGGACCTATCAATACCGGAATCGGACCTTATAAATTTACCATTACCAGAAACAGAGTCACAGATGAAAAAGCTAAGGTTATTTTCCTCAATGATACCATTGGGTTGTTAAAGTATCCCAATCGCATCACTGAATCTGATTTTGATGCCTGGGTGCAAGAGAGAGGCATATACTTTGCCGGTGACATCGATTCAAATTACGTGAAGGTTTTTTCAATGAATGATCCCGGTGAAAAATCGGATCAGGGATCATTGATCATGGCTCGCTATGGCAAAGGTTATTTCGTGTATACAGGTTTGGCATTTTTCAGGCAATTGCCTGCAGGTGTACCAGGTGCATACCGATTGTTTGTGAACATCATTTCTCAACCTGTAGGTCAACCATGATGAATCTAAGTGAACGCAAAAAATGGAACCTCATTTACTTGTTGGTCATTTCTGTTTTGGTGCTTGATATTGTTTTCTTAACTCTGTTTTCAAATCATTACAAATGAGCCATTACGACTGGATTGTATTGTGTGGGACCTTGGCATTCATCATTCTTTATGGCATGTGGAAGAGCCGACACACCTCAACCATTGAAACCTATTTTTTGGCCGACAGACAATTGCCTTGGTACCACATTGGCTTGTCGGTAATGGCCACTCAGGCCAGTGCCATCACTTTTCTATCAGGTCCGGGTCAAGGATTTTCGAGTGGTTTGGGTTTTGTGCAGTTCTATTTCGGACTGCCTTTGGCCATGGTGCTCATTTGCATCACCTTTATTCCCATTTTTCATAAACTAAATGTTTTTACGGCATACGAGTACCTCGAAAAAAGATTCGATAACAAAACCCGATCATTGACGGCAGCCTTGTTTTTGATACAAAGAGGACTGTCCACCGGAATCACCATCTATGCGCCTGCCATTATTCTTTCTACCATTTTAAACATAGACATTAGAATCACCATTTTGCTGAATGGTTTGTTGGTCATCGTTTATACAGTTTATGGTGGCACAAAGGCTGTCTCTTATACTCAAATGTTGCAGATGGGTATCATATTCTCCGGATTGATTTTGGCCGCCTGTATGGTCATAGCATTCATGCCCTCAGAAATTGGACTTGGTGAAGCTTTGAACATTGCCGGTAAAATGGATAAACTCAATGCCATCGATACAAAGTTTGATTTGAACAATCGATTCAATATTTGGTCGGGAATCATTGGCGGTTTTTTTCTCCAGCTTTCTTATTTCGGTACCGATCAGTCACAAGTTGGCCGATATTTAACCGGCAAATCCATCAATCAAAGCAGAATGGGTTTGGTGATGAATGGTTTATTGAAAATACCCATGCAATTCATCATTTTGTTGATAGGCACCATGGTATTTGTGTTTTATCAATTCAAACCCCAGCCATTGTTTTACAACAAAGCAGAGGTCAGTAAGATCATGAACAGTGAGTATGCCGATCAATATGCCAATATTGAAAAGCATTACGACGCCGTTAACGTCGAAAAAACCAAAGCCATTTATACCTTGAATGCTGCAATGAAGTCAGACAATGAACAGGCTGTCAATGAAGCATCAACACAATTGCAAACCTTGAAGTTAAAGTCTGAGGGCATTCGAAAAGAAGCCGAAGACCTATTGAAAACCAATAACAAAGAAGCCGATACCAACGACAGCAATTACGTGTTTTTGATTTTTGTCACAGAGAACTTGCCAGTTGGAATTGTGGGTCTTTTAATTGCTGTGATTTTTCTTGCCGGAATGGGTTCAACAGCGAGTGGATTGAGTTCGCTCACCTCTACTACAACTGTAGATTTTTACAAAAGATTCATCAATAAGCAAGGAGATGAAAAAGCTTACATGAATTTCTCAAGATGGTGCACAGTTGCTTGGGGGCTTTTTTGTATAGTGGTGGCATTTTATGCCTCGCACTTGGGCAACCTCATTGTAGCGGTCAATATATTGGGATCATTGTTTTATGGTGTCATATTGGGCATTTTTATGGTGGCATTTTTTCTAAAAAGGGTAGGAGGAAAGGCAGTATTTCCGGCAGCATTGATCTCAGAATTGCTGGTTGTTATTGTTTGGAAGTTAGAAATCATGGAGTTTTTATGGCTCAACGTAGTGGGATGTATTTCAGTATTGATCCTCTCATTGATATTGCATGTGTTCATCAAGAAGGATATCTCTAAAATTGAGAGTGCATAAAAAAAGCCCATCTTACAATGGGCTCTTATAAAAATTAAAGTTAAAATTATTTCTTTTTCTTAGGCTTAACAGCTTCAGTAGGAACAGCAACTACAGGAGTTCTGATGCTAGAGATCAAAGCTTCTGCCATTACAACATAATCATCGTTTTTGGCTTCTTTAGCCATAGCGATCACTTTATTTGCAGATGCAATAGCAGCAGTAGTGTCTTTCAATTTGTTTTCGATTTTAGCTTTTAACAACATCACCCAAAATGCTTTTGGATTTTGTTCAACCGCTTTGTTCACCCAAGTCAATGCAGTGTTCATGTCTTTGTTGTTTTCAAAGTAATATGAAGCAGCTTGGAAATATGGACGGCTATCAGAGTTGATCGATTTATCGATGTTAGACATGATGGTAGCATCAATGTTGGCAGTTACTGTGAATTTAACAGAAGTCAATTCCCAAGCCAATTCGATGTCACATTTGCTTGCTGTGATGTCATTGATGTTGATGGTAAAAGTGTTTACAGTATCGCGCAATGCTTTTGTATTCACTTCGATTTTCAACACTTCGTTGCTGGTATTGTATTCAGCTACGTTACCACCCAATTTAAGGTCGCTATAGAACATAATGTTCCATTTGTCTTTGTTTGGTATGCTGTAAATGGCATAAGTACCGGCTTTCAAAGCTGTACCATTGATGGTTACATCTTCTCCGAAAGTGATTTTAGTAGATCCATTGGCACCGGTTCTCCAAACTTTTCCAAATGGCACTAATCCACCATATACACTGCGACCTTTTGCACTAGGTCTTGAATACTCGATGCTGATGTCTGACAATGCAAATGCTTGTTTCAAAGTCATAAGTGGACTTGGTGCAGGTACTTTTAAGGTTTGAGCGATGGCTGTGCCATTACCTATTGCCACTAACATAAGGGTCAGGCATAGGGTTTTAATTGTTCTTTTCATAAAATGATTGATGTATGGGGTTTATTTAAAATAATGTTTTTTGTCCGTCTAATTCATCTATGACCACTGTGGGGTCACCTTCTTCTATCGGTTCATCGGGCTTCACTTCATCCTGCCTGATGCCTACTTTCTCACTCAGTAATTTAGCTGATTTTACATTGTCATAACTGACTTTGTTGCCATTGGCTTTCCAACCTTTTACCTCTATGAAGTCTGCTATTTTCAATACTTCCGTTTTCTTTTCTCCTTTGGCATTAACAGATTTTATCTCTACTTCAGGATTCTCAACTGTGCTGGCCAATATCAATTTACTGCCTGGTTTTTCGTTGATGAATAGGAATTTTTTTCCAACCGTGGTGGTCTCTATCAGGAAGCGTTTGGCAAAATAGTTCTTCAATGCAGCATCATAATGGATCACATTGATGGGCTGCTTTTCATGGAACTTCTGAATCAGGTAAATGTCATTTTGTTCGTAACGATTGGTGAGTTCGTTGTCGGTCAATTCATAACTGCCATCATTGAGTATCACCAGAATTTTATCTTCAGATGTAAAGTTGCCCAAAAATTGGCCTCTTCCATCTACATTCAAGCGGCCAATGTCTAAATCATACCAGATGTCTCTGCCTTTAAACGTCGATTTACCTTTTTCCTTCAGTTCTATTTTTCTGATCGGGTGTTTGGTCAGCTGATTGCCCTTAGCACTCTTGCCTTTTATTTCCAATTGAGCAAAATCGTATTCCAGATACTTGTTCTTAGCACTGGCCATATTGCTCAAATACACTCCGATTTTTTCAGCTTCTGAATTATTGTTTGCCGTAAAATAAAGCAACTTACTGCCACTGGTTCCCATGGTGATTTCGTAATCCTTGTCACGTATAACACCCAAAACGTTGAAACGTTTTACATAACTTACTCCCGATTTACCATCGTAGTAGGCCACATTGTAAACTTTGCGTTCATCATTCTTTCTGTATACGTCTACATATAAAAGATCTTTACCCAAAAATTGCTTTTCAGATACTTTACTCACCACATAGGTACCATTCTTTCTAAATGCAATTACATCATCTATATCAGAACAATCACAGATGTAAGTGTCTTTTTTCAAACCGTATCCAACAAAACCTTCTGCATAATTGGCATACAATTTTTCATTGGCTACAGCTACTACATTGGTTTCAATTTTATCAAATAACCTGATCTCAGTTTTTCTTTCTTTGCCTTTACCATATTTTTTGATCAGGTTTTTGAAGTAATCCACCGCATAGTCAACTAAGTTGTCTAAAAAGTGTTTCACCTGATTGATCTGTTCTTCAAGTCCTTTGATGTATTCATCGGCTTTGAATGAGTCGTATTTAGAAATTCTTTTGATTCGGATTTCAGGTAATTTAGCAATATCATCCATAGTGACTTCGCGTCTGAGCAGTTTCTTGAAAGGTTTGATCTTCTTATCGATCATTTCAAGGATTTCTTCCCAGGTCTCGCAATCTTCTATGTTTCTATATATTCTGTTTTCGATGAATATCTTTTCTAATGAACTGAAATGCCATTTATTTTCGAGGTGGCCGAGTTCATTTTCCAATTCGCGTTTCAACAAACTCACCGTGTTATCAGTTGATAACCTGAGCATTTCATTGACCCCAATGAAAATTGGCTTGTCTTCAACAATCACACAAGCATTTGGTGAAATACTTACCTCACAATCTGTAAAGGCATACAAAGCATCAATGGTCATATCGGTGCTAACACCTGGTGCCAGTTGAACTTCAATTTCTACATCTTTGGCCGTATTGTCAATGACCTTTTTGATCTTGATCTTACCATTGTCATTGGCTTTTAGAATGCTTTCTATGATGCTTTCGGTAGTAGTACCAAACGGAATTTCCTTTACAAGTACTTTTTTCCCGTCAGCAGATTCCATTTTGGCTCTGCATCTGATTTTACCACCTCTTTTACCCTCATTGTAATTGGTAAAGTCTGCCATACCACCGGTAGGAAAATCCGGTAACAGGTTTACTTTTTTACCTTTTAAGACATCAATACTGGCTTCACAAAGTTCAACGAAATTGTGAGGCATTATTTTGGTGGCCAAACCTACTGCGATACCTTCTACACCTTGTGCAAGAACCAATGGGAATTTGACCGGCAAGGTGATTGGTTCTTTTTTACGACCATCATAACTCAATTGCCATTCAGTGGTTTCTTCATTGAATGATACTTCAAGAGCAAATTTAGATAATCTTGCTTCGATGTAACGCGGTGCAGCTGCGCTGTCACCTGTGCGAATATCACCCCAGTTACCCTGTGTTTCAATCATGAGTTCTTTTTGACCCATATTGACGATTGCTTCACCAATTGCAGCATCACCATGAGGATGGTATTGCATGGCAGAACCGATGACATTGGCAACTTTATTGAATCGGCCGTCATCCATTTCTTTCATGACATGCAAAATCCTTCTTTGCACCGGTTTCAAACCGTCGTACAAATTAGGTACGGCCCTTTCTAAAATGACATAACTCGCGTATTCCAGAAACCAATTTTCATACAGTCCTGATACCGGAAGTACTTCGCTTCCATCGCGATGTCCGTGGTGTACAATACCTTCTACGTGTTCTTCTTCGTCTTCTTTATCCATATTATGCGGCTTCTTCGTCTTCTTCTACTTTATCGGCAACAGGTAATTCACTCGCCAGATCTTTTTCAATGTAAAGATTGTCGATGATGAACTCTTGTCTTTCCGGAGTGTTTTTGCCCATGTAGTATTTGAGCAGTTTATCAATACTTGTTTCTTTGTTCAGGATAATAGGCTCCAATCTCATGTTTTCACCTATAAAAGCTTCAAACTCTCCCGGAGAAATTTCACCCAATCCTTTGAAACGTGTTATTTCAGGTTTGTGTCCCAATTTTCTGATGGCCAATTGTCTCTCTTCATCTGAATAACAATATATGGTTTCTTTTTTATTCCTTACCCTGAACAGTGGTGTTTGCAAAATGTATACGTGACCATTTCTTACCAGATCAGGAAAAAATTGCAAGAAGAATGTCATCAGCAACAAGCGGATGTGCATGCCATCTACGTCGGCATCTGTTGCAATTACAACTTTGTTGAACCTCAGATTGTCGAGACCTTCTTCTATGTCTAATGCGTGTTGCAAGAGATTGAACTCTTCATTTTCATATACCACTTTCTTCTTTAAACCAAAACAGTTTAAAGGTTTACCCCTTAAACTGAATACGGCCTGGTATTCTACGTTTCGACTCTTTGTTATTGATCCGCTGGCACTGTCTCCCTCAGTAATGAAAATGGTAGTGTCAAACTTTTCATCTTTGTTGTCGTTGAGGTGAATTCGGCAATCCCTCAATTTCTTATTGTGCAGGTTGGCTTTCTTGGCCCTTTGTTGTGCCAATTTTCTAACACCTGCCATGTCTTTGCGTTCTCGTTCGTTTTGCAGTATCTTCTTAAGCAACGCATCAGCGGTGGCTGGGTTTTTATGCAAATAATTGTCGAGTACTTTTGATAGATTTTCACTGACAAAAGATCGCATCCCTTGGCCACCCGGAGCAATTTCTGTACTGCCCAGTTTTGTTTTGGTCTGAGATTCGAATACCGGTTCCTGAACCCTTACTGCAATGGCTGCAGATATCGAGGTTCTAACATCCGAAGCATCAAAATCTTTTTTATAAAACTCTCTTAAGGTTTTTACAACAGCTTCTTTAAAGGCGCTTAGATGTGTACCTCCCTGAGTGGTGTTCTGACCGTTGACAAATGAATAGTATTCTTCACCGTATTGATGACCATGGGTCATGGCCACTTCAAAATCAGCTTCTTTAAAGTGTATGATGGGATAAAGTACGGTTTCTGTATCGACTTTGCGTTCAAGCAAGTCTTTCAATCCGTTTTTGGACAAATAACTTTGACCATTGAATTGAATGGTGAGTCCGGAATTCAAAAATGCGTAGTTCCAAACCTGATCGATCAAAAATTCGGGGATGAACCTATAATTTTTAAAAATTGAATTATCAGGTTCAAAGATCATCAAAGTACCATTCTTTTCATCTGTAGTGGTTTCTTTGTGGTCGGTTACAATTTCACCTTTGGTAAATTCGGCCTTTTTGGTTTTGCCATCCCTGAATGAACGAACACAAAAATAAGAAGAAAGGGCATTTACAGCTTTTGTACCCACACCATTTAAACCCACTGATTTTTGGAAAGCACCTGAATCGTATTTACCACCTGTGTTGATTTTACTCACACAATCAATCACTTTTCCCAAAGGAATTCCTCTTCCATAATCTCTCACTTCCACTCGGTTCTCGGAAATTTTGATCTCAATTTTTTTCCCGTAACCCATCATGTGCTCATCGATACTGTTATCGACAATTTCTTTTACTAGCACGTATATGCCATCGTCAGCAGATGATCCATCACCGAGCTTTCCAATGTACATACCCGGCCTCATCCGGATGTGTTCTTTCCAGTCTAACGACCGAATACTGTCTTCCGAATATATTGGTTCCTGATTCGCCATAAATTAAAGAGCGAAATTAGGAGGGCTTTTGGTACCGTTATTTACATCCTTCAATTTTTTATGAACAATTTCAAATTAAAATCATGTTTTTTTGTCGAGAGACGGAGGTATATTTGCAACAATTTTATAACATTATGATAATACGCAAAATAATTCCGGTAGTTTTGACCGGTTTGGTCATCCTAGGAGCATGTACCAAAAAAGAAACGATTGTACAAGAGTACAACCCGCCTCAACCCAAACTTTATGGCAATTGGAAAGTCATCAGCACTAACCTGAACGGAGGATATTTCAGTTTTCCCAATGACGGTAATAATTTTGCCTATATTCTTGGTTTAGATGAAGATGGGTTCAAGAATAAGGAAGTATATGCTTATTCTGCTACCGACAAGCAATTGATCATTTCTGGAACCGTCTTCAATTACAATTTGAAAGGCGATACTTTGATTCTTAAAAGCTCTCCAAGCAGCAATTACATGATGGTAAAGACCACTGATCCCAATATCAATGCAAGCACTTGGTTATCATCTACTTCTATTGCTAAAGATCTGGGTAAATTGCCAAACACCAGTTCAGATTTACACTCAATTGGAATTGATGGTAATACCATCTATTACAGTGGTTTAAATGGTATGGGCAATTATGTATACAAATACAACACTTCGAGCAAAGTATTGGAAGACAGTATTGCTTCAGTAAACACTGCATCACATTATTACAAATCCGGTACTTTGTATTATGGATTTGATTACATGAGCAACAAGATTTTCAAAGGTACTCCGTTCGCTCCAGTTACTTCTGTATCTAGCAATAACCTAAGCAGTGTCAGAACTGTTTCAGCTAATGCAAGTTCAGGTGTTATTTATGCATTCACCAGTTCAGGTGAAATGTATACTGGTACTGAAAATTCAACGTTTAACATATTATTTGATTTTCAGGATTACAACGTTGCCAGTGTAACATATTATAAAAACGATGAGTTTTTGTGTGTGAAGAACAGCACTGTACACAGAGTGAAGATTTCACCTGATTTCCAAGTCTTGGCCACCTATGAAATGCCTGAATCATTCAATGCCTATACGGTTTCTACCAACGGGACTGATATGTATGTCTTTGGATATGACAGTAATGCAAACGATTACAAACTCATTAAACTCAATTTCTAATTTTAGAATAAACACATTGAAAAGGAAGTCTAAAGACTTCCTTTTTTTATTTTGACTATCAAGGGTTTAAATGAAATACAGATACTAAAGCTGAAGTTGAATAATTTGAATAACCCAATTTATGACTATGATTTTCAATAGATTAGAAATTAGTTTCAACTTACTTAAAAACTTTTCAAAAAAATTTGAAATAAGAAGATAATTTTCTACCTTTGCACTCCCAAAAAAGAAATAATCATGAAAGAAGGCATACATCCATCAAGCTACCGTTTCGTCATTTTCAAAGATCTTACCAGTGAGCATTCGTTTTTAACACGCAGCTGTGTTGAAACCAAAGAAACTGCTAAATGGGAAGATGGCAACGAGTATCCGCTTTATAAATTGGAGATTTCAGACAAAAGTCACCCTTTCTTCACAGGTAAACAAACTCTTGTTGACACTGCTGGTAGGGTTGAGAAATTCCGTAACCGTTACCAAAGAAAGTAATTCTTTAAACAATAAAAACATTGGAAAGTCCCGATTCGTCGGGATTTTTTTTACATAAAACTTTTTAAGACATTATGCAGGACACATCCATCAATATCATTTTATTTGACGATGAGGTCTCGGTCAATTTAAGGCCTCTTACCCTTACTCGTCCTTCTGCATTGCTCAGATGTGGCATTCTTACGATCGAAGAAAAGTGGAGGCATTATCTCAAAACAGAGTCAAGCAGCTACCATACTGCTGATTATCTTTCCGAAAAATATCCGATTTCTCTTGAAGCAGACAATTTGTTCATCAACGGTCGTCTATTACCTGATGTGCAATTGGTAAATGAAATCTTAAAATTAGAATCGGGGCAAGCCCTGTACCATGGCAACGATCTTTTGGCTTTTAGAAATTCGGTTTATTCAACTGAATTAGATAATAAACGCACATATCAATCGGATGTTCAGTTGATCGAAAGGTGTCACAACATCTTTACATTTAACCACAAACAAATAGAGTCAGATTTTTATTTGCTAACAGCAGGAAGAGTTTCAGCTCAACTCAGCAGCAGTAACATCACTTTTGGCAAACATCCTATTTTTATTGAAGAAGGTGTTTTCGCCGAAGCAGCAGTTTTCAATACCAATGATGGTCCCATTTATTTGGGACGCAACAGCGAGGTAATGGAAGGTGCCAACATTCGTGGACCCTTTGCCTTGTGTGAGGGATCTAGCATTAAAATGGGTGCCAAGATTTATACCGGAACCACCATTGGTCCTCATAGTAAGGTAGGAGGAGAGGTCAGCAATTCAGTGATTTTAGGATTTTCAAATAAAGGTCACGATGGATTTTTGGGCAATTCGGTTTTAGGTGAATGGTGCAATTTGGGAGCAGATTCTAATAACAGCAATTTAAAGAACAATTACGAAGAAGTTAAACTTTGGAACTATAACACCGGTAGTTTTGAAAGAACAGGTTTGCAATTTTGCGGCCTCATAATGGGCGATCACAGCAAATGCGGAATCAATACCATGTTCAACACCGGAACAGTTGTGGGGGTTTCAGCCAATATCTTTGGATCAGGATTCCCTAGAAACTTTGTGCCTTCATTCAGTTGGGGAGGCGCAGCGGGTTTTGAGACCTATATGCCTAAAAAAGCCTACCAAACGGCAAGGATGGTAATGGAAAGACGCAAACTGAATTTAACTGAACTTGATATCGCCATACTCGATAAAGTTTTCGAGTTGGAGTCAACACACAGAAACTGGGAAAAATCATGAACAGACAAAAAATAGCCGCAGGCAATTGGAAAATGCACAAAACATTCTCTGAAGCTCAGGGATTGGTGCAAGAAATTAGGACAATGGCAGAAACTGAATTGATGAGTGATGTGAAATTAATGGTGTTTCCACCTTTCATACACCTTCAATCTTTGGCCCGTCAACTGGAAGGTTCCGGCATCATCATTGGTGCTCAAAATATGAATCAAAACGAACAAGGTGCATACACAGGGGAAGTTTCAGCATCTATGTTGACCTCTATTGGCATACATTGCACATTGATAGGACACAGTGAACGTCGCCAATATTACAACGAAACCAACGACTCTTGCGCCGAAAAGATCAGAACCGCAATAAAACATAAGATACAAGCCGTTTACTGCATCGGAGAAACTTTGAGCGAAAGAGAATCAGGCGAACACTTTAAAGTCGTAGAAACTCAACTGGATGCCTTAAAAGGGCTAAGCAGTGAAGAGATCGCTTCATGTGTGATCGCTTATGAACCTGTTTGGGCAATTGGAACAGGTGTAACAGCCAGCGCCGAACAAGCAAATGAAATGCACATTCACATCAGAAACTATATTGCCAGTCTATCAGATCAAGCAACAGCTTCTATGATCTCTATTTTATATGGAGGAAGTGTTAAGCCTGATAATGCCAAATCATTGTTTAGCATGTCTGATATCGACGGTGCTTTGATTGGAGGCGCAGCTCTTACTTCGCGCGACTTCATCAACATCGCAAAATCATTCTGATTGATAAGATAATTGTTATTGTTAGGGCCGAGGATGTTTGATCATCTCCGGCCCTTTTTATTTTATCTCAATAGGGTGACTGTACCCTCATAGATGTAATCTTCACCATCATATCCCCTCACTTTCACTATCCACGAATAAACATCTTGTTGCACATCTTCTCCCATGTATTTACCATTCCAGGATTCATACTTGTTGTCGCTCTGCCACAACAATTCACCCCAGCGGTTGTAGATTTCTACGTGATAAGATGTTTCACCATTGACAATTGGTCTGAACACATTGTTGGATTTTGGACCAGTGCCTTCCGGACTGAATGCTGTTGGAACAAATACAGTGACATCCGGATCGATTTCTCTGACTTTTCCTATAGAATCGTAACAAGTATATTCTACCGAACCTTCATTGTACTTAAATTCTGAAAGTAAATTGACCCAGTACTTATTGGTATCTGCCGGGTAAATATATGTTGGATGTTTGGCTTTTAAAGTGTCATCTTCTCCGCCTATACCAAAATGCCAGGTGTATTCCATACGTCCGGGATTTTCCCATCTTACTTTGGTTTCGTTGTTGAATATGAATTTAGGGAATGCAACAGTGGTTGAATAACCTGGGTTACTGCTGAACTCAGCATCCGGAGCAGGTAATACTTTAATGAAATTGTCTGCAAACTGTTCACTGATACATTTGTCAGCCGCATCTGCTCCCCATTGGTTCTCAACGGCTAACTTAACGTCATACCAATCTCTTTTTGCTGTATCGTAAAGAATATTGGAAGGGTTGGCATTTGTTGAATTGTTAATGGTGATGCCATTGCCGAAATCCCAGGTGTATTTCAATTTGGTCGTGCTGCTGGGTTTCAAAACACTGGTAGTGAAATTCATCACAGCAGGCTCACATTGAATAGGATCATCTACTCTAAAGTTGAATATCGGATGCGGTTCTATGATCAGATCTATTGTTTTTTCTGCAACCGGACAAACACCAGTAGCAAGGGTTTTGATCTTCAATTTCACAAGTCCAAGTTTACCATTCATGGCAGTGTCAATTATTCCATGGGCATATTTGGCTACCAATAAACTCTCGGTGCCTTTAAAGTCACCATCACCATCGGTCTCCCATCTTGTGTTATCAGCAAAATCTTTTTCAGCAATAATGTTGAATTCCTTGCCCTCACATTGTTGAATTGGAGATGGTGTGGTAATCCTTACTTCAGGTTGAGATTGTACCAACAATGATTGAGAATCCGAAGCGGAACATCCTGTCATTGGATTGGTGTATTGGTACTTCAACATGTATTTGCCTTCATAACGATTTACTTTAGGGCTGTAAGCAGGATCGAAGTTTCTTCCGACCACACCCGGACCTGACCAGGTTCCTACATTTCCGGCTGGCAATATGTTATTGAGTGCAAATTCTGCTGTGCTGGAACAAACTGTATCCGGCACACTGATCTGTATCAATGGCAAACCATTTACCAAAATTTCTGTACTGTCCGAAACCGGGCAACCACTTGAAGTATCGGTCATTTTAACCAGAAACTGACCCGGACCGTAACTTGGATTGAAATGTTTCTTATCTGTTGCTGTGATTGAATTGGTGATTTTTTTGTTAACGGTTGGATTGTTCATGTCCCTTGAACCTGAAACTTCTACAGTTTGCCAGAAACCTTCCAGGAATCGTTTTCCTGTGTTTTTATCACGCACAAAACTGTCTAGTGCCAGCAATGGGAAATTGATACATTGTTTAGGGAATCCGGTAAATTGTATTTCAGGCAATCTGACCACCGTAACGGTAGTGGTGTCACAGGTCTGACAACCGGTCAATGCGTCTTTGAAACAATATTCGATTTTGTATTCACCGGTTTTTTCATTTTCACCTTCTTGTCCGGGATCCATCATATAGGTCATAGGAACGGTGTTCGGATTTTGACTGATGATGGCCATTGGATCAACTCCAGAACCATTTGGTACGTCAATGCATCTGAACGATTGTATGCCACCTACTTTACTGAATGGTTTCAACACCAATTTATCTAAGGTAATCAATCCTGCTTTTTGACAGAATGTACCTTCTTTGAGTTCTACAACCGGATTAGGGTTCAAACGAACAGGTTTACATTCTTTATTATAGCAACCTTTGTAATCTCTGTATTCATAACAAATGGTGTCTCTGAGTCCGGCTTTCGGAACCAAGTCGTTTGTGATGAATTTTGGGAAATCATATACATAGGTATTCACGCCAATTGGCCCACCGGTTACCCAACTTGGTTTTTTGTATTGTTGAAAATATTTCAGGTCATTTTCGGATTTAGATTTATCTCCTGAGAAGCCTGTTGCAATTTGGTTTTGAGTGAGGTTAATGGCCCCATCAGCATAACATCTTGCCGGCAAACCTTTAAAACTAAAGGTAGGCAGGGCATTTACGGTTAAAGTCAATGTATCTCTGTCTTCACAAGTTACATTCATTTGATTTACGCTAAGATGCATCTCGTATTGACGAGTAGCCATGGAGGTGATTTTTACTTTAAATGAACTGTCTGTCGCAACTGTGCCACCTGTGTTCAAATCTTTCCAAACTATATTTCGGGCATATCCTTTAGGACTTCTGCCACCTTTAACTTTTAGAGTATCTTGTATACAAATTTCAAGATTCGGACGGGCAAAAGCAGTTACAGTGTCATTCACAAACAGCTCCATGGTGTCCTTGGTGTTACAACCCAGGTGATCTATCACTTTTGCGATGTATTTACCAGCAATGTTTACAGTTATGGTTCTGGTACTGTCTCCGTTTGGCAGCCAATAATACCTCATGGTATCATCGTTTTGAGCATCCAATACAACATTTTCATAAGTGCAAATACGCTTGTCAGGACCAATATTGACTACTGGATTGAGTTGATATTTTACAAGGATGGTGTCAGCATCTACACATTTGTTTTTATCCGTTAAAGTCAACAATACTTTGGTATTGCCAACAGGTTTGTTCAATGTGAATTTACTTAAAGTGTCTTTTGGATTGAATGGGCTGCTGGTGGTTTCCCATTTGTATTTGTATGTTGGAATACCGTTGGCAATGGCAGGTTCTAATGTCAAACTGCTGCCGGCACAAACAAAAGTATCTTTGCCAAATGCAAGTGTAACCTCCAAAACAGGTGGAATAATCACTGTGTCGGAGTATATGGTTGGACAATTGTAAGGAGGGTTGGTAATTTCATGCTCGATGATGTATTTACCTCCTCTTTTGAATTTAACACTGTCTATAGGTTTTACACCAAAATAATAAGGTATTCCGCTGTTTGTAGAATCGCGAATGGTGAATTTGTATCTGTAATTGTTTTTAGGGAAATTGACTGTATCTGAAGGGGTGGCTGTAAACTTCAATTTACCACATTCCAGGATGTCATATTTTCTGGTGTCTCTGGCTTTAGGGTTCACTTTGATGTTGAAACCTTTGATGGTGTATGCTGGTCTGGGACAAGCATCATCTTTAGCCGTAACAGCCATGTTGTAGGCTTGGTTTCTGGCGTCACCAACTTTTGGTGTCCAGCAAAATTCAGCTTCTTTTTCTCTTGCTTTTGGATCAATGATGGTAAAAGTAGCACCCGGAATGGCTTCATTCCAAGTCATGTTCACGGTGTCAGGAACAGTTTGTTTAGGGAGGAAAGGGTCATCAGTTGCTTTTATTTTAAAGCAGATTTTATTGCCTTCACACACCGAATGTTTATTAGGTCCGTCAATTACAGGTGGGTTATTGTCTCCACAAGTAACCACTGTAACATAAATGTCTCTTCTAACATATCCGATCCTCACCATCTTTTTTGTTGCCGAATCTTTTCGGTACTCAGTCACCTTAATGGCCACCGGACCGGATTCATCACATTTGGTAGGAGTTAATATCATATCACCGGTTTCCTTATCAAAATAAAAACCTCTTGGCGGTTTTGCATTTGGCAGAGCTCTGCAGTTAACGGTTCCGGGATTTGGCGGGCAATACGGAGTCAAAGGAATGTCTTTGTTCAAAGGTGAAATCCATGTAACAGGCATGAAACCTGAAGACAATGGTTCTACCAATTCGAAACTCAATGAATCATTGTCTTTCAAATCGAATACACCATTGTTGAAAGTAAATGGCTGATTGCAGCACATGAATGACATTGGAATGGTTGAAATGGTAGGAGAGTGATTGCCTTTGGTGCCAATGTTGCAAATGTTCATCATGGCCTCTCCGCCGTATGTTGTAGTGGAAGTTGTGGTTCCAACCAATCCCCAAGGTTGAGCTACCCTGAACATTACTTCACAACAGTTGTTTGCTAAAACTGAATTGAATGGACTTTTAGAAAAATCAACAGTATCTTCAAAGATGTGTTCTTCGATACCGTATCTTGAGCCGCTGTATCCGCCATTGGTACATGGAGGTTGACCGTTGCTACAAGTTGGTGTGATGTCTCGGATACTTGTCCTGGGAGGGGTAATGGTAATGGACGTTGCCGCACATGAAATGGTAAACTTAGGCATGATACCAAGTTTACAAACACATTGGTGATAGAGTACGTATGTTACATGGTACTTGTATCCTCCCAAATGTTTGAACTTGATGTCCGATCCGTTGATGACGTCACAGGCAAATGCGCCTGTTGACATGAACAGAATTAGAGTTAAGAGAGCGTTCTGTAGTTTTATCTTCATCGTTTTAAAGACATCCGAAACAGCATTTATGTTGCACGGACTCTACAATAATAAGCAAAAAAGCTCAATTAATTACAAAGTTTACCTAAACTCGTTTTATATTTTATATTGATTATCAGCATAATAAATTTATGAATGTTGATGAAAAAGTGTTTTTCCACAATCACTTTTTGGTTTTCTTGTAATTCTATTGTTTTTTTAATTTTAAATTAAAACAATTGAATTTTTATATTAAATCCTGAAAATCAAAATTTCAAGATGTATTTTGTTTAAGAATTTATTCATCAAAGCAGGAATAATCGCATTTTTACTTAGTAAAAACACCTATAGATGATTTAAGGAATGACCCAATAGTCAAATGTAGACCAATTTCGACATCACTTACAACTATTCAGATGTTCCAAACCAATAGAAATCGATCGATCATTTGATAGTCCAAAACATACGAGCGGTTAAATTGATTTTTATTGATGTTGCCAATCAATTCGGTATTGTATTCGACACTCAAATGACCAAGAAAATCAAGTTCTTTTAAAGCGTAAATTTTGTAAAGTACCTCTTTTGCCCCCCATATCAGATGTCCATGCATAACAGGATCAGTAAATGGTGAACTATCTGTTTCTTTAACAAATTTATGTTTCATATTGAGTATGTTTTCTCTCAGTATTTCTATGTCTATTCCTACCTCTTTTCCATCAGTATCATAAATACATGCAATTAAGTTTTTCGAATGACTGAAAGATACTGAAGCATTCAAACCGCTTAACACAGGCTTGCCTGTCTCAGTTTTGTCTAAATAATTATGGATTTTTTTACCCGCCAATGTATTCAGCAAATGTGATGCTGCCATTTGCTCTGTTCTTCTTTTTAAAGTTAAACTTTCGGGGCTGATTATGCCGGTTTCTTCTTCAAAAAAACTCAAAGGTTCGGTAATGTCCCAAACTCCCATTTTCTTTGCAGCATCAATTTGTTTTTCTAAAAGTAAGGGCATGAGGTTTGAAGCGGTAAAAATAAGGGATTTCGAAGGACATACACAAGCTGTATACGCATTGGCTTATGATTCAATTTCTGCCGAGATCTTCTCTGGTTCTGCTGATGGTATGTTGGTGAATTGGCGTTTGGATCAAAAAGATGGTGACTTGATACTACAAAATTCCGCTTCCATTTATTGTATCTGCATCAATTCAGAATTCATACTAACCGGCAACAGAGACGGTACAATTACCATACTTGACTTGAAAACAAAAAATCTAATCAAGCGACTGAAATTGTCTGATGCCCCAATATTCTCTATCGTTTCATTTGATGATCATTGGATGATTGGAGATGGGAATGGAAAATTGATGGTATTGGATGGAAATTTTAATTTGAAATTGAGTTTACCATTGGCAGAAAAGTCCATTCGTCAGATCAAATTGCATGAAGCCAGCTTTTTTGTAGCAACTTCTGATCCTAAAGTATTCCAATTGGATATGGATTTTAATGTCATATCGGCTTTTTCAAATCATGAGTCATCTGTATTTACGGTTGAAACAGATAAGGATGGAAATGTATTTACCGGGGGACGCGATGCTGCCATTTTGGTTCATAAGAATAACTTGTTGGTAAAAAAAACACAAGCTCATTTGCTGCACATTCATCAACTTTCTTTGAGTCCGGACGCTCGTCTACTTGCTTCATGTAGCATGGATAAAACCATTAAAATATGGGAAACTGAAAGCATGGAATTAATGAAAGTGATTGATGCTGAAAGGCATGGAGGACATCATTCATCTGTCAACAAAATTTTGTGGATTGACAAAAACACCATTATTTCGTGCAGTGATGACCGCACGCTAAAGTGCTTTGAAATAAAGGAAAGATGATATTAACAGACTATCAAATTCTCGATGAGATAGAAAAAGGCAACATTTTAATAGAGCCTTATCGCCCCGAATGTTTGGGAACAAACAGTTATGATGTGCATTTAGGCAGATACCTCGCCACCTATAAAGACAGGGTATTGGATGCCAAATCGCACAATAAAATTGAGCATTTTGAAATTCCGCAGGAAGGATTCGTTCTGCAACCCGGTACTTTGTATTTGGGTGTTACAGAAGAATACACTGAAACACATAATCATGTACCTTTTTTAGAAGGTAAAAGCAGTACAGGTCGCTTGGGTATCGATATTCATGCTACAGCCGGTAAAGGCGATGTAGGTTTCTGCAACACCTGGACACTTGAAATTTCAGTTGCTCAGCCTGTAAGAATTTACTATGGTATGCCAATTGGACAACTCATTTATTTTGTTATCAATGGTGAAGTGAAAACCATGTACAACAAAAAGAAGAACGCAAAATACAACACCCGTACCATTCGTCCGGTTGAAAGTATGATGTGGAAAAACAAATTCTAAGGAATTTAAATCATTTTTTATTTAAAAAACAAATGCCCTCACAGGGGTAAACACAACATTGCTTTTGTGTAGTTTTCGATCTATGATCTGAACGGAATAAAACATCGAATCAGGGGTTAAACTGAAATATGGTTTTGCATTTAGATTCAAGCGAATCACACCGCTGATGGCTTTGTTCTTACCTGTTGGAGTTAAGGTTGCGATTCTGTCATTGAAGTTGATGGTATCTGTTGTGGCCGGAAAATACAAAGGTTTGGAGATGCCATTCTCCACAGTGTAAACATTGATCAGCAAATTGTAAAAATAAGGACCATTGTACTGATAAGGCGGATTGGTGTCGGCTGCTTCTAAGCCAATGTCACCATCACCATCTGTGTAATTGATGAAAATTGCAACAGATGAATCTTTTCCATTCAATTTGTATTGCTCAATCGATTGTAAGGTCAAAGCAGGAGTTTCAGGGAAATTGAAACTGTCTGACTTGCATCCAAAATAAAATAGGACTAAGACTAAAAAGGTATATTTTTGAAACATGAATTTTTCCGATTTGCACAAACGCATCTTAGAAGTTGATGATCTCAGTTTCGATGCGCTGACAATGGAAGTTTTCAATTATCAGAGCAAACATTGTAAAATCTACAATCGCTTCCTTGAACTACTGCATATCGATACAACAAATATAAAAAAAAAGGAAGACATTCCTTTCTTGCCCATTGAGTTTTTTAAAAATTTCACCATTGCAGATTCAGATTCTGATTTTGAAACAGTGTTTGAAAGTAGCAGTACAACTGGTATAGGCGCAAGTAAACATTTTGTTCGCGACTTGAAATTTTATCTATCATCATGTAAAAATTCTTTCAGTCAAATAATTGGTGATCCTGCTAATTATTGCCATTTGGCTTTATTGCCCTCCTATATCGAAAGGGGCAATTCTTCTTTGATTGCTCAAGTGTCCGAATTCATAAATTTGAGTCAATTCAAACAGTCTTCATTTTTTCTTCATCATCAAGATACCTTAAAGCAAACCCTTCAAAGCAATATTGATCAAAATGTACCAACAGTTTTATGGGGTGTTACTTATGCATTGCTTGATTTTGCTGAGCAATATCCAATGCCACTCAATGACACCATTGTGATGGAAACAGGAGGTATGAAAGGCAGAAGAAAAGAAATCACGAGAACTGAATTGCACGATAAATTGATCGACGCATTTGGTGTTCAACAAATTTATGGCGAATATGGCATGACTGAATTGATGAGTCAGGCTTACTCAAAATCAAATGGTTTGTACCAATGTCCGAATACCATGCGCATTCACATTCGCGAAATCAATGATCCATTTTCGGGTCCAATATACAACAGGCATGGTGCGGTCAATATTATCGATCTAACAAATTTGCATTCCTGTTCATTTATATCGACTTCTGACTTGGGTAAAGCCAAAGATCCATCTATATTTGAAATACTTGGCCGAATCGATCACAGTGATACTCGTGGCTGTAACCTTATGCTTTCATGAAAGAAATCATCAATAACCTTAAAAAATTCATAGGCATGCATTCGATGGCACATTGGCTGTCCATTGTTTTGTTTTGCATTGTAACGCTTTGTGTCAATTTTACATTGGATGTTGAACATGGATTCAGAAAGCTAGATGAACGCTCTGAATTTTTAGGTTTCTTTTTGATGTATTTGTTGCATTCTGGTTATGCCTATATGGTGTACAGTTATTTTAAAAAAGACTTTAGTATCTGGAGGAAACCGGGTTTCATTTTTCTGTTTATCGCTGCATCTGCAATTTTTGCATTCAGAGCAGTGGCCAATGGACACTATGAACTGATCAATCAATATTCCAGTCCTGAATTTTCAGACATCAATCAGGCTGTATACAATGATCTGTTCAGATTGTCTTATTTAATGGTGCCAGTTACCATCATTTGGTACTTGATGGACAGGCAACAGCCCGTTTATGGTTTTTCATTGAAAAAACACCATACAAAGATTTATGTCATTTTACTGCTTCTTATGGTGCCATTGATCATAGGAGCAAGTTTTTTAAGTGATTTTTTAGATTATTACCCAAGGGTAGGTAAACTGGATAGATATGCAGGAACAGCAAAAGACAAATGGTTGTTTGAATTGTTCTACGGTATGGATTTTATATCCATTGAGTACTTTTTCAGAGGTTTTATGGTGATGGCTTTTGCCCGATATGTTGGAATTTATGCAGTTTTGCCAATGGCAGTTTTTTACATGTCCATACATTTCGGCAAGCCTTTAGGAGAAGCCATCAGTTCGTTTTTTGGTGGTACCATATTGGGTGTTATTTCTTTTCATACCGGCAGTATTTTTGGTGGTATCATGGTACACGTAGGGATTGCCTGGCTGATGGAATTGGGTGCTTATATCGGGAATTTGGTAAAAGACGGACTAAAATAAAACGCCGTACACTTTTAAAATGCACGGCGTTCATAACCGATCAATTCAAAATTAGTGCTCTATGATCAGCTTATATTGCATAGATTCAATGCCTGAAGGAATGATGATGAAATACATGCCTGCACTTAATGAACCATTCAATTCAACTTTTCCGTTTGAATCGCTGGTGAAAGTATAGGATTTGCCTTGTGCATCCATGATATTGATTTCTGTGTTTTCAAGTCCATTGCCCAAATACAAATAGCCATTGGCATTAACAGGATTAGGGTAAATAGAAGATTTAAGTGATTGGATATTTGAAATGGAAGTACCTTGTCCGGGAACCATTACATATAACTCTTGTCCTTTGCTGTCGATGTTGGCACTAAAATACAATTTACCGCCCATGGCATAAAGGTTGCTCAAAGAACTGCCTGCAGTGCCGGGAACCAGATCTTTGTTCAATAAAGTTCCTGCGGGTGTACCATCAGTTTCCCATAATTCCATGCCCCTTTGTGCAGTTATACCTGTAAAGAACAACCTGTTGTCAAGTTTGGTAAGAAAACCATAGTAACCACTGTTTTCTCCCGGATCAATGTCTTTTAGTAGCATGGTATTTGCCGAACTGCCATCGGTTACCCAAAGTTCTGCCCCAAATTCAGTGGTATAGGTTGTAAATACGATCTTATTGCCCAAACTCACACCTGAATTTGGAAATGAAGATTCGGTACCTGAAGCGATGTCTTTTAGCAATTTGGTACCATTCGCAGTTCCATCACTTATAAATGCTTCAACACCTTCGGCAGTTGTACTTGCCCTTAATACAAAATAATTATCAGTGAGTCCAACAAGGGTAGGGTATGAGTTACCTTGTACAGTTGTGTTAATGTCTTTGAAAAGAACAGTATTAGCAGCAGTTCCATCACTGACGTATAACTCTACACCTTCATCATGTGTACCCTGAGCACCAAAGTACAATTTGTCTTTAAAGACAAAAAAGGAGGCATAAGTGCTGGGAAATGATGAAATGGTGCCCGGGTATATGTCTTTGAACAATTGAGTGCCAGACTCAGTGCCATCTGTTCTCCATAATTCTCTGCCACTGCTGTTTTCAGTTGCATAAAAATACAAGTGGTTTTTATAAACCGTAAAGCCAAATGGATCGCTATCTCCTGCACCATTGATGTCTTTCAATATTTTTGTTCCTGCATCTGTTCCATCACTTACCCATAATTCCTTACCATTCCAATCCTGAGTGCTGAAATACAGTTTACCATTGAACTCGCACATAGGTAAAGGTGTGATATTGCCACCGCCCTGAGGAACCGGATATTGACCTAAATTCTTAACCAATACAGTGCCATTGGATGTACCGTCAGTTTTATATAAACCCATATTTAAAGAACTGATATCACAAGCTACAAAAAAATACTCATTGCCTACTTTGATGTAATAAGAACTGAATTCAGAGGATGAAATTCCGGCCCTGATGTTCTTTAAAAGAGAAGTACCACTCTCAGTCCCATCACTTACCCAAGGTTCGTCGCCATTGACGCCATCATTGACATAGATCAATAGTTTACCATTTAAATCACCAAAGATGTAAGGTGAACCATTGCCACTTGGATTGATGTCTTTAACCAGCGTTTGAGCATTTGAATAAGAAAGTGCGCCGACAAGCAGTGAACTTAGAAGTAGTTTTTTAAGCATATTTTTTAATTGATACTGCCTAGACAAAACTATTTGTATAAATGTTGCATGGACAAATTTATTTTTTTTAAGTTTAAGAAAATAAACGCTTTACATGATCCAATTAAGGAAATGGCTAAAACAAAAAACCCGGCATTGAACCGGGTTTTTGTGCATTATTGAATCATGAGAACTTAAATATCAGCATTTCTGCTTCAGGTGTTAGACACCCGAATTGAGAATTGTGTTGCCTCAGAATTTGAAATTTTTTCAATTTTTTTTCAAATTTTCGCCAAAACCGAATGAAATTGTAATTAATGCATTGATAATCAAATGTTTTAAATATTAGCGATTTGAGAAAAATAAAAGTGTTGTTTTGGTTTTGCTATCAAAAAAATCTCCATTTTGTGTTCAAATCGATTAAATTCTTCACTTATATTCGCGTCATGAATAAAGTTGTTTCAAATGCAGAAGAGGCCATCAAAGACATTCAGGATGGTGCTGTATTGATGCTTGGAGGATTTGGATTGTGCGGAATACCCGAAAACTGTATTACAGCCTTGGTGAAAAAAGGGAGCAAGAATCTTACTTGTATCAGCAACAATGCCGGTGTAGATGATTTTGGAATTGGATTGCTTCTACAAACCAAACAAGTGAAAAAAATGATTTCATCTTATGTAGGCGAAAATGCTGAATTTGAAAGGCAGTTGTTGTCGGGTGAGCTTGAAGTTGAATTGATTCCACAAGGTACTTTGGCAACGCGTTGTATGGCTACCGGTTATGGTATGCCTGCGGTGTTTACCCCGGCTGGAGTTGGAACTGAAGTGGCCATCGGTAAAGAGACAAGAGATTTCAATGGCAAGACCTATCTCATGGAATATGCATTTGATTCTGATTTTGCCATAGTGAAAGCCTGGAAAGGTGATACTCATGGCAATTTGATCTATAAAGAAACGGCCAGAAATTTTAATCCAATGATGGCCATGGCCGGAAAGATCACCATCGCTGAAGTTGAAGAATTGGTTCCCGCCGGCGAATTGGATCCTAATCAAATTCATACACCTGGCATTTACGTTCATCGCATTTTCAAAGGAACTGACTATGAAAAGCGCATCGAACAAAAGACAGTAAGGAAACGCTCCTAATGTCAGATGCACAACATAACAATTCTCTGACTTTCAAAGAAACCTTGGATGGCAGTTTTACTCTGTTTAATCCTAGTCTTAATGAAACTTATCACTCCATAAATGGTGCCTATTCTGAAAGTCTCCATGTATACATTGAAAATGGTTTAAAATTAAAAAATCAGGCATCTATCAATGTTTTGGAAATAGGATTTGGTACCGGTATGAATGCTTTGTTAACAGCTGAACATCTAGAAAATACCAGTGCCATTAATTATTTAAGTTTGGAACCTTTTCCGGTTGAAATCAATTTGTTGAAGTCATATTATCAGCAGTTCAAACAACATACATTCAATACAGATTTGCTTGAGAGAATGCTGGCATCTGATGGGAAATGGTTGAAATTGAATGAGAACATGAACATTTGCATCTCTTCATCGACATTACAAAACCTAAAAGCAGTAGATTTTAATAACAATAGAAAAGCAGATCTGATTTATTACGATGCATTTGCTCCTTCCAAACAAGCAGATATGTGGTCATTGGAAACCTTGTCAATTGCAATAGCTCATTTAGAAAAGGGAGGCGTCTTATGCACCTATTGTGCTCAAGGCCAGTTTAAAAGAAATTTAATGGAATTGGGAATGCAAGTGAGCAATCCCAGAGGTCCGAATGGTAAGCGCGAAATGACAGTTGCATACAAACCACATTAATCTGAAAGCATTGTCTTAATTTTGTACTCAGTAATTTGAACCTGTCACTCGAAAATATTGGAAAGAAATACATGCGCCAATGGCTGTTCAGAGGCGTAAGCTTGCACTTGGAAACAGGAGAAAGTTTGGCTATTACAGGTGTTAATGGAGCAGGTAAATCTACATTGTTGCAAATCATTTTTGGCCTGATACAACCTTCAGAAGGTATCATTCGTCTGAATGGCAAGGAGGATTACGATGCTCATTTGCATTTTTCAATCGCTTCACCATATATGGAATTGCCTTCTGAATTCAGTATAAGAGAAATCAGGTCTTTGCATGAAAAATTAGGTAAATTGAAAATGAATGAAAATGAATTTTTAACATTCGCCCGTTTTGATGCAAAAGATGCACAAAAACCAATCAAACTGTTTTCATCCGGCATGACTCAAAGGCTTAAAACGGCATTGTGCATTGCATCAGTTGCAGATATCGTTTTGTTGGACGAACCATTAACAAATATGGATGCCATTGGTGAAGCTTGGTACAAAGAGAATTTGTACAGATTGGAAGATAAAATTGCAATTGTTGCAGGTAACAATCCGCAAGAATATCAATGGACAAACAGACACATCAGTATACAATGAAATTGAGATCATTTGTATTCATGACGATGATTTTACCACTCGTCATGTCAGCTCAGGATTCTAAGAATTTTAAACTTTCAGGTGATACCTTAACTTGCTTGAAAGACCAATCACAATTCAGATTGAAGAACATGTCGGTAAATTTACCCTTGAATCAAAATTTGAAGGCCATTACAAGTTTCCAAAATGATCAGGTATTGATCTATATTGAAAAGATGAATTATGAAATGAATATTTTTTCAAATGGTTTTTACCGACTCACATTTCCAACCCTTTCCACCACATGCGATTTGAAGAAGGCAATGACTTTTGAAGATGTCTACCAATCAATCAGTGAAAGTGAATTGCTCAATTTACACGGATTAGATACCAATAAGGTACTCGTTTATGCAGTCATTAAAGGCAAAGTGAGTGATGCTGAATTAAAAGGTGTAAAGTCTAGATTGGATTCAATTAGAGATGATCGTTCGGTGATCATGTACAGAAATTTGAATGCTTATGTTCAGATAGAGGTTGAAGACATTGTGCAAGACAATGTTAAGATCGGTTCATACGAGACAGATACCATTAGTGGAATTAACGGACTTCAAGTTCAATTCAAATTGTATAATTCAATTGGCGCAATGATTTGTACAGTCACAGAAACCAAATTTGGAAGTAAGGATATGCGTTTACTGACCTATAGAGACAACAAGTTTCACTCTTTGAATATCAAAGGAAAGGAAGACCTAAGGGAAATCATTATCTACCTAATTAAGAACGATTATTTGTAAATAAAAAAAGCAACTCGAATTCGAGTTGCTTTTTAGTTTAGAGAAATAAAAAAAGGTCAAATTTCAGAATTGTGATTTTCGTTTGTTTCAGTAGGAACCACGTTTTCACGGGGTTTGGCCTGAGTGACGATCATCTTTCTTCCGTTTAATTCAAATCCGTTTAACGCTTCGATGGCCCTTAGTCCATCCGCTTCATTTGCCATTTCGACAAATCCGAAGCCTTTACTGCGTTTTGTTTCTTGGTCGCGGACAATCTTCGCACCGATGACCTCTCCATAAGGGAGGAACACCTCTTTTAATACCTCTGTACGCAGCCGGTAATTTAAGTTTCCAATGTAAATTCTCATTTCAATAAGCGGTTAAGTTTATAATACATAACAAAACTAGATTTTGACAAAATAAAACCAAACTAAATTTTTAGTCAACCGAGTTTTAAAATGCAATAGCTTGAAAATGAGATATATACTTTAGAAACAATTTTTTTTCAAATTCTACTTCTTAGTGTCCAACGCCGATTTTATCGACGAAAGTATATAATTTTTATGTTCTTTGGCACTTCCTGTCGACGAAGGTAAAGACAACTGAATTTGCTTTTGAATGCTAATCAATTGATTATGTGCTTTGGACTTACTAATGTAGTCATACAAAGGGGATTCTAAAATGAAACTTAAATAATTCACATAAAGGATCTGAAGATTTTGTCTGTAGGTATTGATCTCACCATTCATGTCAGCTAAGAAAATGGCATTGGTCAAATCTTTGAACATCTCGCCCAATTCATATTTGTTGCCATAAAGCTTGCTGTCAGTTATTCTTTCCAATGTATTCGGGTGCAACAAATGCATCAAAACTTGATTTTGAATGTTCAATACCCTGCTGTGAATTTTAGGATCTTCACCACTGCTAAAAAAATCAAAACCACGTCTCTGAGCCTGTAAATAAGCAGCAAGATCAGCCGGTAATTCCATTGCATTTGGTGCAAATACCAAATCCGTCAAAGTTTTCATGGCACTTTTTTGAGTTTCATAAGGAACAGCTGTAAATGGTTTTATAGATGAGTTTTGATTGCTGAAACTTCTGTCGACATAAACGCCGCCTATGTATCTGGAAACTACTCCTGCCTGCACTCCCCACTCATTGCTTAAGATGGCATAACTGCTTCTCAAGTCTTGAAAACTTCGGTTGCTGTTGCCATATTCTTTTAACAAATTGGCTTGTAAACTTTTGATCAAAGTGATTCTTTCCTTTGCATATCCTATCGCATCACTGCTCAAATCACCGATCATTACTCTGGGGTCTATGGCTTTTCCCGGTGATCTCATGTCATCAGCATCGTTGCCAAAACACAATTGAGGTTCAGTACTTCTGGATAATATTTTTTCTCTTCTTTGATTAGAAGTGATGTCATCGTTTTCCTGATAATATCCAAATTCAATGGCCCAAAGGTCGTATGGTCCTGGTTTGTTGGTGTAATATTGACAAGATTGCCCCTTTCTATTGCTGAAATTGGCTGCAGGATAATCCATTACACTACCAGTTAAACCAATGCTCATGGTTTTGTTCATGTCGTATAGATCGTTCAAACCGTGCAATTGACTGGCTTTCATGTTGTGA
>DASWYG010000023.1:0-3191 GCA_036405075.1 Bacteroidia bacterium | reverse complement strand
AATTCTTAAGCAATAAGGAAATTGCAGCTATTCTCGATATTTCAGAAAAAACAGTAGAAAATCAAATCACAATTGCCATCAGATTCATCAGAAATGGTCTGGTCAATCAAAGTAAGACCAAAGGTGGTAAACCTTTGATATTGTTTCCTTGGGTGGCAATTATGCTGAATTTGATGAACTAAATCAGCTTTATTTTACCTCACCCATTAGTTTTCTAACCAATGGAGATATCACGATCAGTACAATTCCTGCTATCAATGCCTGAACTGATAACTCATAATACCCATCTGTATAAGATTTCAACTTTTCAAGGGCTGTTGCATTGGGGTTATCAGAAACCATATCTGCACCCAACAAACCTGCTACATATTGGCCATAAGCACTAGCCAGGAACCACATACCCATCATAACACCTCCAAGTCTCTGAGGCGATAATTTGGTCATAATGGATAATCCTATTGGAGACAAACACAATTCGCCCAAAGTGATGACCAAGTATGCAAATGTGAACAGATTCAATGAAGTTAGACCTTTGCTGTCAGCGAAGAATATACCTGAATAAAACAAATAGAAAGCGGCTGATAAAAACAAAAAGGCCAATCCAAATTTTACCACTGTATTGGGTTCTAATTTGCGTTTGCTCAACCATACCCATATCAATCCAATTGCAGCTGCTAAAGCAATGACAAAGAATGAATTTGCAGAGTTGTTGACGCCATTAGGGTCTACTTTGATTCCCATTAATTTATCGTCCAAATTGTTTTTTGCAAACAACGCCAATGAACCTCCACTTTGTTCGAAGAATGCCCAGAAAAGGATAGAGAATACGATGAAGATCATTGCAGCAATGAGTTTTTTATTCTCTTCCCAACTGTGTTTGGTCATTTCAAAAATGAGGTATAAAATGGTGCAAGGGCCAATGATATACATGAATATATCAGTGTATTCAGGTTTGGAAACCATTGTCATAATAGCAGGAATACTGATCAATGAACCCACATATACCAATGTTGTATAAAGCTTCTCGTTCTTGTTTTTAGAATTGGCAAATGGAGACAAACCAATTGTACCCAATGTCTTTTGAGTAAACAGGAAAGTGATCAAACTGATCATCATTACGATGGATGCTAAACCAAAAGCTAAATTCCAAGAGTAACTTTTACCTATTGCAACACAGGCATAACCACCAAGAAAAGCGCCTAAATTGATACCGGCATAAAACAATGAAAATCCAGCATCGCGTCTGCTGTCACCCTCTTTGTACAATTGCCCTACCATTGTAGAGATATTGGGTTTGAAGAATCCAGTTCCAATGATATTGAAACTGATGCCCACAAAAAAGAATTCTTTTGGATTGATGGCTAAGATCAAGCTACCTGCTATCATCAACAAACCACCCCAAAACAAGGATTTTCTAAAACCGAGTATCTTGTCGGCAAACAATCCACCAATGAAAGTAAATGCATATACAAAAGCTTGAGTTGCTCCATATTGGAGATTAGCAACCTTTTCATTCATCATCAATTCACTTACCATAAAAATGGTGAGCATTCCCCTCATTCCATAAAAGCTGAAACGTTCCCACATTTCAGAAAAGAATAAGCTCCAAATCTGTTTTGGATACTTTCCTTCAAAATTCTGAATTTGTTCAATACTCAAATTGGTTTGTTGTTTATATTCCGACATAATGACTTTCTTTAAGGCAATATTAAATAAAAAAGCCGTGACAATTGTCACGGCTTCTCAATATTTGTTTGATCTATTTTAGTAGATGTTTTTCTCTTTCATAACTTTACTCAACCATTTTACCAATACAAACATCACAATGAATGCGGCAAAAACCAGTGCAAAGTTCATCAGGAAGAAATTGGATTTGTCTTCAAAACCTTCCCACATACCGGAAAGCATACCTGATAATTTATTACCAACTGCAGTTGAAAGGAAGAATCCGCCCATCATCAAAGCTGTGATCCTTGGAGGAGATAATTTTGATACCAAAGAAAGTCCCATTGGCGACAAACACAATTCACCTACAGTAATGACACCATAAGATGCAACTAACCACCAACTGCTTGCTTTTTCTGTCTCCATATTGGTGGCCTTTACTGCAGCATACATTACAAATGCAGACAATGCAGTGATCAATAAACCAATGGCAATTTTCATCGCCGTATTGGGTTCCATGTTTTTTCGGCGCAAGAATCCAAAAAAGCCAACTACAATAGGAGTTAAAGCGACTACCCAAAATGGATTGATGGATTGATACAATTCAGTTGAAAACAATTTTAAATCTTTTCCAACCGGAGGAATTTCAGATGCAGGGAGATTTGAGAAATATTTTTTGCTCTTTTCATTCGTGGAATCGCCGAGATTGGTGACAACCTGAGCCATTCCTATTTTTGATGCAGTGTTTGAAACAGATGCAGGCATCTCTCTGTTGGTATGGTCTTCAGCCCAAACAGTTAAAGCATCACCGTTTTGGTGAAAAATAGCCCAAAATACTACAATGGTAGCATAAACTGCCAAAAGAGCTTTAATGGGTCTTTTGTCTTCGCTATTGGCTTTCATCATCAAATAAATGAAGAAACCGATTACAGGTAAACAGCCTATTAAGAAAGCATCATTAGCATCAGTGCCAAAAATATTACCTGGAATGATCCAACCAACAATACCAAATGCAAACATTGGAACGATGGTACTCATCAAAATTTTACTGGTAGGCATATCACCCGGTTGCAAAGGTTTGATCACGTCAGCGTGTTTGATGTGTTTGGTAGCACTCATAAACACCAATACACCAAGCAACATTCCAACTCCGGCAGCATAGAAAGCAAATCCCCAACCGAAGTTAATTCTCATGTAGGCAGCAACAAAGTTGCAAATGAATGCACCAACATTGATACCCATGTAAAATATATTGAAACCTGCATCTTTATTAGATTTATAAGCAGGATCATTGTATAAATTACCAACTAAAGTTGAAATATTTGGTTTAAAAAAACCATTGCCTAAAATGATCAATAACAATGCCGGGTAAAAAGCTGTGCCATTAGGCAAACCCAAACAGAAGTATCCCGCTGACATTAATAATCCACCTATTAAAATGGATTTTCTGTATCCCAAAATTCTATCTGCTATTATACCTCCAATGAAAGGGGAGAGGTACACCAAACCAATATAAGTACCGTAGA
>DASWYG010000022.1:0-6432 GCA_036405075.1 Bacteroidia bacterium | reverse complement strand
ATGGTAAAAGACATGCAAGATGTTGAAGGCGATAAACAAACAGGGTTAAAAACCTATCCAATAGCAATAGGTGTCAAAGGATCAAAGGTATTTGTCTTTGTCATTTGTGGAATTGAAATACTTTTGTGCGGACTCTACAGTTTCTTAGCCTGGAAGCTCGATTTTTATATCAGTTCCATCATTATGGGTGTGATCACAGTGGCTCTTTTCTATTTCATTAATTCTTTATCCAGAGCTAAAACTGCAGATGAATATGGTAGAGAAAGCAAGTTCCTCAAGTATGTCATGTTTGTTGGTGTTATCAATATTTTGTTCAGCTGATGTCTAAAGCCTTTTATCCCAATAAGATTCTGTTGGCTTCGCAAAGTCCAAGAAGACAAATGTTGTTGAGTGAAAGTGGTTTTGATATGGAAGTTGTTAAGTTGAATGTTGAAGAAGACTTTCCTGAAGCGCTTAAAGGTGGAGAAATACCATTGTATCTTGCCGAAAAAAAGAACAAAGCTTATACATTGCCAATCCAATCCAATGAGTTGCTGGTAACTGCAGATACAGTGGTTTGGCTTGAAGACAGGGTCTTGAACAAACCTTTAGACATTGCAGAAGCAAAGTTTATGCTTCAATCACTTTCCGGTAAAACACATACTGTTTATACAGCTGTTTGCATCAGAAGTGCAGATAAGGTCCATTCATTTTATGATTCTACCGATGTGGAATTCAATGTGTTGACAGATGAAATGATCGATTATTATTTGGAGACCCATCAACCTTTGGACAAGGCCGGTGCTTATGGCATTCAGGAATTCATAGGTTATGTGGGCATTAAAAAGATCATAGGTTGTTATTACAATGTGATGGGATTCCCAGTTTCTAAATTTTTAGAAGAACTCAATCAACTATAGATTTGATGTTATTGTCAAGGCAACACTATTCATTCAAAATTTGTCTTTAAAACATGCGCAGATTACTACCCTTTATTTTATTCATTTTTATTGGCCTTTCGGCAAATTCACAATGTACCCTCAGTATGGATACCATAGTGTTAGACACTACCATGAGCGATTGCAACCATTTGTTCTTTAAATATAAGATCTCTGGTGGAACACCAAGTGGATTTGAGTGGGATTACGGCGATGGCAATACCTGTACTTGCATTCATCCCAAGAATGTATACTCATCCAATGGTACTTTCAATGTTTGCGCAAAGGTGAGAGATGCCAATGGATGCCGAGATTCTATGTGTATCAGCGTAAAAGTGAATTGTTCTGATCCTTGTGATTTGAGCGGTATAGGGATTTATTCTCTTGATACATTGAGTTACAGTTGCAACGAATATGAGTTTGTAACAATTACCAGCCAAAATGCTAAAACGATTGATTGGGACTTTGGCGATGGCAACACATCAAACACCAAGTTCACCACCCATCAATACAGCAAAAATGGCATTTATCCGGTTCGATTGATTATCAAAGACTCTATTCAATGCGCAGACACAGCAGATATACAAATAGTCGTGAATTGTCCGGAAGTGGTAGATTGTGATTTTGAGATCACTGATTTGGATTCTTCAAACGGAGATTCATGTTTGAAAAAGCTGTTTAATGTGAGTTCCAATAAAGGCATTAAGACCATACAATGGGATCTGGGAGATGGAACTTTGCTGAGTACTGGACTTTCTATTCAGCATGAATACAAGGATACCGGAGTTTACAATGTATGTGTGATAGCCGGTGACAGTTCAGATTGTAAGGATACCATGTGTATCAAAGTAGCAGTAAGATGCGACAAAAAAACAAAATTGAATGGCGATGAATTGAGCACAATTCAAATTTATCCAAACCCATTCGAAGATCATTTGTATTTAAGCGTTGATGCTGATTTTAAAATCAAATTATCGGATGCATCAGGAAGACTTTTGATCGTTAGCGAATTGTCTGAAGGATTGCAAATGATAGATGTATCGAATTTAATTAAAGGGGTTTATGTTTTACAAGTGGAATCTGAAGGCAGAATCACTTATTACAAACTCGTTAAATAATCGGATTAAGCGCCATAAGGTACACGGGCTTGCAATGAGCGGCCGAGTGTGATCTCATCGGCGTATTCGAGCTCACTGCCCACCGAAATGCCTTTGCTGATGGTGCTGATCTTGAGGTTAAAACCTTGAAGTTTTCGGGCGATATAAAATGCCGTGGTGTCTCCTTCAATATTGGCATTGAGTGCGATGATGATTTCTTCGGGGCATTCAATTTTCACTCTTTCCACCAATTGTTCGATGTTGAGTTCATCCGGTCCAACACCATCTACCGGTGAAATCAGTCCACCCAAAACATGATAGGTGCCATTGAATTGAGCAGTATTTTCAACAGCTATCACATCCATCATGTCTTCAACCACACAGATCATCATTTTGTTTCTATTGACACTGTTGCAGATGTTGCAAACAGAGGTATCACTGATGTTGCAGCATATTTTACAGGTGGTCAGTTCGGTTTTGAGTTTCAGGATTACTGATGCAAGGTTTTCAGATTCTTCTTTAGGACGTTTCAGGAGGTGCATCACCATACGAAGTGCACTGCGGTTGCCAACGCCAGGGAATCCGGACAAAGCTTGTACCGCATTTTCTATATTTTTTGATGAAAAATTCAAAGATGCAAATGTAAAAAAATCCCCCTTCTTATTTACATTTTAAAGTACTTTTGTATTATAAAGTATGAATATCTCAAACATCGCTCAAAAGGCACTAAGACTAAACTTCATTTTCATTTTTTTGACAATTTTTGTCTTTAATCTGAATGCAATTGAGTTAAAAACTGGTGCACCTAAGGGGTCAAAAACAGATTTCAAAAAGGAGATCTTAGGCATAATAGACATCAGAGACAAGGGTCAATACAAGACTGCCATGGAAATGACGGATGCAATGATTTCTAAGGCCATTGCAGAGGTTGAGTCAGGGCATTACTACCTATTGTTGGAACTCAAATTCAATTTGATTGATTTGATATATACCGATGAGAATAAGGATTCTATAAAAGCAAATTATTTGCATTATGCACCAGCAGTTTTAAACGAAGAATTGGACTTTGTTTTTAAATTGTTTAAGACCAAACAAACCATCTTGAATGTGAATATTCCTTGGAACAGCTACTATGATGAGAACCTTAGTCCCATTATGGATTCTTCGATCTTGTGGAGCAAATGGAGTTATTCTAAAAGTATCAAAGAGATCGCAAATTCAATAGATGAATGTTTGGCCATTTCAAGACGTTTGAAGTCCATTGGAAAATTGAAACCTATATTGGCTGAGAACAAGAAGGACAAAGGATCAATGCCTGATTTGGAGCATTTGACTGCCGAGCATTTGTATCAATTACTGGCCAATAAGAATCAAGGGGTCAACAATATTGCTTATGACGATAAGGAGTTGTTTGCAGATGCCAAGTCATTCATGACTTATGATTTTAGACGTGATAGCATTACCCATCTGTCGCAATTGCGACTTGGATTACTTCAAATCATGATGAAATCAGGCAGCATCGCTGCAGATTTAAAACGTTTGGAATATGCCAATTCGCTGAACCGATCTTCAAATGAACCTTATGTATCAGCATTAGAAAATCTTTTATCATCCAGAATCAAAGAACCTGAGTCCAATTTAGTGCTCATCGATTTAGCAAAACACTATATGAATTGGGATAAGATTAAAGCCATAAAATATGCGGATGATGGTTTGAAACGATATCCGAAATTTGTTGAAAATAAACTTCTGATTAACATTAAGAAAACCATTTTAGCGCCTTATTTGAGTTTACAAACCGAAAATTTCATCAAGCCTAATGCACCTTTCTTGGGCAAATTGGAACATAAAAATAGTACTGAAATTGTAGTTAAAGCTTTTAAAATTTCATCTTTGGAATTTGAAAACAATCAAAACAAGTATGACGAAGGGGAGCTCAGATCCAAGTATGCAAGTCTTATGAACCCATTGTTTACTAAGAAAATCAAAGTGACAGATCTGAAGGATTATGAAACACATAGCTCTGAAATTTCATTGCCGGCATTGCCTGCAGGAAATTACATTTTGATTGTAACAAACAACAAAAAATTGAAAAATGAAAATGCATTGATTGAATGCAAACAAATTCATGTTTCGAATTATACATACAAAAAGAATGAAAGTGCATTGCAAACCGTAAATGCTTTATCAGGAGAGTTTGTGTCTTTGCCTTTTGAGATTTATGTTGAGGAGGAAGACAAAATGATTTTATTGAAAAAAGGGCAAACAGACGTTTCAGGTATGCTGGATTTTAAAGAACAAGGCATAGAAAAATTGAATAGATCTGTATTGATTGTATTCAATCAGGGAGAGTTCAGTTTCAATCAATACTTGTATGGTAATATGTATGAAAATTCAATAAAAGCGGATGCTTATAGGGTTTATACAGACAGAAGTATCTACCGTCCGGGACAAACGGTTTATTATAAACTGATTGCGTATTCTGATGATAAAAAGGAAGTTTTAAGTAACAAGGATATTGAAGTATTGTTCAATGGCAATACCGGTGAAGTATACCGCAAAACATTAAAGACAAATGAATATGGTTCTTTCTCAGATTCCATTGTTTTGCCATTGCAAGGATTTGGAAATTTCTATTTTTCATCCATCGGGGCGAACCTATATCATTCAATTCAAGTAGAAGAATATAAGATGCCAAAATTTGATGCGGAATGGCTTGAGATTAAATCAACTTACAAACTTGGTGATTCGGCAAAGATTAAAGGAAAAGCAAAAGCTTTTGCCGGTTATCCGATTGCAGGTGCTACGGTTAAATACACGGTTAAGTTGCGTCAGGGAAGAATAGAACCCAGGTATTACTATAAAATGATGGACAGGGGTCAAACCTATTATTTGTTGACAGGGGAGACCCAAACGGATGCCAAAGGAGAGTTTGAGGTCAGTGTAAAATTGGTGGCAGTAGACAGCATCAATAAAAATGAAAATTACAATTTGAACTATACTTTCGAAGCAGATGTGGTTGATATCAATGGTGAGCAGCACACCTGTATCAAAGACCTTATGGTATCGAATATCAATAGAACCTTGACTTTGAATGGCTCCGAAAATGTAGTGGACGGTACCGATTATGCATTGGAGGTTTCGCACACCAATTTGCAAGGAGTAGCAATACCTTTTACAGGTTATGTGAAATTGCTGAAGCTTAAAAAGGAAGATCAATTTTTAGGCGTTGACCGTTTGTGGAATGAAGCTGATACCAGTTTGATTTCTAAAGATGAAATGTCAAAATATTTTGCTCATTACAGTACACCCGAGTTCAACATCGAAAAAGAATTATTGGTCAACAAAGTTTACCAAAATGACAGTATAAAATATTTGACATTGAAGATGTCTGAACTCAAAGGTCAGGGTACTTATTTCATTGAAATGTACAGTATTTCCGGCAATGATACAGTTGTAGCATATCATCAGTTTATGGTGAGTCCGGCTAAAGAAGAACCCTATCTGATGAATGCAGCATTGATGACTTATGTGGTAGAAGGTACTGAATTTGAACCCGGAGAAGAAGTAAAATTGGCTGTTTTGAGCAAATTTAAAAGTGGAGTATTACATCTGGAAGTGCTCAACAAAGAAGGCATAAAATTAAAAAGAGTTTTGGTATTAGATGGCAATGTCAAAATCATTAAAATTCCGGTAACAAATGATGATAGAGGCGGATTTAAAGTGAAGGTAAACATGATACATGATTACCGCTTTTATCAAGACTTTACAAATGTGGATGTGCCTTACTCCAATAAAAAATTAAAACTTAGCATTCAATCTTTCCGTACAGATCTTGAACCTGGAAGTAAAGAAAAATGGACCTTAAATGTGCAATGTCCCAAAGAAGAATGTACATTGATAGAAAATGCAGCGGTAATGTATGATGCAGCATTGGATGATCTGGGTGCCGGAACCAATGATTGGTATTTGGATGCCTTTAGCAACTTTTATTCGTATGAAAATTATGAGAATGCATTGATCTCAGAAGAGTCAGAAGACCTCTCATTTCATCCCTATTACGATTTGGATGATTTGAGTCAAAAAAGATTTTCAAGACCTTTCACTGAATCAGATATCTCTGATAGAATCAATGGATATGTTTATCTATGGAGTTTTGGTAATGGTGCAGTTGAACGTGGAAATGAAATGGCATCCGGCATGTATAGGTACCAAACGAAGGTACTCTATGATGCAGATTTTGATGCAGTTCCAGATTCTCATTCATGGGGATTCTCGAATAGAGCTGATGATGCATTAGAAACCTCACCTGCACCAACTGCACCTGAAATTAAAGCCAGAAAAATTCTTAAAGAATTGGCCTTTTTCAAATCGGTTGTTTATGCAGATAAAAAAGGTGATTTTAATCTCGAATTCAC
>DASWYG010000021.1:0-3575 GCA_036405075.1 Bacteroidia bacterium | reverse complement strand
GGGCTAGTTGGAGCATCAATCGCATGGAGTATTGGTTTGACCATTTCTTTTGCGGCATATCTGTTTGTATTTTATGTGAATGGTGCTAAAAAAAGATAAATAAATATTAAGTTTGCATATGTTGTTTCGCCTATCACTGTTGTGTTTATTCACTTTCAGTACCTATAATATTTTTGCTCAAACAGGAGTAAAAGGAATTGTCAAAGACATAGAATCTGGAGTTGAGATTGAGAATGTGCAAATTAGAATCAATGGAACCGAACACGTTGAGTTCACAAATGCCGATGGTTATTACATCATTTCTGGTTTAGATTTGAGCTCCGGCGTATTGATCGCCTATATTCCCGGATACAAAGCCGACACAATTAAACTTGAGTTTAAAGGCGATCAGATCATCACACAAAATTTCTTTTTAAAACAAGACATTAAAATTCTTGCCGGTAGCAAGATCACTGAAACTTATAAGAAAAAAAGAGAGACAGTTGAAATTGGCAACACCAAAATCAAACCAACTGATTTATTCAAAATGCCTACAATTGGTGGAACACCTGATTTGGTGCAATACCTTCAGGTTTTACCAGGCGTTGTATTCAGTGGTGACCAAGGCGGACAATTGTACATCAGAGGCGGTAGCCCGGTGATGAACAAAATCATGATAGATGGCATGACCATTTATAACCCTTTCCATTCCATTGGTTTGTTCTCGGTATTTGATGTCGACCTGATGAAATCTGCTGAAGTGTTCAGTGCCGGTTTTGGTGCAGAATACGGTGGTCGTGTTTCTGCAATAGTAGATGTAAAAACCAGAGATGGCGACAGAAACAGAATCAAAGGCAATTTTGGTATCAGTCCATTTTTGGGAAAATTATCTCTGGAAGGCCCACTTCAAAAATTCATCCCCGGTCATGGCAACAGTAGTTTTGTTGTTTCTGTTAAAAATTCATATTTGGACAGAAGTTCAAGACTTTTTTATCAATACGCAGATCCATCTAAATTGCCTTATAACTTCAACGATGTTTATGCCAAATTGACCTTCAATTCTAGCAACGGCAGTAACTTCAAATTGTTTGGTTTTAATTTCAGAGACAATGTCAATTTTCCGGGATCTACAAGCTACAGTTGGAATCAAACCGGTATGGGTACAAGGTTTTCATTAGTGCCTGAAGGTAAACAATCAAAAATAGATGGATTCATTTCATATTCAGACTATTTCATCAAACAGGTTGAGACCGATTTAAAACCGAGGTCAAGTTCTATCAGTGGATTGAACATGGGTATTGCGGCATCTTCGGTCAATAAAAAAGATGAAATTAAATACGGTTTTGAAATCAATGCCTTCAGTACCGATTTTTCAATATTCAATTCAAACGACAGATCCATTTCCCAACAAGAGTTTACAACCGAACTCTGCGGATACTTTACTTATAAATTCGTGAAACGCAGATGGGTATTGGATGCCGGCTTAAGGGCTCAATATTACGCATCACTTTCTGAAGCTTCATTTGAACCACGTATCAATGGCAAATATTACCTTACCAGAAAATTGTCTGTTAAAGGAGCATTAGGTAAATATTCACAAAACTTGTTATCGGCATTTAGCGACAGGGATGTGGTGAATTTGTTTTATGGTTTCTTGTCTGGACCTGACAATCTTCAAAAAACATTTGATGGAAAGGATGTTAAAAGCAAATTGCAATTGGCTTGGCATTATGTTGCCGGTTTTGACTATGATCTTTCCAAATACAGCGAAATTGGATTAGAAGGATTTTATAAGGATTTCACACAGATCACCAATATCAATCGCGAAAAATTGTTTGATGATGATGGCGATTACTCAAAATACCCGGAGCGTTTAAAAAAGGATTTCATTGTTGAAAAAGGAAATGCTTATGGTGGAGATATTCACTACAAATACGATAAGAAACGTTTGTACCTCTGGGCAGTTTATTCATTGACCTATGTCAGTCGTTTTGATGGCATCAATACATACAGTCCGCATTGGGACAGAAGGCACAACATCAATTTGGTGGCAGATTATGCTTTGGATAAAAAAGCCAAATGGTCGGCCAATGCCAGATGGAATTTTGGTTCTGGTTTCCCTTTCACTCAAACACAGGGATTCTATGAAAAATATGATTTCCAATCAGGTCCTAGTTTCGATTATACCACTGCAAATGGTCAAATGGGTATTTTGTATTCAGATTTCAATAAAGGCCGTTTACCACACTATCATCGCTTGGATATGTCGGTTAAATACAATTTCAAAACAATCAAAAATTTCAAGTCTTGGATAGTGCTATCGGTTACCAATGTATACAACAGAGCCAATATTTTCTATTTTGATCGCGTTAATTATACGCGAGTCAATCAGCTCCCAATCATGCCTTCTGTGAGTTACAACGGCTCATTCTGATTTTCCTGATACCGCAGATTCCAACCATCGGTTGTAAGCATCAGCATCACCAATTTTTGTGAAAACAATTTTTGGCAGATTAAAGGTTTCTTTAGTGTTAAACGATTCTGAAAACACATAAAACTCATCATTGTATAGAGATGTGACGATCAATAATGCTTCATGTCCTTCTTCAATGGATTCAAAAGTCAGTTGATTGTCCTTGGTGTTACTGACTCTCGAAATGGCATTGATGTCTTTTAATATGAGGAATGAATTGGTGCTCAAATTGCCGGGAATATTAAATGTCAGGTCATTTTTCTTTGGTTTGTTAAGCTTTTGCCATTTCAGTGAAAGATTGATTTCAGGCACACAATCGATGTTTAAGGCACCTAATTGACCGGAATAAAAAAGAGGTAATGACAAATCGAGATAATTGTAATCAGATGGCGGAACATAGTTCACAAAACTGTCTACATAACCTTTAGACATGGCGTATGCATATTTGTTTTTAGACATGCTCATGAATTTGAAAACGGTCATTCTGCTTTGGGGTGGGAAAGCACTCATTTTGGCCAATCGATGTGCCAATTGATCATTAAAGAATTCGCAAGCTTTGTAATACGCATCCTTCTCGTCTGCACATGAGCGCAGACCTATGACCTTGCGATCCTGGCTTGTAAAATGTTCTATGAATGTTGAATCCAACAATTGCAACATTTCTGATTTTTCAAATCGATAATTCTTGTAAAAGAATGTGTCCAATACGGTTTCAAATTTACCTCCAACAACGATGATGATTGGATTAGGCACTTTACCTAAAGGGTCTTTGGTCCATACAATATCAGCTTGTTTATTGATTACACCATTGTATAGGTCCATTCTCTCCGGTACCAAATAATTTGGAGTTAAGCCCAATTCATAGCCCGGTCTCAATTGCAATTTCTTTCCATTTTGAAATGCAACAGTATAAAACATTCCTCCGGTTTCGAGCAATCCATCTGCACTTTGAGTGCTTAGATTTTCGTGTACCATATCACTCAATGAATAGCATTCTTTGGCTTTAAACTCGACATTGCCTGAAACAACATTGCCGCTCGAATCCTTAAAACAATAACTCTCTAAATGGATCAAAGTGCCTTTATTCAATTTCAATATGGTGTCTTTGTTTGTGTTAATGGTG
>DASWYG010000020.1:0-10197 GCA_036405075.1 Bacteroidia bacterium | reverse complement strand
TATTGAACCGGTAATTGTATTTGGCAATGCGATGATGGTATCGGCCATTGCTGCGATGTAATATCCTCCACTTGCAGCAACGTCACCCATAGAAACTATGACTGGTTTCTTGCCTTTGCACATTGAGATTTCTCTTGCAATGATGTCACTGGCCATAGAACTTCCGCCCGGAGAATTGATACGCAATACAATGGCTTTAACATCTTTATCCTCTCTTGCTTTTTTAATGGCTTTTTTCATGGATTCAGAACCAATGACAGATTGGTTGCCTTCACCATCTATGATCTCACCCACAGCGTATACAATTGCGATCTTATCTTTTGAATTGTTGTCTTTTTCTTCACTACCCACATAAGTAGCAGGAGAAATTAAGTTCAAATCATCTTCTTCTTTGGTTTTAAGTCTTTTCTTGATCTTTGTGAATACTTGATCTTCATAAACAATGCCATCAAGCAATCCGAATTTAACAGCTTGTTGTGAAGTTTGTATGCTAAAATCATTGAATGTTTTAGCAATGAGAGCAGTGTCCATTTTGCGACTTTCACCAATTCCGGCAACTACTGATCTGTAAATTTCATTTACTTGCTCGGTGATCTGAAGTTTGTTTTCCGGACTGAGTTCAGTACGGGTATAGGTTTCGATCGCACCTTTGTATGCGCCAACTTTGATGAATTGAGCTTCTACTCCGATTTTGTCGAGGAAGCCTTTAACAAAAACAACGTTTGCTGTTAGACCATTGAAAAGGACCGAGCCTGATTTTTCTATGAAAACGGAATCGGCAACACTGGCCAGGTAGTAATTTTTTTCGTCGTAATATGGCGACAAGGCATAAATGAATTTGCCTTTTGATTTAAATGATTTTAGCGCATTTCTTATTTCAAGAATAGTTGCATAGCCTGATCCGTTGATATTGGTGCGAAGGAAAATGCCTTTGATTTTTGGATCTGTTGTGGCTTTTTCAATAGAACTTAGAATTTGATCCAAGCCGGCCATTCCGTTGCCTTCTGGGTCAAACATGGTTGAAAAATCCTGATTGGTTCTTTCCGGGATATCATAATCAAGTTTTAATTCCAAGATGGAATTGTCTTTGACCTGTACTGTCTTTTTACCTGCCGAACTGATGAGTCCTGCAATGGTAAAAAACAATAATGCGCCCAACAATAGCATGGTGACGAACACGCCGACAATCGTTGCAAATGTGTATTTGAGAAATTCCTTCATTTTATTTTAACCGCTGAATTAACTCACAAATAAACTTTCATATTTTTGCTTACAGTGATTTTTTTCGATAAACGCCCGATTCATAGGATAAAATGGGTTAGAAGCATTGTCGCTAAAGTTTTTCTGTTTGTGATAGTCAAAAAGAATATTGATTTCACATTGTGTTGTGTTATAAAACATTATCAGTAATTGATAACATTTCGATTGATCTTTTTTTCGATTATTGGTCAATTCAGTCTGCCTCTTCGAGTTCAATTGTTGCTGATTTTTTTCCCCATTTCATACCCAAGAGGAGGATTTGAACTGTTTTTAAAATTGTAAAATGTATTTTTGCAGCGATGTTTTTAAATGAATTAACTGCCATCGGTCCGGTTGACGGACGTTATAGGTCAAAAACTGCCGCTTTAGCGCCTTATTTTTCTGAATATGGACTGATTCTTTATAGGGTAAGAGTGGAAATTGAGTACCTCATTAGCTTAAATTCTATTGGTTTGAAGGGGTTTGATACTCCTTTTGACAACACTCAAATGGTTCAGTTGAGAAACATCTACCTTCAATTGTCTGAAAAAGATGCCCTCAGTATAAAGGAGATTGAAAAAACCACCAATCACGATGTTAAAGCAGTAGAATATTTCATTAAAAGCAAAATGGATGAATTAGGATTGTCTGCATTTAAAGAGTGGGTTCATTTTGGACTGACTTCTCAGGATGTTAACAATACAGCGATTCCATTGAGTATTAAAGAAGCTTTGCACAATGTTGTTTTAACGGATTTGCAAAAAGTGATCAATAAGCTGGAAGCTATGGCGATAGATTATGCTGATGTGCCTATGTTGGCAAAAACACATGGTCAAGCCGCGAGTCCAACCGGATTGGGAAAAGAGATCATGGTGTTTGTTTCAAGGTTGAAAGCACAGTACAGTCAATTGTTGCTGGTGCCTTTTTCTGCTAAATTTGGTGGAGCAACAGGCAACTTCAATGCCCATCACGTGGCATTCCCTGAAAACGACTGGCATCAGTTTGGCAATCAGTTTGTCAATGATGTTTTAGGTTTAGAACGCAGTTTTCCAACCACACAGATCGAGCATTACGATAACCTTGCCGCATTGTTTGATGTGTTCAAGCGCATCAATACCATATTGATTGATTTGAGCAGAGATGTATGGCAATACATTTCCATGGAGTATTTCAAGCAAAAATTGAAAGAAGGTGAAGTGGGTAGCAGTGCCATGCCGCATAAGGTCAACCCAATTGACTTTGAAAATGCTGAAGGTAATTTGGGTTTTGCCAATGCTATATTTGAACATCTGTCTGCAAAATTGCCAATATCGAGGTTGCAACGCGACTTAACGGATTCTACAGTTTTAAGAAATGTGGGAGTGCCTTACGGACATTGTTTGATTGCCTATTCAAGTCTTTTGAAAGGATTGGATAAATTGATATTGAACCATGATGCATTGGCCAAAGATTTAGACAACAACTGGGCCGTTGTGGCAGAAGCCATTCAAACAGTTTTGAGAAGTATTGCCTATCCTAATCCTTATGAAGCGTTGAAAGCTCTAACCCGCACAAATTCTCATATTGGTGAAAAGGAAATAAAAGCATTCATTGAAACATTGGATGTTCCTGAACCTATAAAAGTCAGGTTGAGAAACATCACACCGGCCAATTATACCGGTATTTTGAATTGATGAATTGAACTTTTTTGAGCTTAATTAACGCTCAATACTTTGAAGACAGTTCTTCTGTTTTTGGCTTTACCCTCAACAGTGTTATTGTCTGCAATAGGAGCTGAGTCGCCATAACCAACAGCAGATAATCTTGTGGCATCAATGCCGGCGTTCACCAAATATTCTTTTACGGCCTTCGCTCTATTGAGTGAAAGTGTTTTGTTTTTGGCTTTATCACCGGTGTTATCGGTATGTCCGCCAATTTCAATTTTCATGAAAGGGAATTTCTTCATCAAATGAACCAATTTGTCCAATTCCAATTTTGATTCAGGTTTCAATTCAAATTTATCGACATCAAAAAACACGTTGTTCAATACCACTTCGGTATTCACATCAGGTTTCATTAGGGGCACGTCAAGGTGATATGGATCAAGGCTGCCAGTTTGTGTAAGGGTAAAATTAGCCGAATAGAAAAGGTAATTCATTTGGTCGACGGTCAGCATATAATTGTTGTTGGATTTGAGAACAATGAAGAAGCTGCCATCTTTCATGCTTTCGATATTTGCAATAACTTTGCTTGTGTTTAAATCTGTCAGTTCTATTTTAGCGACGATAGGCAATTTGGTATTGGCATCAAATACTTTACCTGAAACAAAGCTAACCGGCTCGGGTCTGAGTGCAGCCGGCAGTTCAAATTTATAAATGTCTAAGCCACCATATCCTCCCGGTCTTTCGGAACTCAAATAGCCGAATTTACCCAATCTGTCTACCACTAAACCGAGTTCATCTTTTTCAGAATTAATTGGAACACCAACATTCAATGCTTCACCAAATTTGCCATCTTCTTTTTTACGGGCAACAAAAATGTCGATGCCACCTGCACCCACATGTCCTGATGAACTAAAGAAAAGGGTTTGATTGTCGTAGTGTATGAATGGTGATTGTTCCTCACCGGCAGTGTTAATGGTTGGGCCTAAGTTAACCGGAGGTTGAAATCTGCCATCTTTGAAAGTTGACATATAGATATCTGCTCCACCAAAACCACCCGGTCTGGCACTTGAGAAATAAAGTGTCAATCCGTCAGGACTAATTGAAGGTTGTGATTCCCAGTCTGATGAGTTGATGACTGGTCCGAGGTTAACAGGAAATGACCAAACGCCATTGTTGTACCCGCTGAAATAGATATCAAAACTACCAAGTCCTACAGGTAATCCATTTTTGCCCAAACGGCTATTGGATGAAAAGAATATGCCTTTTCCATCTGCTGTGATGGAGATGGTGCCTTCGTCTCCGGGTGTGTTTACCGGTTCAGACAATTTGGTTGAAGGTCCAAAAATACTGTCTGTTACATCCGATTTATAAAAGTCTTCATACATTCTGCCGCCTCTGGCAGTCATCATTCTGGTGAAATAAAATGTTTTGCCATCCAGTGTGAGTCCAGGCCAGTATTCGCCGTTTGCAGAATTGACATTCGGCCCTAAGTTTTGGGGTTTGAAATCTATTTTATTGGCGTAAAGTGCTTTTATGGCATCAATGTTTTTTAGGAAATATCTTGCAGAAGCCTCATAATTTTTTGATCGCTTTATGTTGGCATTTAAATAAGTTTCAAAAGAAACTTTAGCTTCATCAAATTGCAAAAGAGATTTTTGGCAAAGTCCCATGAAATAATAGGCGCCAAAATTTTCGGGTTCCAATTCAAGCAGCTTTGTATAGGATTTAATGGAGGCTTTAAAGTCTTTTGAATCGTATTCATAGGCACCTTTGGTTTCCCACAGGCGAGCATAAGTACTGTCTTTTTTAAGACCTTTGTTGCACAATTTAATGGCGTTGACATAATCACCGCTATCTCCGGCTCTGTAGGCTTCTTCAACTATTTTGTCGAGTTGCTTGTTGCTGGCAGGTTTGGGTTGTGCTGACATGCAGGAAAAGATGAATAGACTGCAAATCAATAGAAAGTATTTTTGACTCATGATGCTTGATGGAGATAACATGTAAAGGGACAAATTTATTGTAATTCAGGCAAAATTCCTGCCGTTCTTTTTCCAAGTTCAATTACTGCGACCTGATTCACTTTGCCATCGGCTATTTCAAACTTGAGCATGGTTCTCATGTGGTGAAATCCATGCCTGCCTGCAGCGCCGGGATTCATGAACAACATACCACCCAGGCTGTTGTCGCGCATTACTCTGAGTATGTGACTGTGTCCGCAGATGAATAAACCGGGTGTATGGGTTCTGAGTTCTTTGACCACTTTCGGATTGTATTTTCCGGGATATCCACCAATATGTGTCATCCAAACCTGCAAGCCTTCACATTCAAAACGGTTGTCAAAAGGATACCGAACCTGAATATCGGTCCCATCGATATTGCCTCTGACACCTCTAACGGGTTTGCCGGTTTTTTCCATCAAATCACTCAACTCAGTATTGCCCCAGTCACCTGCATGCCACAATTCATCGGCCTCGGCAAAATGTTTGAGGATGTCGGGTTCTGCACAGGAGTGTGTATCGCTCAGCAATAAAATCTTTTTCACTTCTCGCAAATTAATTCTTTCTTTGTGAAGAAAAAAAATGAATATTCTCATTCTGATAATTACCGTTGCTTTGTCATTGGCAGCCTTTAATAATCGCAATTTATTTGATAAAGCATTGTTTCGTCCTTATTTGATTAAGCACAACAATGAGTGGTGGAGATGGTTCAGCAATGGCTTCATTCATGCTGACTACACCCACCTGATCGTCAATATGTTGACATTTTATTTTTTCGGCGGATACATTTTAGCGGTGTTCAAAGGGTTGATAGGACCAATGGGTTCAATTGTTTTTGTGGTTTATTACCTTTTAGCGATTGCCGTAAGTTCTTCTTACAGTTATCACAAACACAAAGACAATTATGGATATGCAGCTTTAGGTGCCAGTGGTGCTGTTTCTGCTATTATTTTTTCATATATCTTGTTTAATCCTTTTGGTAAAATCCAATTGTATTTCATTGTCGGAATACCTGCATGGTTGTTCGGTATTTTATACCTTTGGTACGAATGGTACATGGGTAAGAAAATGGGAGATAACATTGGACATGATGCACATTTTTTTGGTGCTGTTTTCGGTTTTATTTTTCCAATACTATTGAAACCTGAAACAGGATTAGCATTCATACAACAATTTATAGAATTATTCAGTCGTTAGTTAAATGGGAAAAAAAGAAGAACTCATAGACCTCATTGGTCAATCGTTTCAAACCGGTGGGACCAGTATCTTATTAGGTGCAGCAAAATTTGAGGACGAAGTGTTGCAAAATGCTCTGGTACATGCGCCGCTCAAAACCTTCAACAGACACGGTTTGATAGCAGGAGCAACCGGAACCGGTAAAACCAAAACCCTTCAAAATCTTGCCGAACAATTGTCTAAAAATGGAGTGCCAACTTTGTTGATGGACATCAAAGGTGACCTGAGCGGAATTTCAAGAGCCGGGAGCAACAATCCTAAAATTGAAGAACGTCATTCTAAAATTGGAACAACTTGGGAAGCAACAGCTTTTCCGGTTGAGTTTTTGAGTATCTCTGATGAGAAGGGCGTTAAAATGAGGGCCACCATTTCGGAATTTGGTCCTGTGTTGTTGTCTAAAATATTGGGTTTGAATGACACCCAAAGCGGAGTGGTCAGCATGATCTTTAAGTATTGTGATGACAAACGTTTGCCATTATTAGACATCAAAGATTTCAGAAAAATCTGTCAACATCTGCAAACACCGGAAGGCAAACAAGCGATAGAAGAAGAATACGGATTGGCAAGTTCGGCCAGTATAGGCGCTATCATGCGCAATATTTTGGAAGTAGAACAACAAGGAGCCGATGTGTTTTTTGGTGAGCCAAGTTTCGAAGTAGATGATTTGGTGAGAACCGACAGTCGCGGCTATGGTTATTGCAATGTGTTACGCTTAGCTGATCTGCAGGCCAAACCGGATTTGTTCTCAACTTTCATGTTGTGTTTAATGGCCGAAATTTATGAGAAGTTTGAAGAAAGGGGCGATCAAGACAAACCCAAACTTTGCATATTCATAGACGAGGCACATTTGATCTTCAATGAAGCTTCAAAGGCTTTACTCAATCAAATCACCACCATTGTCAAATTGATCAGATCAAAAGGGGTTGGCATTTATTTCATCACTCAAGATCCTACGGATGTGCCTGAAGAAGTATTGGGACAGTTGGGGATGAAGATTCAACATGCATTGAGGGCATTTACTGAAAAAGACCGCAAGTCGATAAAAACCATAGCAGAGAATTTTCCTCCAAGCGATTACTATAAAACATCGGATCTGCTGACTGCATTGGGCATTGGAGAGGCATTGGTAACAGTGCTCAATGAAAAAGGCATACCAACACCTTTGGTGCACACTTATTTAACTGCTCCTATGAGCAGAATGGATGTGATCACTGAAGCTGAATTGGATGAGACCATTGCCGATTCAGAATTGGTGAAAGTGTACAATACCACTGTGGACAGGGAGAGTGCCTATGAAATACTGAGTGGTAAGATCAAATCACACGCTGGAGATGAACAGGAAGAAGAAGCTAAAGAAGTAGAAGAAAAAGAGGAAAAAAGTTCGGGACCAAAGGAGAAATCGATTTTTGAAAAGGTGATGGACAGTCCGGTAACAAACACAATTTTAAAAGAATTGACTAGAGGGATATTTGGTGTATTAGGGGCTAAATCTCCAAGAAGTTCAAGTAGAAAAAGAAAATCCACATCGTGGTTTTAAATAAATGGAACAACAAATCATCAATCAAATAAAAGACACACTGGTGTCGAGTTTGAAAAATAAATTCGGACTGGAAGATGCGGTTATCGATAAAATGACCGCTATGGGTGTCAACAACCTGACATCAGGATTAAAGCAGTATGTACTCAAAAATGGCACCACTGAAATAGAGGACATATTGACAGGCAAAATGGAATTGGCGGGATCGGGCATTCGCAAGAGTTTAACCGAAGGTTTGGGGAAAGAGCTTGCAAGCGGATTTACTCAAGAGGCTGGCCGGTCGGGTGAAATAGCCGAATTTTCAATAGACAATTTGGTAGGGGGATTGAAGGGAGCGTTTCTCAGTTCAACCCACAGCAAGGACATTGATGGCATAGCCGATTTCATAGGCGTTGATAAGAATCTGTTGAAAATGGCGAATTCGCCGGCTGCAAAGTTTTTTGGAAAATTCTTTTGAGAAAAGATGTCGCCGGATGGCGATGGGTATTGGTACAATTGCACTTAAGTGTGTTTTTTTCAAAAACCTGTCAGGGTGAGGTATAATTGCATAAAAAGTTCTAATTTTGCAGCATCTGGCAGCATCAGCATAAATTTTAATGAAATACAAAAGAATACTACTGAAATTGAGTGGAGAGGCCTTGATGGGCGACCAACAATACGGGATTGACCCGAAGGTACTGGAGCAGTACGCAAATGAAATCAAAGATACCGTGTCATTAGGCGTTGAAGTCGCTATCGTGATTGGTGGTGGCAACATCTTCAGGGGTGTTCAAGGTGTTCAGGGAGGTGTGGTAGACAGAGCACAAGGCGATTACATGGGCATGTTGGCAACTGTCATCAATGCAATGGCATTGCAAGGCGCTTTGGAAAAAGTGTCCATCAAAACCAGGTTGTTATCGGCCATTAAAATGGAACAGATCTGCGAACCATTCATCAGAAGAAGAGCGATCAGGCACTTAGAAAAAGGCAGGGTAGTGATTTTTGGTGCCGGTACCGGTAACCCATATTTCACCACCGATACAGCTGCATCTTTAAGAGCAGTAGAAATAGAAGCTGATTTGATTTTGAAAGGCACCAGAGTAGACGGCGTTTACACAGCAGATCCTGAAAAACACAGCGATGCCAAGAAGTTTGACACCGTTACATTCAGCGAAGTATACGAAAGAGGTTTAAGCATCATGGATTTAACAGCCATTACCCTTTGTCAGGAAAACAACTTGCCAATTTTGGTGTTCGACATGAACAAGCAAGGCAATTTGAAACGTTTGATGATGGGCGAGAAGGTAGGCACCTTGGTGAGCTAATCATAGTAAACAATATAGATATTAGAAGCCCTCGAGAATCGAGGGCTTTTTTGTGGGTTAGATTAAAGACAAAAGATTAAAGATTAAAGTGTCACTCTCCCAGAAGAAAAAAAGACCCATTCAGAGGCAAAATTCTACCATTCAGAAAAAAGTTTTGTAAAATACTCAAGCCCTTATTTATCTTAGCTGCACCAAAACTAAGACACTGAAACAATGTGACTGAGAAGGCAGCGCTTTGGGCTGGTTTGCCCTGTGGCGTGTTTAGAGTGCAACGAAAAACTCTGCTATAGGGGGACGGGAAAAAGAGTGAGACTGATCTCCTACGCTTAGGCTACGGAGATTAAAAACGAGAGCGGTTGCCACAAGGTTTTTTGATTAGGGGTCGGGTGAAAGCTAAAACGAATAATTAAATTATATAATAAAAGTGCCTAGAGGGTTTCTTTGTTTTTGTAAGGGCAAAAATGAGGTTATAATTCGCAAAGCATTCTAAAAATAGATAGATAGGCGAAAGTTGGTTACGGGTATAAGTAAGTTGGCAGCAATATTATGAACGACACAGCATAGACTGACGAAATGAAAATAGATATTCATACACATACAAGAAAAGTAAAGTCTGGAGATGCACCAACCAGAAATATTGAAACGGATAGATTTGTTGAAATTATTAACGACACTGAAGTCAATATTTTAGCAATTACCAACCATAATCATTTTGACTCAAAACAATATGAAGACTTCAGAAACGGAGTTGAAAACCATTGTCAAATATGGCCTGGAATTGAGCTTGATATTTTTGAAAATGAGAAAAGGGCTCATTTAATTGTAATATGTAATCCTAAAAATTACCAACAATTTGACAAAGTAGTAAGTGAAATTTTAAATGGAAAAAATCCTGACACTTTTACAATTTCGCTAAAAGAAACAGTTGGTAAATTTGATATATTAGATTGTATTTACATTGCACACTATTTTGTAAAAAAACCAAATCTAGGAGACGAAGAAATTGAAATTTTGACGGAATTAGTTTCAAATCCAAAACGTATTTTAAAAGAAGCTAGTAATTCAATTTCAGCAGGTATATATATTAGTCATGGACACAATTCGATTTATGGTTCTGATGTTCACAATTGGGATGATTATATTAAACATTCACAAGAATTACCCGAACTAAGGCTTCCTGTAGAGAGTTTTGAACAATTCTGCCTTTTACTTGAAAAAGATGAAGCTACAATAAATACAAT
>DASWYG010000019.1:0-5404 GCA_036405075.1 Bacteroidia bacterium | reverse complement strand
TCATTCACCAAGTTGTATTGGAAAACTATGCATTCCCCGGTGGAATGATGATAGGAACAGATTCACATACTGTAAATGCAGGTGGTTTGGGCATGGTAGCAATCGGAGTTGGTGGAGCTGATGCGTGTGATGTGATGGCAGGTTTGCCTTGGGAACTCAAATTCCCCAAACTTATAGGTGTGAAATTGACCGGTAAATTGAGCGGTTGGTCATCACCTAAAGATGTGATTTTAAAAGTTGCCGGTATACTCACAGTAAAAGGTGGAACCGGTGCTATTGTTGAATATTTTGGAGAAGGTGCTATTGCCATGTCTTGCACAGGTAAAGGAACCATTTGTAACATGGGGGCTGAAATCGGTGCAACTACTTCTACTTTCGGATACGACGAAAGCATGGAAAGATACCTCAGAGCTACCGGCAGAGCTGAAGTGGCTGATATGGCCAATACAGTTAAAGAACATTTAACTGCAGATAAAGAGTGTTATGAAAATCCTGAAAAATATTTTGATCAAGTTATAGAAATCAATCTTTCTGAACTTGAACCACACATCAACGGACCATTTACGCCGGATTTGGCTACACCAATTTCTAAAATGAAAGAGGTTGCTGCAGCTAATGGCTGGCCTTTATCAGTTGAAGTTGGTTTGATAGGCAGTTGCACAAACAGTAGTTACGAAGACATTTCGCGTGCTGCAAGTTTGGCCAAGCAAGTTGCAGACAAAGGATTAAAAACCAAAGCTGAATTCACCATCACCCCAGGAAGCGAACAAGTTCGTTATACCATTGAAAGAGATGGATTCATAGATACTTTCCACAAAATCGGTGCAACAGTATTTGCAAATGCATGTGGACCTTGCATTGGTATGTGGACCAGAATGGGTGCCGAAAAGAAAGAGAAGAACTCTATCGTGCATTCATTCAACCGTAATTTCGCCGCCAGACAAGATGGTAACCCAAATACCCACGCATTCGTAGCAAGTCCTGAGATCACCACCGCATTGGCCATTGCAGGTCGTTTGGACTTCAATCCATTGACCGATACATTGGTGAATGAAAAAGGTGAATCAGTGAAATTGGATGAACCAACCGGCATGGAATTACCGCAAAAAGGTTTTGCAGTTGAAGATGCAGGTTACCAAGCTCCTGCTGAGGATGGATCACATGTGATTGTTAATGTTGCAACAGACAGCAGCCGTTTGCAATTATTGGCGCCATTCCCGGCTTGGGAAGGTGTTGATTTGAAAGGCTTGAAATTGCTCATTAAAGCCAAAGGAAAATGTACAACCGATCATATCAGTATGGCAGGTCCTTGGTTGAAATTCCGTGGTCACCTCGACAATATCAGTAACAACATGTTGATTGGTGCCTTGAATTTCTTCAATGAGAAAATCAATTCAGTTAAAAATCAATTGGATGGTACATACAATGAAGTACCGAAAGTGCAAAGAGCCTATAAAGCTGCCGGTATTGGCAGTATAGTAGTAGGTGACGAAAACTATGGTGAAGGATCAAGCAGAGAACATGCTGCAATGGAGCCACGTCACTTAGGTGTTCGTGTGGTACTTACCAAATCATTTGCAAGGATTCACGAAACCAACTTGAAAAAACAAGGTATGCTGGCATTGACTTTCAATGACAAATCTGACTATGATAAAATCAAAGAAGATGATGTGATTGATTTGATCGGATTGACCACATTTGCTCCAAATACACCATTGAACATGGTATTGAATCATGCCGATGGCAGCACGGAAACAATTGTATGTAATCATACTTACAATCAACAACAAATTGAGTGGTTCAAAGCAGGTGGTGCATTGAACATCATCAGAAGAAGCGTTAACCAATAATTAAAGAATAGTTTTAAGAAACCGGCTTTGATATTCAAGGCCGGTTTTTTTGTTTTCAAGGTCTAGGAAATGGAATCTTGAGGTGTATAGAAAAATAAACAGGCATTTTTAGGAATTTAGGGTTGAAGGCAATTTGGGTTTAAAATAGGTTAAGTATCCAGGTGAAATAGAAATAAAAGTAGAGTTGATGAGTCTGTAGAGACATTTGTTAAATGTCTGATAATCAAATATTAGTGACCAAGTATTTTGGTGAAATGTAAAAATGACACAAGTACTGGTTCTAATTTTCAAAATTTGTTTGCTTTTTAAACATTATTCTCTATTTTTGCACTCCCAAAATTTATACACCATGGATTTAATCAAGTTTGTAGAAAAAGAATATTTAAAGGCTGACCTGCCTAGTTTCAAAGCCGGTGACAAAGTCACAGTGCACTACAAAATCAAAGAGGGTTCAAAAGAAAGGATACAGCTTTTCCAAGGTGATGTTATCCAAAGAAGAAATGCAGGAATCAATGCAACATTCACAGTTAGAAAAATCTCTAATGGTGTTGGTGTAGAAAGAATTTTCCCGCTTCATTCCCCAAACATCGAGAAAATCGAAGTGAACAAGGTTGGTAAAGTACGTAGAGCAAGAATCTTCTATCTAAGAGGCTTGAGCGGAAAAGCTGCCAGAATCATGGAGAAACGTTAATTATTAAAGAGAGGTTAATAGTTTTCATAGGTAACGAAGAAGGTCAACTGAAAAGTTGGCCTTTTTTGTTTGATTTTTTTCGAAATCCTTGCTTACAGGCATAAAAAAAACCGGCCCAGTTGAATGGTGCCGGTTTTGAATATTAAGGCCCTTTACGGGTCTGTATTTGAATATAATTAGTGTTTGCTAAGGTATTCTGCTACACCTTTTGGAGTTGCACTCATGGCTTCTTCTCCTTTTTCCCAATTGGCAGGACAAACTTCACCATGTGTTTCATTGTGTTGAAGAGCATCTACCATTCTCAATGTTTCATCAACACTTCTGCCCAATGGCAAGTGATTGACTGTTTGATGCATAACGATACCGTTTTTGTCGATCAAGAACAGTCCTCTGAAAGCAATCATAGGTCCGTTTGAAGTCAATTCACCATTGTCAGTGTAATCGTAATTGCCAAACAATACATCGTAATTGGTAGCAATCGTCTTTGTGGTATCTGCAACTATTGGATACGTTACACCTTGAATACCGCCATTGTCTTTTGGCATTTGCAACCAACTGAAATGACTTTCTTCTGTGTCTGTGCTGCAAGCAACTACTTTTACGCCCCTTTTCTCAAACTCGTCGAGTTTAGATTGGAAGGCATGCAATTCTGTCGGACATACAAATGTGAAATCTTTAGGATAAAAGAACAGAATAACATGGTTCTTTCCTAAATACTGATCCAAACTGAAGTTTTCTACAATCTCTTCGCCATTGATAACGGCGGGTGCACTGAAGTGGGGTGCTTTTTTTCCTACTAATACTGACATAATGCTGCAAAATTCAACCTTTCTACCCGATTTTAAAATAGAAACTTATAATCAATTCATATATTTCATCTATATTTAAGTGATAAAATATAGTACAAAACAATATTTGTCGCAACAGATGAATGTTCGCGATTCGTGTTGCCCTGCTCCTGAGCTATTTAGGGATTTAGAATGGGTACTTAGAACCTAAACGAGTTTAATTCACGATCATCAGTCTTAAGGTATAAGTGGTTTCATTGTCTTGAATTTTTAGTTGGTAGACGCCTGCGGGTAAATGGCTCAAATCCAAATCGCTTGTGTATCCGCTAAAATGATACGAACCCATTAGTTTGCCCTGAGCATCGTACAATTCGCCATTTGCTTGTTCCAATGACACTGCAGACCTGATCTTGAAACATCCGGTTCCCGGGTTGGGCGTTACTTCTACAGGCACATTAATTCTTTGGTCCATTATGTCTACTGTACTGTTTCTGCAATTTGGAAAATATCTGAAGTCGACATATCGTGTGAAATCCAATGATTGGTTGTTACTTGGATCTGTGATTCTGAATAAAATGGTATAAATGCCTTCTTCCCAGATATTGACATTTTGATTTACAATTTCTATCAAAGGTTTTAATTCTTCAGGAGAATAATAGTTATCTGAAATTTTGAGGTTCCAGAATGGCCAGATGTTTTCTCCCACACAACCATGTATGCTTTCACCCCAGATCTTTGGCGCTTCTTTGTCTACAACCAAAACAGTTCTGCTCGCTTGTGATCTGTTGCCTGAACCATCAATGGCTTCGTACACTTCTTTATAAGTACCAAGTACATCAGGATTGACATCTGAATAGATCATTCTGAAACTGATCAATTGACGAGGATAAAAGTTGTCGTGAACACTGGCCGGCGCAGGCTCATAAAATGTCCTTACAGGATGTTCTACAATAGTTGTTGAATTCAATTGTATTTCAGGTGCTATGAAATCGTCAACTTTGAAATGAACCGTCATCGGCTCAGCTGCATTGCCACTGCTGTCTTTTGCTGTATAAGTTACCGTGTATATGTCCTTCACAAGATTGTTCAGTGCTTTGTTGTTTTGCCAATGCAATTCTACCTTTGGGTTTTTGTCATAAGCATCGGTTACTTCTACAGGATCCAACCATATTTGACCAATTTGTATGTTTGTATCAATGGGTAAACTCATTGATGGTGGAGTTTGATCCAAGACACAAACATTTCTCGTTTTTTCAACGATCTCCCCAATGATATTGGAAATACTGTATTTAATGACGTATTGACCAACTCTCCTGGTATTTACTTTTCCTTCAATTACAATCATACTGTTTAAATTCTGTGGAGGATTAAACGTATAAGCATTTGCTCCCGGATCTACATAGTCCGGATTGTCTCTTCTAGCCTCTATGCATATACCTTGATCCGGATTCAATTCTAAAGTAGGAATCTCTATGTTTTGAACCACATTGACATAGCGCTCAGTCTCCACACAATTTTCAGAGCAGTCGCAAGCCCTGTAAATAATCTTATAAATCCCCGGCACATTGACATCTAAATCACTGCTTATCACTACGCGATTGGAAATATCGCCTTCCAAATTGTCAAACACCTCCACTCCTGAATCAACAAAAGTATGCGTCATTTTCAAAACATTATTGAGTTTACCCTTCAGTACCATTTGAGGCGGTGAGAGGTCACGTGTTAAAAATAAATTGTAGTCTTCTGTTTCTCCTGATGTGTTTGGTCCGCAAACAGTAGTAGTTTCATTGTCATAATTCATTATAAGCCTCATTCTTACAAGGCCGTTAAAAGCTTCTGCTGCAGAAGGAACCGTAAATGATGTTTGAAAAACTTTGGCATAAGATGAACCTGATACCAGAATGGACTCATCAGCATCATCAAAATCACCATCTGAATTCCAGTCGAAGTACGCATTAACATTGACTGGATCTTTGGAAGAATTGCGTTTTATCTCTAAATTATAAGGATGACAAAAGAACAGAACACTCGAAGCGTTTTCACTGTAATCATTGTATGCCTTTTTGCCTGAATTT
>DASWYG010000018.1:0-1886 GCA_036405075.1 Bacteroidia bacterium | reverse complement strand
ATCCTGAATGTTTATCTTTTTTCTGAAATAATACGCAATGTGCTTGTTTGCAGAATTTGGACCAAAACCAATGGTAGTGGTCATTGCATCGCCATATCCCAAAGGAGCTTTACCATAATCCCACATGGTTTCAGCAGCATAGTTTTCATCGGTCCAATTGCTGCCATAAAGATTTACACCTTTGTCATTGAAATACCATTCTGAACTTTTCGCCAATGGAAAATTAACAATGGACATAGGAGGTTTCTTTAAACTGATTGTCATATCAAAACCCTTATCTGAACTTTCAGGATCACATTGATGCACTTCAACAGCAATGACATTTATACCATTTCTCAATCTTTTTCCAACTCTGTATTCAAAATAATTACTTTCATCACTCCCTTGAATAGAAGCTATTGCTGTGGTGTTGTATGAGATTGAACCATTTGGCATATTGTGCCTGAAAACTTCATCTCCATTCACGTAAACCACGGCACCGTCGTCAGCTAAAATGCCGAAAATGAGAGAATCCAATTTAGAAGAATCGGTGATATTGATTTTGGTTCTAAAATAAGAGGTTATGTATTTGTTATTAGAGTTAGAACCATATTGCAATAAGGTCCTTTCATTTCCATCTCCATAGCCAAATTTACCAAAATAAAACGGCCAGGTCGTATCCACATAAGAGTTATTGGTCCAGCTGCTACCTAAATTGCTGCCGCTGTCATTGTACATCCATACCGAATTTTTAGACAATGGAAAGCTTTGTACAGGCGCTTTTTTAAGTTTGTATTCGATAACCAATTCAGGAGCCAAACCGGCATTCCCGTCATAAGCATGGGCATTTCTTCTACCGGTTCCTGTAATTAGAAATGTCATTGAATTACCGCTGGTCCAGGCAGAACGGCTCATCACATCTTTCACCAATTGCTTGATGTCAGGTGTTCTTTGATCGGCAGTAACATCATTTAAGACAGACCAAAGTGGTATGTTGTTCCAGGCAACAGAATTACTTGTTTTAACCCTATTCGTGATGTTGAAACCTGCAGTTGAAAAAGCAGCAGAATTGTCTGCATCTTCTGCAAATATTGTTACACTGGTTGCTCCGGTATGTGTGTTTTCATCCACAGCAAATTGAATGTAGGCATTCACGATTTCAGCATCTTTGGGGATACTGATATTGGTGAACCTCAATCCTACAGTTTGATTTCCTACAGTAGATCCGTCGTACACCAATTCAATATCTGAACTGGTAATGTCTATGGTTCCTCCTGTTTGGCGTTCTTCAGCATCATCTGTGCTGCTTACGATTTTTTTCTTGAACTCAAAATTGTTTTGAGCTTTTACTCCCGGCCCTATCAAAAAAGTGATGATAAAGAGCGACAGAAATTTCATTAAAGTAGATTGTAACATGTGACTTGTTGGTTTAATGCAAAACACGTCTGCTGTCATTACATTTAAATCAATGTTGTGTGAAACTTATCTATACATTCTGTTAACTGAAACTCAATTGAACATATCTCTAATGTATTTTCATTTTCAACAATTTAAACAATCCAATGCGTTTGTTTTACATCTTATCAAATTGATTCATTCATTCTCAATTTATAATAAAATAATTTAGATTTAAAAGTGATAAGCTTTGATTAACTTTGCTTGTAATATAAAATACAAGAACCGGTCTCAAATAAAGAATTTTATGGCAAAATAGGATATTTTGATTTCAGAGGCGGCTAATTTATCAGAGCATACCCAGAGCTCACTTCTTCATCAATTTAAGGACGAATGAGAGCAAAAATTGCAGTATTGAGATAAACAATTGGTCTATGTTTGTCCTTAGGATTTTTTTTTGAGACCAATTACCCAAAAGACCTTAAGCCAATTTATTTCCCAAAGACTTTACT
>DASWYG010000017.1:0-4011 GCA_036405075.1 Bacteroidia bacterium | reverse complement strand
ACTGGCAGCAAACGCCCAATGGAACCGCATGAATGCCCCTTATGGCGGCCCAATCACCTGCATAGGAAGCAATGACAGCTTTATGTATGCAGGCACTCATGAATCTAAGATTTTCAAGTCTTCCAACAATGGCAAAAACTGGAAAACCGCCTTCAAATCCAATATCAATACAAAATTTTCCATCATTCGTTCAATAGACAAATATGTTTTTGCCGGCACACAAGGTCAGGGCATCTACATTTCTTCCGACCATGGACAATCATGGTTAAAAACAACGGATACCCGCATTTCAAATTCAACCATTACAGGAATGAGCATTGTCAATCAATCTCTTTTTATTGGCACCGACAAAGGATTATTCATCAGCAATGACAAGGGACAAACATGGTCTGAAATCAATGTAAATACAAACAATAAATACATACTGGGGTTGACCAATTTGGGCAATTCACTGCTTATCTATAACGATGACAAATGTTTGATTTCTTATGATCTTGGGCTCAGCTGGACCGATATAACTCCTCTTAATTTTCAATCTTTTGTCTCTATAGGCAGTGATTCAAATAGAATCGTTCTGGTTTCATTTCATGAGTTGTATTACTCTGCCGACTCCGGTAAAAACTGGATAAAAAACAATCTACCTGAAGGCTACTTTTTATTTCATAAAACATTTATTTCTGAACATGGAATTTTTCTATGCAATGACAGTGGTATCCTAAATTCAAAAGACACAGGAAAAACTTGGAGATTGATCAAAAAAGGATTAGAAAATACGCCTGTTTATGATTTAGGTTACAATGCTTCTCATGCATACATTGCAAGCACTGAAGGTGTATACCTCAGTTCAAAGGATTTTGAAAACTATACTTTTTCAAACGGAGGCTTGCAAAACTTATCCTTTACCTATTTAAATGAATCAAACGGTCTTTTAATGGCCGGGACTTTAAAAAGCGGTATATTCAGATCATCTGATGCAGGAAAAACCTGGAGTAAGATCAATGTTGGGCTGGTAAATAAAAAAATCAACTGCATTGCCAATATCGATGACATCTACTTTGCAGGTACAAAGGGTGGATTGTTCAAAAGCATTGACAGCGGTAGTTCCTGGCATCTATACAAACCCTTAAATGGACATGAAGTCAATAATTTACTCACTGTAACCAATGATATTTTCATTGCTTATAAATCTTACGTCAAACTACAAGTTTCACTGAATTTAGGTTGGAGTTTTGACGAACGAAATAATGGTATTGAAGAAAATTCTATTGACCAAATCTACTTGCTAAATGGCAGTTTATATGTTACATCAGGCGATAAAATTTATAAATCTTCGAGTATGGGAATTGCTTGGGAATACATCGGTAGAATTGGCGTCAACAGCCGAATCACCGGCATGACTTACTATAAAAACACAATGATTGCCGGCACCGAAAAAAATGGCATTTTTGTTTCAAAAGACTTAGGTTTGACCTGGGCTTCGGTTAGCAGTTTACCTGACCAACACAAAATTTATTCTCTCACAAGACAAGGACAATTTGTATTTAGCGGCAGCAACAGATATCCGGTTGAATTCTCTGGCGATATCGGTAAAACCTGGCACAACATAAGCATCGGAATGGATTCAAGCTCCATTCAACATTTTATTTTCAGAAAGAACGAAGTATTAGCAGCAGGCAGCGAAGGATTATGGATTCGTACCATATCTGAAATGGATTCTCTGATCGCTCGTACCTCAATTAACAGCAGTGAAGTGGCAAACAGTACTATTGTATTTCCTAATCCAGCCACAGAAACCATCTTTTTAAAAACTGACGCCATTGGAATTTTAAAACTATATAACACTTTTGGGCAAGTTGTTTTAAACCAAAACATTGATGCCTCTACCAATGATGCCGGCATTTCATTACAAGACATCTCAAAAGGAATTTATTTCATTGAATTCACAACTGATGAAGGCATCTTTACAGAAAAAATACTCATCGAATAACTTATAAAAATTCTTTCATTTGTTTAATCAATACTAACTTGTTCAATTAGGATTTTTTCAACTACATTTTGAATGTATTTATTGGGTATGCACCCATCAATAAGAGACATTCCATTCACTGTTTTTTGGGCTAATTTGTACCCTAATCTACTCAAATTGAACCAAATATAATTTATGTTATTTTTTATTTTACAATATCCATATAAAATATAAATTTGCATCAAAACTAAGCACACAATTTACATATTGATTCAGAACATTTATTTCAAATAATTGATAGATGGTGATGTATTAAAAAAGTAAAAAAGCTAAAACCATAAAATACACAATTTCAAAAAATCAAATGATTACAAATTTTGAAGATGATGTATTTGATGACCATGAGGTCTCTTCTGATGGGTATTTCTATACTTCCCCTCCAGAAAAGAAAAGACTCAGATCATCTTTTTTAATGAGAAGATTGAGACAGTTTTTTGCCTCCATTTATTGCTTTTTAAAACAAAAAAATTGCAGACTTTAAGAAGTCTGCAACTAAAATTGAAATGCTTTTTTAAAGTCTTGTAAAAGTCGGTTGGCCCATCGAAACTACTCAGGAATTTCCAGATGGGTACTTATGGCCATCCTGTTCCATGAATTGATGGTAACAATGGCCATAATGAGTTGTGCAATTTGATGTTCATCAAAATACTTCAACAATTGATCATACGTTTCATTGCTCACACCGCCCCGATGAATCAGGGTCACTTCCTCAGTTAATGCCAATGCAGCTTTCTCGGAGTCGCTGAACAAATGGGTTTCTTTCCATGCATTCAACAAGAAAATCTTTTGCTGTGTAATCCCCAATTTAAGTGCATCTTTGGTGTGCATGTCCAAACAGAATGCGCAAGCATTGATTTGTGAGGCTCTGATTTTAATGAGTTCCATCAATTCATGTCCTATACTTGAATGATTGAGGTAATTGACGAGCGCATACATGGCTTTATAGGCCTGAGGCTCTACTTCATTGATGTTGATTCTTTTTTCCATGGTGATAAATGTTGGGTACAAACCTAGCCCAACCCTTCACAGAAAAAACTTAAACGGGTTTAAGAAGTTTTCTTCTTTCTGATCTCACTCAGATATTCGGGCGTAAAGCCTAAAAAAGAAGCTAAAAGATACTGTGGTATCCTTTGTATAAATTCAGGATATGTTTCGCTGAAATGTCTGAATTGTTCTTCCTTGCTAAATTCAGTTGAAAACACCATACGGTATTGTCCGGCAGCATAAGATTTCTGAAAAATTATCCTGAAATAACGCTCCAATTGAGGATGTTTTTCAAGACATTTTTCCCATTGCGGAAGGGTAATCTTCAAACAAATAGTTGGTTCAACAGCTTGTATTCCAAATTGAGTCGTTCCTGCTCGGGCATAAGACTTGTAATCGGACATCCACCAATTTTCCAGTGCAAATTGGGTTGTTTGTTCATTCCCTTTGTCATTGATGTAATACATCCGCAAACATCCATTTACAACAAAATACTGTGCATCACATTTTTCATTTGGCAACATCAGATCGCACTTCTTTTTTACATCCAACACTTCGAAATAAGGCTTAAGATCAATGGTCTTAATGGTTTGTTTTTGTAAAAATGCTTCAATATGACGCAACAAAACATCCAATGCTTCTGTTTCAAACGATTCATTATCGACCCTATTTTTCATGAGGTTTCATTTGCTTCAAAAATAATTCTTTTGAACGATGAAACTAGCAAGATTTGGATTTTAGAAATTCTGTTTGTTTAAAAAGACTCAGGGATTGAAATTGTAATGAACAGAGAAATTGATTCCGGTGTTCCTCATTTTAACTTTGTAATAATGCTTGATAAAGGGAGAATGAAATTGTTCGATATATGGTGCAATTTCAAGTGACAATCTTTGATTGATTCTGTATTGAGCACCAACAGCTAATCTGCTCGAGAACAAATTCGTAAAAACTATGCCTTTGTCTGATTGAGTGAAAGGCACTGCTACCCTATTGATGCTGTC
>DASWYG010000016.1:0-4350 GCA_036405075.1 Bacteroidia bacterium | reverse complement strand
TTTCAATATTGGAAATTACAGCGAGAATGGAACATGGAAATTTTCAGATGATAAGTCTAAAATACTGTTTACCCCTGTTAACACAACACAAGCCAATGAGTTTAAGATACTCAGATTGAAAAACAATGAAGCCTGGGTTTCCGGTATTGTGAACAACAAACAGGTTGAAATTCATTACAAAGACTAAATTTTGTATCATGTAAATGTAATATTCGATGAATTAAGCAACGTTTCGGACCCTAAAACTCTCTAATATAATGATGTCCAGATTCATCACCTTTGTTTTACTACTACTTGCTGTTTCATTTAAGCTGAACGCTACACATATTGTAGGCGGGGAAATGACTTATGCATATAAAGGTAATAACCACTATGATGTAAAACTGCGTCTCTATATAGATTGTTTTAATGGCAGTACTGCCGCAATTGCACAAGATCTTTATGCCAATTTTACTGTGTTTGAAGGTGATTCTGGCAAGTTGATTCCTTCTCTTTGTAAAAGTGTGCTTAGAACAAGTCCTGTGAGGGTATCCAAAACCAATTACAATTGCATTAAAATTTCACCCAATGCCTGTGTGGATGCCTATGAATATGTAACAAGTATGGAACTGCCGCCAATAAAAGGTGGGTATTACATCAGTTTTCAAAGATGCTGTAGAAACAATACCATTGTCAATATCATTTCACCCCTATCAACCGGTGAAAATATTTGGACCAAAATCAATGACACCACAAGTATTGGATACAATTCGTCACCTGAATTCAAAAATTTACCACCCAATTTTCTCTGCACCAATGCGCCGCTGGTATTCGATCATTCTGCTACAGACGAAGATGGAGACAGTCTGGTGTACGAATTTTTCCACCCTTACACAGGCGGAACTACCGGCAATCCTCGCCCCGAATGCAGTGATTATGTTGCACCACCTTTTCCTAAAATCATATTTGAAAGCTCATATTCCTATTCATTGGCAATACCTTCAAGTCCTCTGGTTAATCTCAATTCATCAAGTGGAGTATTAAAAATAACCCCAACTTTACCCGGGCAGTTTGTTGTGGGAATCGTTGTCAAAGAGTATCGAAAAGGGAAACTTATAGGCTCTACCCAAAGAGATTATCAGTTCAATGTTCAAAATTGTGTGTTCGAAACGACTTCTGCATTTGTTAATCCAAGTGTCAATTGCAACCGTGAAGTGTTTTTTACCAATAACAGTCAAAATGCCGATACCTATAGTTGGGATTTTGGCGATTCTACTACCATTCTTGATACCAGTTCAAATAAAGACGCCTATTATCGTTACCCAACTGCCGGTACTTACAGGGTAAGACTTTTGGCAGCCAAAGGCAATTGTCTGGATTCTGTCGTTAAAATTGTAACCGTATTTGATAGGATCAATTTCAGGTTGCCTCCTGATACCACTATTTGTAGGGGGGTGTCGGCTCTGGTTCAACCTGATTCATTTTATAGAAATGCAACTTATTCGTGGAGTACCGGTTCTTCTGATACTTTCATCAGTGTGTCATCTCCCGGACAGTACATATTGAACGTTAAGTTGGGTAATTGTAGCAGTAACGATACCATTTTAGTGTCTTATGACAATATAGAAGTAGCCATTGATGCAGACAGTTTGTATTGCAGTGCTGTTACTTTCGAACTCGAATCCATTTTGCGCATTCTTGGTAAGTACAAAACTGTGAATTGGGGTTCCAATGAAGTTAAATTGAATCCACCTACAGATGATTCTGTGCTCTTGATTCATAAACGTGGTCATTACTTTGCTTATGGCTTTAATCAAAACAATTGCCCTTATGCAGATACAATTGATATTGAAGCACCTGATTTGAGTAAGTACATCAAAGTACCCAATGTGTTTACCCCCGGCGATGATAAATTCAATGATTTTTTTCCTGCAGAAAAATTAGATTATGAATACAAGTTGATGGTCTTCGATAGGTGGGGAGTGAAAGTGCATGATACTGAAAATATTCCTTGGGATGCAGGCATATTGCCAGCCGGAACCTATTATTTCTTTATAGAGATTTACGCCTGTGACTATGAATTAAAAACACATGGTGTGGTGCATGTCATCAGATAAATTCATTTACAATGTCCCAGCCAATATCTGCCTGTAAATGCAACATCTCTAAACCGTTTTTTACAATCGCACCCTGTTCTGAAAAGCGTTTCATCATTGAGGTTTCTTCAGGGTTGTATATCAAATCATAGAACAATACACCTTTTTTTATGCTATTGTATTGCAATGGCAAATATTCTTCCATCTGTTTTTCATCTGATCGCCACATGCCAATAGGTGTGCAATTAATTATCAGATCGTAATTGGATAGATCCGCTGTTTCATATTTGATATCAGAAGATCTACCAATGAAATCATATTGCACATCCATTGATTTTAAGGCAAAGGCTATGGCTTTTGATGATCCACCATTCCCTAAAATAGCTGCTTTGCGAATTGGCGATTGGAGTGCCCCGATCAATGAATCTCTGAATCCCCGGTAATCTGTGTTAAAGGCCAGCAATTGAAAACCATTGTCATTGCGGTCTATTACCACCAAATTAGCAGCACCGATCTCGCTTACCTCTTCAGAAATGATCTGGCAATGCTTTAAAATGCTTTGTTTATGAGGAATGGTTATGTTAAATGCCATTAGATCAGGGTTAGCAAGAATGAATGTGTTCAATTCATTCAGGTTCTCCATAGGAAATGCTTTGTATGACCAGTCTTCAAGTTGTAATGACTTGAATTTTTCTTTGAAGTATTCGGGTGAAAACGAATGCTCAAGGGGAAAGCCGATCAATCCTAGCAGTGGCATCTCATTTTTCTTGATCGTCTATCACTTCTATAACAGGATCTTTTTTACCCATTTTAGCTCTGATGTATTCAATGATAATTGGGAGTATTGATATGCCGATGATGGCGAAAATGACCATTTCAAAATGTTCATTCACAAAAGGAATTTTTCCGCAAAAGAAACCAAGAATGGTTACACCACCTACCCACAAGATCGCACCGACAAAGCAATTGAGAATGTATTTTCTGTATTTCATAGAACCTGCACCGGCAACAAATGGCGCCACAGTTCTAACGATTGGAACAAAACGTGCTATAATCACAGTTTTACCACCGTATTTTTCGTAATAAGATTCAGTTTTTTCAATGTGCTTGCGTTTTAAAAGAAAAGTTTTCTCTTTGCTTTTGATCAGTCTTCCAAAGAATTTTCCAATGAAATAATTGGTGTTGTCGCCCAATAAGGCTGCAACGATTAAGAGAGGAATCAAATAAGCAATGTTTAAACTGTGATCTCTGGCGGCAATTGCACCGGCAGCAAACAATAATGAATCACCGGGAAGCAAAGGCATTACCACTAAACCTGTTTCAACAAAAATGATCAAAAATAAAATACCATAGATCCATAAGCCGTATTGGTCTATCCACATTGGCAGATATTTGTTGAGGTGTAATAAGATGTCTAAGCCTTCTTTGATGATTTCCATGCGGCAAATTTAAGGAATTCAAGTGTTTTTTTGCTTTTTGAGAAATTTATGTGACCCTGTTTTAGATGGTTCTGCGAGCTTTTTGGTCGAAAGGATAGATGAAAAGCAATAAAAAACGACTATTTTCGTTTTTTTGAAATGAGAAAAGCCCTTTACCTTTTGTTGTTGACTGCCTTTGTATCAGCTGTTTTGCCTGCTTGTGGCGGAAGAAAGAGCATGGGAGGAGGTAAGCAGAAAAAGGGTTGTAATTGCGGATTCTGATCCGCTTTTTTAAATTAATCCCATTAAAAATCCATGATCAATCGGGCATTCAAGCGTCGGCCCGTTAAGTAATTTGGCACTCCATAGGTGTTGTTGCTGAAGTCTTTTACCCAAATGTATGAAATGACATTGTTGATCTGCAACAGATTGTAAACATCTATTCCCAGCCAAAGCTTTTTTATTGTTCTGCTTTTTATTTTGGTGTTTTGACCGCCAATGATCACCTTGCTGAAACCTATGTCAACCCTTTTATATGCAGGTATCGTATTGCCCGATTTATATCTTGCCTCTCCTGTTAAGTAATAGGGTAGACCTGAACCGAAATTCAACATTAAATGCATTCTGTAGTCTGTATTGGATCTTAATTCATCCTGAAACATGATTGATGCACTTACCCTTCTGTCAGTTGGTCTTCTCAAAGATTTTGATTCAGTGAGTATGCTGTCGTTTTTTAAATACGTGATGATTTCATTTGTTTTTAATAAACTCAAAGTGAACCAACTTTCAAGTCCTTTTATGAATTCACCATTTATACGGGCATCAAATCCACCCGCATAACCTCTGGCTGAATTTGT
>DASWYG010000015.1:0-1933 GCA_036405075.1 Bacteroidia bacterium | reverse complement strand
ATATATCGATCAGATCACAGAAGATAAAAAACAAACTTTTAATCAGATCCGCGAAGTGATTCTAAAAAACATTCCTAAAGGTTTCGTTGAACAAATGAATTATGGGATGATAGGATACGTGGTTCCTCATTCTATTTTTCCTGCCGGATATCATTGCGATCCAAATTTGCCACTGCCATTCGCAAACCTTGCTGCACAAAAGAACAATGTTTCATTGTACCACATGGGCCTATATGCCGATAAAGAATTATTGGAATGGTTCACTTCTGAACATGCCAAACGATCTAAAAAGAAATTGGATATGGGGAAATCTTGTATCCGTTATAAAAAACCGGAGGATGTGCCATTGGATTTAATAGGGGAGTTGTTCCAAAAATTCAACCCTCAAAAATGGATAGAACTGTATTCGAAAAATTTGAAGAAATAAGAACCTAACCCTTGAAACCGGTGGTTCTGTGAGAGCCATCACAAAATGGTTTTTTACCGGAAGCTCCACATCTGCACAAAGCTGTTGTTTGTTCGGTCTTTAAAGTTTCACCTTTATACTTGATGGTCAAATCGCCTTTAATTAATATTGGGCCATCTTCACTGACCTGAACTTCCAAATCTTTTTTGGATTGAGTTTGCTCAGTTTCACCTAAGATATAACTCAAAGCACCACTAGGGCATTTTTCTATTTGCATCATGATAGTTTCCTTACTTGCATTTTCGGGTTGTATCCATGGCTTTACTCTGGGATCAAAAACCTGTGGTAAACCTGTTGCCTCTTTCCAACAAACTGTTGAGTGAATGCACTTATGTGGCTGCCAAACAATGGTTAAATCGTCTTTGATGTATTTTTTTGTGATCTGTTTTTCCATTTATAAAACGTCTTTATACTGTTCTTCCTTATTGAAAACACTCTTGGCAAAAGGGCATAATGGAATGATTTTAATGCCTTTTTCTCTGGCAAATTCAACTGCTTTTGCCAACATTTGTTTGCCTGCATTTTTGCCTTTCAAACTTTCACCTACCTCTGTATGGTCGATGATGATTCTGTCTGTTCCAGCCCATACATAGGTCATTTCAGCATCTGGAGCGCTCGATTCACCTATGTAAAAACTGCCTTTGTTTTCTGTTTCTTTTTGTTTGATCTCCATCTGATTAATTTTTTAACATGATCTGATAATCTATATCACTTCTGCGCAATTCATCCAACAATTCCTGACAAACATTGACCTTGTTTTCACTGCTGTACAATTCAAATTGATGTCTTTTTTCTTTATCACTCATTGTGATATTTACCGGTAACTTACCTTCAAATTTATTGAAAATAGATTCCAAATTCTCTAATATGCCATTGCTGATTTCTTTTACGTCAAAATTCATACTGATACCCTTGATGTATCGATCCTTAACTTCTTCCATTTTTTCGCCGGAAATGATGTTCAAATCCCATTCACGGCCACCTTCTTTTTGCCATTGCGGACGCTCGATCCTACACCTCAATACAATGAAATGATTTTGATATAAGATCAATCTTAATAGGTCAAATGTTTTTCCAAAAGCAAAAAAGGTATATTGACCTGAATAATCTTGTAATATGAATTTGGAATAGTTTTTACCTGTCTTGGTCATCAAATTATCAACCTTAACCACTATACCTGCAACCACTAAATTGGGTTTCACTTTTACCAGTTCATTAATGTTCTCAAGTTCCATTAAACTTGCATTTGTAATTGCATGATACTCCACTTTAAATGTATCCATTGGATGCCTGTTGATGAATATTCCAACCATCTCTTTCTCCATGTTACACTCTTCTAAAATAGAATACTCTTCAACCTTTGGCAATACAGGTTCTGAATAATTTTCTTTACTGGATTCGCCAAACAATGAAGCCTGATTGCTTGAATTACTCTCTTGTGTTCTTGCACCATATCTTAAAGCCAAT
>DASWYG010000014.1:0-1710 GCA_036405075.1 Bacteroidia bacterium | reverse complement strand
GCTCAATTTGATCAATAAACCAAAGATGAACGTTACTGCGAATACTGCCAAAAATTTTAATAGTAGAATTTGCATCATATAAAATCACTTTGATGCAAAGTTCTCAATCATTTGTAACCCAAATATAAATTTGATGTGAAGTTCTTAGTCCATTTCCCAAATGAGTCATTGTGATTTGTCCTCTTTCACTTTGTCAGCATAGTCAATTCTATGCCCATCAGCCATTTTCTCATTAATTCTTTGTTGTTACTGATGTCTGAAACCAGATAAACCCCTGAACTGGATAAAGCCAAGGAGGTACTTGCATCTTCGCTGATGACACCTTCGCTGTTGATGTAGTTGGAATGTATAAAATACAAATTTGAACCTGATTTGTATAAAAATCCAACATGATAAGACAACCCTACTTTGTATAAACCGTCTTTTGATTTTTTCATAAACACTTTTACAAAACTGTCTCTTGTGATCAAGTATCTATCCAAAGAATCTTTTTTCTCTAAATACAAAGCCGCTTCAGAGGCTGATTTTTGAGCCATCTTGAAACGATTCAATACAACTCCTGAATGCTTCATGGTTGTGGAAACAAAATAACCGCAAGCAACTTTACCTTCTTTAGGTACTGCTGTATACCCGTTGAAATCCCATTCCGTACCCATCCAATAAGGGAAAATACGATTCACCATCAGATCTGCATACACTCGACCTACACTGTCAAGCTTTATCTTACCGGCTTGGTAGTCCATCTTCAACTTCAATCGCACAGAATCCACATAACTTACACTTTGAGCATAAGTTTTATTGTCAGTAGGTAGTTTAGGTATTTCTCCGGCATATCCCAAAATGACCAATAAGCAAGTACACAGACCAAACAGTCTGTATTTCACAATTGAGTTCATTGAACAAATTTATAAATAAAACACCTTAAAAGTGATTTTATCAAAACAATAAAAAAAATCCCGATTCCTTTCAGAACCGGGATTTCCATCCAATAAAATTTTCTTACGCCTAATTATTATCTTAATACTACCACTGACAATGTTTGTCCGTTCTCAAGTCTGATGAAATACAAACCATTTTCAAGTGAAGTTATATCTGCTTGTGTACCTTCAAAAGTTAAGACCACTTTACCACTGATGTCTATAATTTCTGCTTTCACAGCCTCTGTCAGGTTCAATACATTTCCATTGTTAGGATTTGGATAAACTGATAATTTATCTTCAACATTGGTTTCAGTCAAATCCACATTGGTGGTATTCACTTTCAATTGATAAACTGTGATTGTACCACTCAATTCATTTGCAACCAATATGTATCTTTGGTTGTCTGGACTTTGTTTTGCGTGAATATAGATGATCCCTTCAGGACCATTGTCTCCATCGTATTTGTATTGATTTCTGGTATTGTTATAATCTACAAAACTAGGTGCACTAGGATCTGTGATGTTATAAGCCATTACACCACCTGTTCTCTCAAGGGTAACAAATGAATACAATCTACCATTGATACTAGCCAAACACACACCTTCAGGTTCAGGACCTTTGGCTCTGCTTCTGCCTTTAGCTCCATTGCCTTCATTGTCTGCATTGAATACTTTTGACCATGTTGTATCTTTTGATGTGATTTGTTCAAAATCATCTTTACTGTCGTAAACCAAAGTGCGATTATCAGCATTGAAAATACTGAAAGAACGTGTACCAACTGTATAGATCT
>DASWYG010000013.1:0-1932 GCA_036405075.1 Bacteroidia bacterium | reverse complement strand
CAATAAACTGAATCGCAATATTTCCACTTTAGGGAAGATAGAGAGTGAAAGAGATTTTCAAACTGAATTGAAAGCCATTAAAAGTAAAGAAATGACGTTCAAAAGATTGATCAAAGAATTGTTGTCTGATCCAATCATTATTGATGATGGAGATCCATTCATGAAAATCAATCTCAACGAATATTTAGCAACTTCTACTGATTATACCGATCAGAAGTTGATCAGAGAAGAAGAGCTTTTAAGACTCCCTCAAGCCATGGGATCTTATGTTCAACTTTTAGGGTACAAAATGTTTTCTTTGAAACAAAAACTGTTGAATGAAATGGCGAAAGTTTTGGTTTAAAATAAACTCAATTGCCCTCTTTTATTTCGCACAAATATGTTCTTGTTCAGTTGTGGGTAAGCCTGATGTCCAAAGAATTTTTCCTGAGCCAGTTTCACCATGTTTTTTATCATTTCGGCAGTTTGTCCTTCACCTTTCATGCGTATGCCTTTTCTTGAATCATTCAATTTGCCCCCATGGCATTCTTTAATGCCATTAATGACCTTCTCAGCCCTGTCGGGAAATACTTTTTTTACCCAGTCTACAAATACATCTGCAATACTGCCATTGAGTCTTACTATTGAATGAGAAAATCCTTTGGCCCCGGCTTTTGAAGCAGCAGTGGCAACCTCAAATACTTCGTGACTGTTTAGACCAGGTATTACAGGCGCCATTAATACGGTTACCGGAATGCCATGATCTGAAAAAAGTTTAACTGTTTTTAATTTTCTTTGAGCAGTTACGGTTCTCGGTTCCAATACCCTTCTCAAATCTTCATTTAATGTGGTGATGCTGATGACAACATGCACCAAACCCAATTGATTCAATTCTTTTATGATGTCGAGATCGCGCTCTACCAGTGAATTTTTTGTGATAATGCCAACAGGGTGTTTGTATTTAAGACACAGTTCCAATAGTTTTCTTGTGATGCCATAAGTGCGTTCAGCGGGTTGATAACAATCTGTGTTGCCCGATAACATAATGGTTTTAGGTTCCCAATTGGGTTTTTGAAATGCAGCCTCCAATAATTGAGGAGCGTTTTTCTTCACCATTATTTTTTGTTCAAACTCGATCCCACTGTTGTATCCCCAATATTGATGTGTATCGCGAGCATAACAATACAAACATCCATGTTCGCAACCTTGATAGGGATTTAATGAATACTCCAATGGCAGATCCAAGCTGTTTACCTCATTGATGATGGTCTTTGGAAAAACCTCTAAGTATTCCGATTTATCGCTGTGCTCAATTTCATCTTCATCAATGCCTTCCCAATAAGCTTTGATATAAGTGTTGCGGTTGAATTTATTTGGGGTATTCAACTGAGCTCCTCTGCCTTTGTAAAAATCTCTGGCTTGCATGATACAATATTGCTAAAAAAAATAACATTAAAATGCTAAAAGTTTTAGTATGCAATATGGCCAATGATACCAATGATTTATACATCATTTTTGGGTTTTAAATTAATTGGAATATTTTTAGGTTTTCTCTGATTTGAATCAAATATCATGAGTTTATAGAAAAGACAATACAAAAAAGAGGTTCGCCTTTAGGCAAACCTCTTTTCATAAGAGTTACTTGAATTTCCGTTCAATTAATGGTGATGTTCTGAACATACAATCGCCCTAAGGCACCACAAGGAGTTGGTGGTGTGGTTGGTCCTGTCTGAGAGGCAGTAACTGTTAGTCCGGTGACGCAACCGCAACAGTTTCCCGATGGGTTACAGGAAACACTTAAAGCTTGTGGAGGAAAAATGATGTTGCAGCCTGGACTTCCGGGAGGGTATACTGCAAAACTTACCGGTTGTCCTGTCTGGCAATTGGCCGTAGAAGTATTACCTGCCGGAACCAAATAAGTAGCAAGTATCAGTCCACCCGGCCCTAACACTT
>DASWYG010000012.1:0-11383 GCA_036405075.1 Bacteroidia bacterium | reverse complement strand
TCTGTTTTTACAATGTATTCACCATCATTTGCGCTGACACTTCTGTTCAATCCAACATATTCAACTTGAAACATTGCCGTTTGGCCACTGGCAATCAGAAAATCATTGGCAGTTTTAAACAGCCTGTAAGCCGGTGAAATGGCTTCAATTACTGCACTTTGAGGTACATAAACTGAAATGCGTTTTATTCGATTTTCCATATCAGAGAACAAAGTTATAAGTTTATAGTTGAAAGAGGAAAGATTAAAGAGGAAAGATTAAAGGGAAAAGGGGAAAACGGGAAAAGGGGTTTGATTGAAGAGCACATTTAATATCAGGGTTAAAACGTTGCCGACGCCATTCATTACGTTATGGTTTAGTTAAAACTGTCACATTTACCCCCTTAAAAAGGCGAATTCATACGCACGGATATTAAAAAGTGAAGTGCATCTTTGTATCATCAAATAAATAATAAAAAACATGGAACAAGCATCTTCAAAACCTGTTATCACCATTGAAACGTTGGTGAATGCAAAAATCGACAAAGTATGGGCATATTGGACTGAACCGGCTTTCATCATAAAATGGAATGCAGCGTCAGACGATTGGCATACTACATTTTCAGTCAACGACCTCAGAGCCGGAGGCAAATTCATTTCCCGCATGGAAGCAAAGGATGGTAGTTTTGGATTCGAGTTTTGGGGCATTTATGACAAAGTTGAACCAATGACTTTAATAGAAAGCACTATGGGTGATGGCCGCAAAATGAAAGTAGAATTCTTTGAAGAAGGTGACAAAACAAAAATCATTGAATCTTTTGAAGCAGAAACTGAGAACAGTTTGGAAATGCAGCGAACAGGTTGGCAGGCAATACTAGATAATTTCGGAAAATTTGCAGAAAAAAGTACTGACAATGTGTTGCTCAGATTTGAAAAAACAATCAATGCAAGTCCTGAAAAGGTCTTCAAAACTATGATTGACAAGGACGGATACAAACAGTGGACAGCTCCTTTCAATGAAACTTCTCAGTTTGAGGGCACTTGGGAAAAAGGTTCTAAAATGCTATTCATTGGAACCGATTCAAATGGGAAAAGAGGTGGAATGATAGGTAGGGTCAAAGAAAATCGTCCCTATGAATTTATTGGTATCGAGTACTATGGGTTGGTAAAAGAAGATGAGGAAATAACTGAAGGTCCGGAGGTAGATTCTTGGGCAGGTTCTATGGAAAATTATTGGTTTTTCCCTGAAGGAAATGGAACAAAGATGGTAGTTAACCTGGAATCCAATCAGGAATTCATGTCATACTTCCAGGAGACTTGGCCAAATGCGCTAGAAGTACTAAAAAACATTTCTGAAAAATGAAACAGGCAATCGTTCCTTTTCTTTGGTTTGATGGAAGAGCAGAAGAGGCATTAAAGTTTTATGCTGATCTATTTCCCAATTCAGAAATATTGGCATTAAAAAAATGGGGAGCCAATTCACCATTTAATGAAAACTGGATCATGAATGGTGATGCGATCATCAACGGTTTGCGCATACATGCATTTGATGCAGGTCCGATGTTCAAATTTACTGAAGCAATTTCTATGATGGTAACATGTAAGGATCAGGCTGAATTGGATCATTACTGGAACCATTTGATAGCAGATGGTGGCGCTGAGAGTATGTGCGGTTGGTGCAAGGATAGATTCGGGGTTTCATGGCAAATTATTCCCGCTATGTTGGGTGAGAATATGGCAAAGGGCGAAGCACAGAAAACAGGGAAAATGATGGCGGCCCTTTCGGTAATGAAGAAACTGGATATAGCACAATTGGAAGCTGCATACAACAGTTGATATGTCGGTTGTTCCCTTTCTTAATTTCAATGGCAATTGTTATAAAGCCATGTTGTTTTACCAAACTTGTTTTGGAGGGGAGCTGAATGTAAAATTTATGGAGAAATTTGGTGTGGCCGGTTCAGATTTATCTGAGTCGGCTATGCCAGTTGTTTCAGCATCATTGAAATCTCCATTTCTCACGCTTTATGGTTCAGATATGTTAAGTGAATTGGGCGTAATAGAAGGTACCAGAGTTTCACTTTTTGTGAAATTTGAAGTCTATGAAAAGATGAAGGAAATTGTAATGAAACTTTCTGTACCGGAAAAATGCGAGTGGAATGATTTAGCATCTGGTGAGTTGATCACAGTGAATGATCAATTTGGCGTTCAATGGATGGTCATTTGTCAATGAGACAAATTAAGAACGCTGTTCTTTTGTTATCAGGTCGGTGAGATCGCCAATGATCCACCAGGATACATGTATCCCTTTTCGGACATCAATGGCTGTAACGATTGTACTGATCAATTCCAATAAATTGATGATGATGAAAAAGATCACATATCCGATGTATTCGGTGTTCACTGGTTGTTCAAAAAACAAAACACCAACAGTCCACCAAAAGAAAGTAGAATTCACAAATAACAATACAACTTGTGAAAGCAATGCCTGTGTACAGTGCCATCTGACGAAATAGGATTGCTTTCTGTTGCCAAAATAAAAAATGATAACGCCCAATAGATTGAGTATAGGTATTGGTGCTCCTGCAACCATCAAAACAAGTGAGATCAAATAGCTGTTGGAAGCCTTTTCGGCTTCGTATTCAGATGGCAAATATTCATCAAAAATTGCAGACATATTATAAATGTTTAGTAAGGTTCCAAATCCAGTTGGCAGTCATTAAAACGATTAATGGAACAGCCATTCTGTAATCTTTGATCAGGTGTGTTGATCGGTTTAGAAAATTGAGTAAATGTGTCTTTTTAATGACCAAATCAATGAGTAGAAGCATTGGCAATATCAGTAAGAAAATGATAAAGGTCACATAGCCCAAAGGGTTGATGTATAAAGCTTCTGCAAATTGTCCATCCAGTATTTTTACTACAGATCTCGTTGTGCCACAAGAAGGACATGCCAAACCTGTTAAGTTTTTGATGTGGCATGCCCCAAAATGGCCAATTGAAACGGGTTCACGATGATAAAATGCATAAGTGGTCCATGTATATGCCAACAGGCATAGTGTAACCACCACTGCATATACTTTACGCGAATCCAAAAGACCTAATATAAAAAAGGTTGAATTTTTAAGTAGTTTTTGTCTTTAGTGGCATCTTTGATCAGGAACCAATCTACAATTGCCCAAATGCCCATACCACCGCAGGTAAGTAATTTACCGACACCCATACCGGTATCACCGATCATAAAACGATCTACTCCCAAACTGCCTGCCAAAAGAGATACGATCAAACTTGTAGTTGGGTCTTTGAATTCAATAGTAGAAATCATAGCCCATTTTGAATCATCTAAAGCTATAAGTCTCTCTCTGATCTGTGGTAAGTGTACGCTTGGGAAAAATTTTCCGTTCGACATGATGAACATGTCTACTTTTGTTGCATCCATAATATTAATGATATTTTTCACAATAATATACATTGAAATCAATAATACAAGATTTTGGGAATCAAAACGCTTGTATTTATTGGTAATTAATTAAAAATCAAAAGTATATAGTTTTTGTTAAAGGCGTTTAAACAGAATATGAATCATTGATATCAAAAAAATTTCACTTTTTTGAAACTTCTTCCAATGGACTGTTGGTGAACAGTTGATACATGAAATAGAATGGTTCAATCATCTTCTCTAAACATGAATAGTTTGTTGACATACTCCAGTATGTATTCCTCAAATTCGATTGAACCGACAATAATGATATCATCCAATAAACCCATTATGAATCGCAAAACCGGTTTTGGGTCATTTGCTTTGATCTTTAATCTGTATTTGTCTCTGGCTTCAGGTTTTATGAAGGTCATTACAAATGGGAATTCTTCTTTGATGAGGATGTATGCCCTCAAATTCAAAATCAATTCTATATCAACCGCTGGGTTGTTTGTTGGTGCATAACCAAAAGGGTCAAGATCTATGAATTGATGAAAGTTCTTGAATTTAAAAGATCTTTCCTGAACGACTACTTCTGTCATTCTCTCCAGTTTGAAATATTTGTTCTCTTTGGTTTCTACTTCATAAGCACAGAGAGATGAGTAATTGTCTGTGAATTTTATGGGTTCCACCAAGCGATCGGTAATACTTTGAGTACTTGCAGAATGATAACTTTTCAAAATGACCTGCTTATTGTTTTCTATAGCAAAACTCAGTTTTTCAATGAGTTTTCCTAAATGTGCGTTGACCAGATTATTGCCTTGTATGGACAGTTCTGATTTTAAATAGATTTTCCTGAGCAAAGAATCCTTTAATGCGCTTTTATTTCCTGAAGTCAATAATAGTTCATTCAGCAATGAGGCTTCTTCAGGTGTAAAATTGTTTTCTTCGGTATCAATATCTCCTACAATCAGAAATCGATTTTGATCGTCTTTCTGGAGGTCGAAGCCCAATTCTCTTATTAGATCCAAATACCGATATACCGTTCTTTCGGTATTTTCGAGAAATCCGGCCAAACTTTTAATGGATTTTGGCGGTTGCTTTTTTAGCAATGAGATTAACTGCAAAACTCTCAGTATTTTAACTTGATTGAACATAGATATTGATCAGTGCAAATTTTGCATATTATTTTTAAATTAAAAATATTTTTGACTCTAGTTGTCAAAATGAAAGTCGTTATTTGTATCATAGATTCAGTTAAATGAGTTGACCAAAGTTCTGAAAGTTTGTGTGTGCGATTTTTAACATTTTGATTTTGAGCTTTTAAAGTGTTTGAAATTCATCTTTTGCAAATTATCAGCCATCAGTCCATTTAGATATGGTGATGGAATGCGGCATCATTTTAGTTGAAGGGGGGCTTTGACAAAACTAATTAAATTGGGTTGGAACCTTTTAAAAACGGGGTTTCACATCGTATTTTAAGGTTCAAACCAAGTTTTGAATCCAGGATATGAATTCGCAAATCTAAAAGTATGAAAAAAAGTGCCGTCCATTTGGATGGCATTTTTATTTACAAACTATTTCTAATTCATTATCAAGAGTTTGAAGTCCTAATTGCTTGGCTTTTTGATAGTCTTCACAATAATCATTTTCATTTAAGAGGTAATTGTAATGTGCCTTAAGGTACCAAGCTTGAGGGTCTAGTGGCTTGAATTTCAAGTAGATGTAAATATCTGAAAGGTTTTTCTTCCATTCCGAATGGTCCTTTTCTTTTGTTCTGCTCAAGGCTCTGTATTTAAAAGCTTCAGGCAAAGTGGAATCGCCTGAAAGAATGATTTTTTCGCAATCTTTAAAGCAAATTTCGGCTTTACCTTTTGCGAAATTGGCTTTGGCTCTTAGTAAATACGCCTTATTTAATAAAGGATATTGACCGACAATTTGGTTGACCACACTCAAACATTGATCAGGATGACCGTCATTTAAGGCGATTTCAGCTTTTATTAATTCAATTTCAAGGGATGGTTTGGTGTACCTTGATGTTAAATTGATGTGTTTTTTTGCCAGTTTGTATTCTCCCAACTTGAAATACACTTTTGAATACAATTCGTGAACCTCTGTCAAATTGGAATCTATTGTAAAAGCTGTTTCCAAATCTGCAAAGGTTATGGCCAAATAATCCCTCTGATAATAAAGTTCAGCTCTTTGCAATAAAGAGGGCAAGTACTTCGGATTTAAGAACAAGGCTCTGTTAAAGTTAAATGCAGCATCAGCTTGTTGTTTCTGGCCAATTAGTATAATGCCTCTTAAATGGTAAGCTTCGGGATTTGAAGTGTTGTTTTTTATGTAGGCATCAAGTGATTTTAAAGCATTGATTGAATCTTTAAGCGCCAGTTGCAGTTGAGCTTTTGCCAGCCATGGTTCTGTTTCGCCGGGTTTCAGCTTGAGTGCTTTGTCAAATAGAATAGAAGCTTCTTTGAAGTGATTTTGATTTTTGAGAATATTGGCCTTAGCAAGTATGGATTTGTAATGATTGGAGTCGATTTTTAGGGCAGATTGTAGGTCGGCCAAAGCTGAGTCGACCTTTGATAATCCCATGTAAGCCAAGGATCTGGAGTAATAAACATCAGACTCCTTTTTCAATTTTAAACACAAGGAATAGCTTTCAATTGCTGCTTTGAATCGGTTTTGGTGAAGTTGATTAAAACCGGAGTCTTTTAACTCATTGATTTTGTTTTGAGCCCTGCAAATACTTGACGTAAGTAGAAAAGTAGGGAGCATCAATAAGGTCAATATTAATCCTTTGCCATTCATTTTCAGAGTGATTCTTGCAAAAATAGGATTAAAGTGTAAAGAATAAAGTTGAAAGAGGAAAGTTTAAAGTTTTTCCGTTCTCATTCTTTAATCTCCGTAGCTTTAGCGTAGGAGATCTCTCTCGATAAATCAGGACGTTCTCGTTCCCCGTAGCAGAGTTTTTCGTTGCACTCAAAACACGCAACGGGGCAGGCCCTTACAAAAACACTTTGCAGCATCCGCTCTCGTTCTCATTCTCGTTCTTTAATCTCCGTAGCTTTAGCGTAGGAGATCGCTCTTTTCAAGGCACAGGGTCGTGCCCGTGGCCGCCACCTGGCCTGCACCTCATAATCCGCTTAAAAGTGAGTACAGAGCCTTTTATGAGCCCGTGTTTGCGAAGTGCTTCTATGCCATATTGACTGCAGGTTGGTGTGTATCTGCAAGAAGGGGGAAACATGGGAGATAAAACCCATTGATAGATTTTGATTAATAAAACACCTAATTCAGCGAATAATCTCTTCATCCAGTTTTTTGATCAGTTTTTTCAATGACTTGTCTATGTCCTGATACAAAGGTAATTCTTTGGCTGTATAGACAATGGAACAATAGATGAATTTACCTTCAAAAGGTATGAGGAATTCTGGTTTTAAGAGTCGGAATCGATCGCGAAGAATTCTTTTGACCCGATTTCTGTCAACAGCTTTTTTGAAGTTTCTTTTGGGAACCGTAAAAAGTATCTGAAAATCATGAGCAAGTTGAACCTCCGAAATTCTATACGAAAAAATTAAGGGAAATGATTTCACCACATTGGGTGATTTATACAGAGACTCTATGAGCTTGATGTTACACAAGCGCTCATTTTTTGAAAGAGTCAGACGTGGTTTCTCACCCATTGGGTGATTGGCTATTAGCGTTTGTGCCTTAGTTCGTCAGAAACAGTAAGTCTCTTACGGCCACGTTTTCTTCTGGCTGCCAATACTTTACGACCGTTGGCTGAGGCCATTCTTTCTCTAAAGCCGTGTTTATTGCGTCTTTTGCGTTGTGATGGCTGGAATGTACGTTTCATGACGTGAGTTTTTTAAAAAGGACTGCAAAGGTATGTGAATAAATCAGATTTTCAAAATAAGTTTTGAAAAAAATCATGTATTTAAAATCAGACAGTATCAGAAAAGCTTGAATCATACCTAGTCTGAAAATGAACAAATTAAAAACAATCGCCTTAAATTTGAAAAAAATCGCAGAACCTCATGCAACCAATTCTGTGTCTTTAAGTCAAACTTATAAAATCACCCATCAGTGAACGAATTGGAAGAGATCATAGCACAGTGTAAATCCGAACAAGCTTGGGCTCAAGAAAAGTTATTTAAACTTTTTGCTCCCAAAATGTTAGGCGTTTGCCGTAGATATCTGAACGATATAGACGATGCCCGAGATGCTATGCAAGATGGTTTTGTAAAGATATTTCTCAATATACACAAATACGAAGGAAGAAGCAGCTTCAATACCTGGATCACCCGAATCATGATGAACACCGCCATAGATATGGTTAAAAAAATCAACAAAGTGCAATTTGTACGAGATGATTATTACTTCAACGATGAAAATGGTCCGGCTGAAGATGATTTTATTGAACCTGATGGATTAAGTCAACAACAATTGCTGAACCTGATAGATCGATTGCCGAATGGATACAAATTGGTTTTCAATATGTACGCCATCGATGGTTTAGGACATAAAGACATAGGAAGAATATTGGGCATCAGTGAGGGAACGTCAAAATCCCAATTGAACCGAGCCCGTGCTTTCCTAAAAACGGAAATTAAAAAACTGCAGGAAGCCATATAAGTTACTATTTTGTCTAAAAGAAAGAAACATATTGATGAGTTGTTCAAAGAAGGTTTAAAAGACCTCAGTCTCTTTGTTTCTGATAGAGATTTTAATGCAATTGACGGAAAATCTGAAGTTTTCAATGATGATGTCAAAGATTCTAACAAAGGTTTATTCACAGATTTTGAATTGGAAGTTGGCGATGCAGATTGGCTGGCAACTAAAAATAAACTTGAAGTTGAGAAAGCAGGAATTGAAAGAGATTCTGTTTTCCAAACCAATTTCAATCAGTTTGAAATAGAACCGCAAGCCGAAGACTGGCCAATTACCTATAAAAAATACCTTGATGCAAAACGCCGCAGAGTTGCATTCTGGTGGATGAGTACCGGTGTTTTGTTGTTAAGCCTTGCTCTCGGATTGGGCATGTATCATTTCAAAAACAAAAGTGAAAGCCTAAATGCTCTGCCTGCAACTCAAGACAATTCTATTGCAAAATCAGAATCCGGATCACAAACCATACTTGAAGAGGTCGAAGTACCTAGCAACAACGATCTTCCAGAAAATACTCAAACAAATGTTGAGGAAATAAAAACAGACAACACTGAGCAATTACAAAAGGTATCCGACGTACAAAAAGCATCAAAAGAAATACAAAAGAATTCCAAGTTTGGCTCAGCTAAAGAAGGTCATCAATCAGAACCATTAACTGAAAAAGAAAGCAGTAATAAGTTCAGTACTGTTCAAACTGAAAATGTGAAGCCGGAATTGAACACGTCTATCGTTACAAATTCAGAGTTATTGGATTCAAAGGATGGCATTACCGGTGGTATTGGTACAGATGAGGAGATATCTGAACCGATAATCAACAAAGAAGTTCAAAAAGAGATTGATGAACAAACTCAGACTGAAGAAAAACCTGAAAGCAATCCGGAGAACAAACAACAAGTCTCATCTGCTACAGAAAATAAACCCAAAGACAGTACCCAACAGAACAAAAATGAAGAAAAAGGGGGGCACCAGTTTTATATCGGAATGGTCAATCAAGTTGACTTTACCAAGAGTTTGTTGTTGAATTCGAATCCTGAGCGTTACAACAGTATTCGCAAGGCTTCCGATCGATGGAGTACACAGTACACATTTGGGTTTGAATTTGGTAAAATCGGTAAGAAATTCATTTTAAATGCCGGATTGCAAGCCACACAAATCAACTTTAGCAATCGTTACAATTATTCATACAGAATTTATGACAGTTTGCCTGTATACAATACCAACGGACAGATCATAGGTTATTTTCTGTCAAGAGCACGTGATACATTTATGAATTCAGAAGAAAAAGTAAAGATCACCAAGGTGCAATTGCCATTGAACTTAAGTTTTATCAGTAAATTGAATAAAAACCTAGATTTGATCTACGGGTTTGGAGGCGTTCTCAGCTACAATGTAAGTGCAAGTGGCACAAAAACATTGAGTCCATTTAACACACAGTTATACAGATATTCTGCTTTTGCAAGTAAGGAAAGAACATTCAATGTTATGCCTCAACTCAATTGTGGCGTTAAGCTCGATATAGGTAAGCACTGGATGCTGTCCGGACAAGTGATCAGTTCCATTTATGGATTTTCGAGGTTTAAACCTGAAATGACCGTCAGTGACCACCCATATTCATTAGGGCTCAACATAAAATTGATGTACAAATTAAAATAGAAATGAGATTGAAAATTACAACAGCTGTTTGGATGATGTTTTTGGCATTTTCTGCTAAGGCACAGGTTTGGTTTCCGGAAGGTGTTTTTCCAGGTGTGAAACCTGCAGCCATATCAGTCGACAACCAAATCATGAGTATTGGAAGATTTTCGGTTGATGCCAATAATTCGTATTGGTTGGTCTCAGTTTATGACGGCAAAATATGGGTGAAGTTGCCCGTTTTGGTCTTAAATAAAGCTGCAGAAATTACAGATATAAAAAAGTACAAAGGTGAAATTTATGTATCCGGCAGTTTTACCATGGGCATTGTATCGTCTTTGGTAAAATTTAATGGTTCCAATTGGGAAGGACTTGGAGAATTTAAACGTTCAGGTAATTTAGCAGCTACAGTATCATCTATAGAGGTATTCGACAGCCATTTGATCATTGGCGGTAATTTCATACAATTGGGGAATGATACCATGCCATATCTCATAAAATATGATGGCAATAAAACTGCAAAGGTATTTGATTGCAAAGCTTGCGAACCAGATAATTCAGTGGTAGACATAGAAAGTAATGACAGCATCATTGTTTTTGCAGGTACATTCACTAAAATCAATGGATATAAAAGTAAGTACTTATACAAATTGGTGAAAGGTCGTTCAGATACTTTTACAACAACTCCGAAAGTAATAGAAAAATTGGCTTTAGATGGTGATGTCATATATGCTGCGGGTGGTTTGTTGAAAGAGAAAAAGATTTACCGCGTCACATCAACTTTTGTTGACTTGAAATCGAATATGGACTCTACTGTTAGTTTAACAGAGATGTTGGTATGGGAAAAGCAATTGATCATTTCAGGAGCTTTTAGTTTAAACTCAAGTACCGCTGTAAGAAACAGGATTTTAAGACTCAATGGCAGTGTATGGACAGACATCACCAATAATTTCAGAGGTGCGGAGCGCGTTGCTACCGGACGGGGATTTTTGTTTGCGGCAGGGGAATCTGTTCAACCCTTAAGCATCTGGAACCCAAATAGATTTTTGATGAGGTTTTATCCGGGAATGTGTTTGGTGAAAATCAATGCCTTTATCGACTCAAATAACAATTGTATAAGAGAGAAAAATGAAAAGCCGGCGGTAAAACAATACATCAAATTGCCTTTTATCAATAGAGGCGTTTTTACTACTGAAGATGGCCTTTCAGAATTTATGATTCCCAATGCCACGGCCAATACGCAACGCATAGTTGTTAAACCGTTTAGGAACCTGGTAAAAAGTAATTGTGCAGATACGGCGGTCAGTAAAACCTTTATACCCGGTAATTATACCGATAGCATCCAATTTCCACTCAACCGTATGGCCAATGTCAACGACATCAGGGTAAGCATTTCTTCACCTAAAGGCAGATCAGTGATAAAGAACAAAAGGGTCATCTATTATTTGGTTTATGAGAATATGGGGTCCAATGCCATAAGTGGAACGGTTTTTCTTAAGAAGAGTAAATACTTTAATACAGAAATCTGTTTGCCTTTGCAAAAGAATGTGAATGACTCTGTAGTTTCTTGGGACTATTCAAATTTGAAACCCGGAGAACGCAAGGTGATCTATTATTCCGGTTTGCCAAACACTTCAGAATTTTCCGTCGATTATAGATTTGACGCCAAGGTCAGTTCTCAAATAAGTTC
>DASWYG010000011.1:0-10785 GCA_036405075.1 Bacteroidia bacterium | reverse complement strand
CCAGTAATGACAGTGGTGTATGGTATGCTGATGAAGGCAATATCGCATTGTATGAAGTTGCAGCTGCTAAGTTCATTTCTACAGCCAATGATTTATTGATTTGGAATCGCAGCTTACATGGAGGCAAAGTATTAAAGCCTGCTACACTGTCATTGATGCTATCACCCAAGGAGAATGCTGTTCGAAATCACTCACTATTTGGTACCACTTATTATGGTTATGGACCAACAATCGATCACAAAGATTCCATTTTACAATATGGTCAAACCGGTTATTGTCCGGGTTTCACGTCTATGAATTTTTATTATCCGGATACAAAATCAAGTATCATCATACTCAAGAATGTTGATTATCAGAAATCAGATTTTACAGAAACCTTTTATCATCACATGGCACTTTGGGGAAGCTTCAGGGATTATCTAAAGAAATAAAGTTATTTTGTCATCTGGCTGTATAACAGTCTATTGCACTTATAATTATCATTTTTTTAATTTTCTGACAACCTTTTCAGTCTTGGTTTGTTTAAACATCAAGATGAACGATAATAGCGAAGACAACCAAGTCAATGTAAAGGAACGCATTGTCCTTGAATACAAGGATTATGTGTTGACCAACGGGAAAGACCCGTCTTCAGTTTACACATTTGCTAAGGCAATGGGTTTGTCTGAGGCCGATTTTTACACCCATTTCAACGGTTTTGAAGCCGTAGACCATGAAATATGGCATTCGGCAGCAAGCAGAACCATAGAGGCGCTCAAAGAATCTAAAGAATATACTTCTTACGGATCTAGAGAAAAAATTTTAGGCTTGTTCTACACTTTAATTGAAGTTTTGAACCAAGAAAGAAGTTACTATATATACAGTTTAAATCATGAGAAAACACCTTTAAAGAACAAAGAAGGATTAAAGGCACCGGTCATTGAATTTGTTAAAACTGTTATTGATGAAGGATTGGCAATAAAGGAATTTGAAGACAGAAAATACATCAGCGAAAAATACCATCAGGCAGTTTGGCTGAATGTGAGTTTCATCCTTAGTTTCTGGGTAACGGATTCAAGTAAAGGATTTGAAAAAACAGATGCAGCCATAGAAAAATCTGTCAATCTTTTGGTTGAGATGATGGGCAAAAGCGCTCTCGACAGCTTTTTGGATCTTGGCAAATTCTTGTTCCAAAACCGGTTCAAGCCCGGATTTAAAATGTGATCATATTACCTTCATGAAAGAACAAATTAGTATACCCTCTTCAAAAATACAGAGGGCAGCAAGTTTCGCGGGTACAGGTGTCAAATTGGGTGGCAATTACATTAAGTATTACATTAAGAAAGCAGTTAATCCGGATATGAACCGTGATGAACTCAATGAGGACAATGCTGAAGACATATATTCCACTCTGAGCAAACTCAAAGGATCAGCTCTGAAAGTTGCTCAAATGTTGAGCATGGACAGGAACTTATTACCAACCGCTTACCAGAATAAATTTCAAATGGCACAGTACAGTGCGCCACCACTCAGTTATCCTCTGGTATTGAAAACCTTCAAAAAGGAACTCAATGCTTCTCCATTGGAGATATTTGATGAATTTACCAATTCGGCAGTAAACGCGGCAAGTATTGGTCAGGTTCACAAAGCTGTGAAAGATGGCATCAACTATGCCGTTAAAGTGCAGTATCCGGGTATTGCCGACAGTGTATCCAGCGATCTGAAAATTGTGAAACCAATAGCGGTGAGATTGCTCAATTTGAAAGGCAATGAAGTAGACAAATACTTCAAGGAAATGGAAGCCAAACTTCTTGAAGAAACCGATTATGTCTTAGAATTGAAACAATCAGTTGAAATAGCAGAAGCATGTGCATCCATTGATGGCATTGTGTTTCCTAAGTATTATCCGAATTGGAGCAGCTCTAAAGTACTTACCATGGATTGGATAGAAGGTCAACCCTTGGGAGAATTTGTGAATACCTGCAAGGATCAGGAATTGAGAAACAAAATTGGTCAAAGTTTATGGGACTTTTACATGTATCAAATATTTGATCTGCGCAAAGTACATGCAGACCCTCATCCCGGCAATTTTATTATAACCAAAGATGGAAAATTGGGTGTTATTGACTTCGGTTGTGTGAAAGAAACCAGTCTTGAATTCCATCTGTTGTATTTCAGATTGTTGAATGATAGAACCTTAAAGAATGAAATCTTAATGGATGAAAGTTTGAACCGTTTGGAATACATTTTACCCGAAGACAGTGAGGAAGTAAAAGCCATCATGAAGAATTCGATCAGGGAAATGCTTTCATTATTGGGTCAACCATTTAATCAAGAATCATTTGATTTCAGCAATGATGGCTTTTTCAAAGACTTGTATGATCTGGGAGAAAAATTTGCTCAATCGCCTGAAATCAGGAAAGCCAATGGCGCAAGAGGTCCCAAGGATGCTTTGTACATCAACAGAACCTGTTTTGGACTCTACAGCATACTCAATATTTTAAAAGCTGAGGTCAATACAGTTGAGGCAAGAAATTACTTGAACAAGCTGGTAGACTAAAAGAAATCTTACGTCGTTTAAAGAGATTTTCTATGGGTTCGGAACAGGTATGTATTTCTGATTCGGGATTTTAAATTCCTTGTATCGAATTAAATAATCCATAGGTAATACCGGTATAAAGTCAGCTCCAATAAAAATATCATCTCTATTCAATTCTTTATTGATTCTCTCTTCATTGTTGTAAATTTTAGCCGTAGTGCTGGGCATACCTTTTATTTTGCTCAATAAAATGGTTTCATAAGGCAAGGCCCAAACCCCTAGCCATTCATCGTGATTCACTGTGCTGTCCTGAAGTAAAAGTTTGTTGGCTTTGCTTGGATTCTTTTCAGTGATCAATCGGTCGATCAAATACAACCTTTTTTCATACATTGGTGCAACAGCGTATATGCCGTAAATGGAGTAAAATAGTATTGAAACGGTTAAAACAGATACAATTCCGACATTGTATTTGATTTTTTCAAGTGGTAAATAAACCAACGGAAATAGGGAGATCATGACCCAAGGGGTATAGTTTTTCTCCATGAAAATATTCCCATCTCCGCGGTTGAACAAGACAATGATCAACAACCACAAACCTACCATAGAAACCAAATAAGCCGTTAATTCCAAATAGAGTTTGAACTTTATGTGCAAACCAATGATAAAAGGGATTAGTACCAATGGGATGATGTAGATTTTAAAGAAATAAGATTGCAGTTTGAAATCACCATAAAAGAACTTGAAACTGTAAACTTCACTGAAATTTGAAAAAATCTGACCAATATTGTTCAATTGATTGAACAGATCTTCTTCATAACCGGATTCAACACTGATGCTTTTTTTGATGATGAATCCCAATAAGAATGCAGCAAAAAGGATAAGAGCTTCTTTTTTTATGAATGTTTTCTTTGCTTGAAAGGCATGCATCATTATAACAAATGGTATAACGATCATTGCCATTGGATGTGCCAATAAAGCAATACTTATACACAAGAAAGTACAAATGAAGTACGATGTTTTAGAAAACGACTTTTCCAAATGTCTTTGCATCAATGCATAAAGAACCAAAGAGGCGGAAATCACCAATGCCGTTTCATTAACGGTTAAAAAGAAACATTCTCTGTAAGCTACAACTTGCATCAAGATTAACAGCAACCCAATTTTGTGTTTGTTCATCCTTAAAATGAAAAATAGTGCCAGCGAATGGAGCAATATGTGACAAATTGAAAACAATTTTAAAACTAAGGCAATTGATGCACCTAGTTTAAAAAAAATCCAGGGGACAAATTGATAAAGGTAAAGTGCATATCGATTGTGCTCGGCAGTTGGCAAACCCTTATTGAACATGTTGAAGGCATAATAAGCCGAATCCACATAAATGACCCTTTCTCTGTAATAGACGATTGATGCGATGCCCAAAATGGCAAAAACGAGCAATCCTAACCAGGTTACAAGGGTTTTGACTTTCATTATTCAGTTACAATAATAAGAATTTAAACCAAAACAATTTATTCAACAGTTTCCGAAGTCGAAACTGTGTATACGAATAATAGAATTTGCATAACGATTAATATGATAACACACACAGGGTATAAATTTGTTAGGAGGAAAGAAAATAAGTAGTGAATTTTGTTTCAATTTTAAAAGAAATGAAACATAAACTATTCTTCGTTTTGGTTTTGACCCTTGGGTCGGTGATTTTTTCAGCCTGTTCAAACAAGAAGACGATCAAGAAGATCAACCCTGAGTTTGCCAAGTATGTGTCTGGTTATACCGCAGGAATGATCAGCAGGCAGCAAAACATCGTCATCGAATTGGCCGACCAATACGGCAATCCGGGTGGTAAAGATTCTACTAAAAATTTCTTCGACATTCCGGATTCAACAGTTCTTGAAGACATTTTCAGCTTCAGTCCAAACATAAAAGGTAAAGCCAGATGGAAAAACAGACGAGTGATTGAATTTATTCCGAGTGAACCATTTAAATCAGATCAATTTTATGATGTGGTTTTCAATTTGGAAAAGGTAGCCGATGTAAAAAAAGGATTTGAAGCATTTGAATTTCAATTTGCATCCTATCCACAGAAGATCAATATAGACATCAACGGTCTTAGAACTTATAACGACTACAATACCGAATGGATGAAAATTACAGGTGTAGTAAATACCTCAGATTTTGCAGAAAGAGAAAAAGTCGAAAAAACAATCAAAGCAACTCTGAATGGGAATAATTTAAAAGTTAGATGGACTGAAAGTTACTCTGACAATGAATACAGGTTTGTTGTAGACAGCATACACAAATCAGGAACCAGAGGAACGGTTAAAATTTCTTGGGATGGCAGTGAGATTGGTTCGATTGATAAGGGTGAGCAAACCTATGAAGTGCCTTCTTTTGGCGATTTTACAGTAAGTGAAGTCAAAGTCGCTGACGACAAAGATCAGGTGGTGGAGTTATACTTTACAGATCCACTTTTATGGAAACAGAATTTGGATGGCATTATCACAATTGAAGGTGTTGAAAAATTGAATTATACAATTGAAGGTAATATGGTTAAAGTATACATCGATACAAGAATCAAGGGCAATAGGCAATTGAATGTTCATACCGGTGTGAAAAACCACAAAGCTTACAATATGAATGAATCCTATGAGACCACCATAGAATTTGAAGCACCTAAACCCAGAGTTAAACTCCTGGGCAATGGCAGTATTCTGCCCAATTCGGGTGGTTTGATTTTTCCATTTGAAGCGGTGGCATTGAAAAAAGTAGATGTAAGGGTCATCAAGATCAGTCAAACAGATGTGCACCAGTTTCTGCAAGTCAATAACATGGATGGCAACGATGAGTTGAGTAGAATAGGATCTATAATTGCCGAAAAAACATTGGATCTGACCTATGATGCCAATAAAAATTTAGAAACCTGGAACACCCATGTCATTGATCTGGGAAATTTGATTAAACCTGAACCAGGTGCTATATATCGAATCGGTATAAAGTTCAAAAAAGAATATGCCATTTGTGAATGCGAAGAAAGCAATGAAAACGATAATTATACACCTTGGTGGGACAAAAGCCATAATTCTGAATGGTCAGAAGAGGATTGGAATTCTTATGCATTTGATGATGGTTATGAACCTTGGTACTATTATGAGGAAAACGCAAGTCCATGCGAAAAATCTTATTACAAAAGCAGGGCCATCAGTAAAAACATCTTGGCCTCAGACATTGGAATGATCTATAAATTAGATGAAGACAAAACTTCTCATGCTTTCATTACCAATATGATCACAACTGAACCTATACCAAACTGTCAGATAGAGTATTTTGATTATTCTAAAAAATTAGTTGGAAAAGGTATGACGGATGAAAATGGTATGCTAGATCTGCCTTTGATGAAGAAACCATTTTTGATGATTGCCTCGCATGTCAATCAAAAAGGATATTTAAAATTGGGCGAAGGTTATGCAAATTCTATCAGTAGATTTGAGGTTGAAGGAGCAAACATTCAAAAGGGAATAAAAGGATTTATCTATGGTGAGAGAGGTGTTTGGCGTCCGGGTGATTCAATTTATTTGAGTTTCATTCTTGAAGACAAGGATAAAAAATTACCAACTGGATTTCCGGTTAAATTTGAATTGGTTAATCCTGGAGGTTCTGTAGTCAATACCATCATTAGAAATGAGTCTGTTAATGGTATTTATAATTTTAATACCTCTACAACAGCAGATGCTATGACCGGTAATTATACTGCTACTGTGAGTGTGGGAAATTCAATTTTCACAAAAAGTGTAAAGATCGAAACAATCAAACCAAACCGATTGAAAATTTATCTGAATGTTTTCAATGATAAAATAGATGAATCGGGCAAAGACACCATTGGAAATCTTGAAGTTAAATGGCTGCATGGTGCAGTTGCAGCCAATTTGCAAGCCAATGTTGCTGTGCAATTTAAAAAGTCACAAACAGAGTTTAAAGGTTATGTCAAGTATGAATTTGATTCACCTATTAGGGAATACAATTCTGAAGAAATAGCCGTGTTTAATGGCAGAGTTGATGCCAATGGAAAAGCAGCTGTCTTAAGGAATTTTCAGGGAATGAAACAGGCTGCCGGTGTTCTGAAAGCTAATTTTGTGACCAGAGTTTATGAAGAAGGAGGAGATTTTAGCATTGATCGTTATTCAGTTCCATTTTATCCATTCAAAGATTATGTAGGCATTAGAATACCTGAAACCAAAAACTATAATGGTAACCTAGAAACAGGTAAAACCTATAAAATTGATCTGGCAACAGTTAACTCAAATGGAAAAGGTATTAGCAAAGAAAACCTTAGACTTAAAATTTATAAATTGAGAAGGTACTGGTGGTACGAAGAAGAAGAAGCTTTGTCTGACTTCGTTTCAAGAGGCAGCGCGGTTCAAATTCTCGACTCAGTTTTATTCACTAAGGATGGTAAAGGATCGTTCAACGTCAATTTTCAAAACGAAGATTATGGCAAATACTTGGTAACAGTTACCGATGAAGTTGGCGGTCACCAAACCGGTAAGATCATCAATGTGGATTGGCCTTATTGGCAAAGAGGAAATACCTCAGGAAACGAGAATGCCAGAATGTTGAATTTTACAGCTGATAAGACTTCATACACCACAGGTGAAAAAATCAAATTGAGTATACCTTCACAATCAGGTGGACGAGCTTTGATCAGTGTCGAAAACAGATCGAAAGTGGTACAAAAATTTTGGGTCAATACCACCGACAAAGAAACCAAATGTGAAGTCTTGGTAACCCCCGAAATGACACCAAATGTATACATACACGTTACATTTGTTCAACCACATTCAAATACTAAAAATGACTTGCCTATCAGAATGTATGGCATTGTTCCAATCACAGTAGTTGATCCAAATACTGTTTTACATCCTGTTTTGTTATGTGATGCAGTTTGGAAGCCGGAAACCACTGAATATGTAACAGTAAGTGAATCATCCGGAAAAGCAATGTCATACACTTTAGCAGTTGTTGATGATGGTTTGTTGGATTTAACCAGATTTACAACACCTGATCCCTGGAATTCATTTTATGCCAAAGAAGCCTTGGGCGTTAAAACCTGGGACATGTATGATCATGTGATAGGAGCATTCGCCGGTAAAATAGACAAATTGTTAAGCATTGGTGGTGACGGTGGAGCCATTGATCCTGAAGGTGCAAAAGCCAATCGCTTTAAACCAATGGTCAGATTCATTGGTCCATTTTATCTAGCTGCCGGAAAATCTGCTAAACACAAAATTGAGATTCCCAATTATGTTGGATCTGTTAGGGTTATGGTGGTTTCTGCTAATTCGGCATCTTATGGCAATGCGGAAAAAACCGTTGAAGTTAAAAAACCACTGATGGTACTGCCTACTTTACCTAGAGTTATTGGTCCGGGAGAAACTGTGGCATTACCTGTAAATGTTTTTGCCATGGAAAAACATGTTAAGGATGTATCGGTTAGAATTGAAGTGAGCGATAACCTCAGCATCATTGGCGAATCTAAAAAAGAAATGCATTTTACCAGAATTGGTGATGAAGTTGTCAATTTTAATCTTGAGGTTTCTAAAAAAATAGGTATTGCCAGTGTTAAAGTCATAGCCGTTAGCGGTTCTGAGAAAACAGAGCAAACCATTGAAATAGATATCCGACCTTCAAATCCTAAAGTCACTGAATCTTATGAATGGACACTTGCGCCCGGTAAATCACTTTCAAAAGATATAATTTACGAAGGTATACAAGGCACCAATCAGGTAGCAATGGAAATATCTACAATGCCATCCATTGGTTTAAACACCCGCCTTGATTATTTGATTCAATACCCGCATGGTTGTATCGAACAAACTACCTCCTCGGTATTTCCTCAACTTTATGTCAGTAATTTGATCAAATTGAATACTGATCAGAAGTCTGAAATATCTGTCAACATTAAAGCTGCTTTGAAACGTTTGCAAAAGTTTCAAACCGGTGCCGGCGGATTTGCTTATTGGCCGGGTGAGTCAGAAAGCAGTGAATGGGGATCCAATTATGCAGGGCATTTTATGCTTGAAGCCGAACAAATGGGTTATGTATTGCCCGGTAATCTTAAAAAACGTTGGATAAAATATCAAACAGAATCAGCTAAAAACTGGTACAATTCAAATACTAAATTCGAACATTATACTCAAGCCTACAGACTGTATGTTTTGGCCTTGGCAAAGTCACCGGAACTTGGTTCAATGAATCGTTTGAGGGAATCAAAAAATTTAGATGTTGCAACCAAATGGCAATTGGCCGCTGCTTATAAACTGATTGGACAAAATGATGCAGCCATGCAAATGATCAAAGGTCTAGACTTAAAAGTGAGTCCTTACACTGAATTGTCTTACACTTATGGTTCAGATTTTAGAGACAGGGCAATGATACTTGAAGCATTGGGTGTTTTGAACATAAAAAATGAACGTTCAGATGAATTGTTGGTATCAATTTCAAAAACAATGAATTCAAAAGAGTGGTTGAGCACACAAGAGGCTGCTTATGGTTTGATGTCCATTTGCAGATATGTTGGAGCCGGCACCAATACCGATCAAAGCAATCAGTTTACATACAAAGTGAATGGCAGCTCTAAGACCGGAACAATTAACGGTAAAGGCATTTATCAATTGAAATACAATGAAAAATCGCTCACCGATAAAAGTGTTGTAGCCATCACCAACAATAGCAATAGCACCCTTTACATCAAAATCATGAAAGAGGGAATTCCATTGATAGGGGATAAAAAATCGTCCAATAACATCATTCAAATGACAGTTACATATATGGACATGAAAGGCAAACCAATCAGTGTCAATAAACTGCAGCAAGGATTTGATTTTATGGCTGAAGTTACCATCACCAACAATGGCAAAAGAGGGTATTTGAAAGAAATGGCATTGAACCAAATCTTCCCTTCAGGATGGGAGATCAGAAACTCAAGGATGGATGGATTTGAGTCATCTACTCAAGCCAGATACACAGATATTAGAGACGATAGGGTATATTCTTATTATGAATTGGGAGAAGGTGAAACGAAAAAATTTGTGGTCCGTTTGAATGCTACATTCATTGGTAAATTCTACCTGCCAACTTTATACAGTGAGGCCATGTATGACAATACCATTCATGCCAGAATACCGGGTACTTGGGTTGAGGTGATAAAGCCCACTGCCGAACTTTAAAGTATTGAAGATAACTGATGATTTATAAATTGGAAGCCACATCACTGATGTGGTTTCCTGCTTTTATAGCCTTTCTATCATTTCCAGAACTGTTGTTTTCTTTCTGGTAGATACTGGAATGACATCACCATTGCTCATTAGTATTGAACCCCCATCAGATTTGATGAATTCTCTGATGCATGAAGTGTTGACCAAATGTGACTGATGCACCCTGAAAAATCCATGTTCATTCAATAATTCTTCAAAATCTTTTAAGGTTTTGGTGACCAATAGTTTTTTACTGTCAACAAAGTGAAACTCTGTATAATTGATATTGCTTTCACACCTTACAATGTCTGAAATTTCAACCACATGAATTTTGTCTTGAGTGTGTAAAGCCAACCGACTGTGAGGTTTGCTGTGCTCTTTTAGTGAATCATTCAGCAATTGGTATTTTGCATTTTCATTGAAGCTTTCTGTTTTCAATTTGCTGATGGCGATTTTTAACTCATCAGGGTCAACAGGTTTTAAAAGATAGTCGATGGCGGCATATCTGAATGCTTTTATTGCATGCGCATCAGATGCCGTGATGAATATGATTTTGAAATTGATGTCATTCAAAATGTCAAGCAGATCAAATCCACTTCCATCTTGCATCTGAATGTCTAAAAACAACACATCAGGTTTAATCGATTTCAACATTTTAACCCCTTCTACAACGCCTCCCGCTTCGGCAATGATGGTAACTTCAGGTGTATAGGTTTCAAGGTCTTTTTTTAGCGTTAACCTCGCCTGTTCCATATCATCTATGATGGCAGCTTTAATGGTTTTATTCATTTTAATGGAATTCTTACAATTACTTTGGTACCCAAGGCTTGTCCGTTTTCATCCGTTAGATCGATGATTTCAAGCGCTTGATAGTTTCTGTTTTCTTTTAATATTTCTAATCTTTCAGCCGTTACTGACATAGCAGTTGATTCGTGATAGGTTTCTTTGCTCTTCTTGTTCAATTCACCGGATTTTATTCGTCCTATGCCATTGTCTTCTACACTGCATTCTAATATG
>DASWYG010000010.1:0-2336 GCA_036405075.1 Bacteroidia bacterium | reverse complement strand
TGAAATCTGAATGGTGTTTGCAATTATTAAAAACTCACAGTGTAAACATTGTAGTATCTATAATTTAACCTAAATCAATCGAATTTATTTATATGGTCTTGAGCTAGGCCACAAGTCATATCTATACATTGGTAGTATTTGGGCTTTTTGTCGAAGTACTTATCTTTTAATAGGGGGATTTCAGTTTGTGAATCGACAAATCCAAAAATAGCATTCGGTGTGTTTGAAAATGAATGATGAATCATTTTTTGTCTGTTGATTTCTGAATCTGAAAAGATGATTTGTTGCATACCCTCTTCTTTGATCAATAGCAATCCGGCCCAGTTGCTGTACCAAGGGCCACTGGATTTTAGCAGTTCATCCATTCCCTTCAACATGTTGTTGGCGATTTCTCTGTAGTCGCTGCGATCGAAATACCATGATAATTTATACAAATTGTTGGCCATGATGCTGTTGCCACTGTTGATGACATCATCGTTTATGTCAAACTTCTCGGAAATGATTGCTTGGCCTGAACTGAATGAAAAATAGCCCAAATCTTTTTTGAAGAATGTCTTGATACACGACTCGGTCATTTTATAAGCTTCCAACAAGTATTTTTCTTCAAAACCGACATTGTACAAAGTAATCAGGGCATCAATGAAGCAGGCATGATCTTCTAAAAAGGCATCTATTTTTTTGGAACCTTTGCTGTAAATTCTTTTTAATTGTGTGCCATCGTAAAAGTGCTTCAACATTTGCTCGGCTAAATTGGAAGCCAATTCCTTCATATTTTTGTCTTTCATGAACAGCGCATATTGGGCCATGCCTTTTAGCATAAGGGCATTCCATGCACAGATGCATTTGTCATCCAAGCCGGGTTTGGTTCTGGTATTGCGATATGTTTTTAATTTCTGCAGGCATTTACTGATGATGTCTTCAAATAGTATTGGGTCCATTTCATATCTGTTAGCAGCTTCTTCAATGCTATCAGCGGCATAAAGGATATTTCGATCGTGTTCCCAATTGCCATTCTGACGACACTGGAAATATTGAGAGAAAAAAACAGCATCTGTTCCCAGTACTTGGTCAATTTCTGATTGAGTGTAAGTGTAATACAATCCTTCAATGCCTTCGCTATCGGCATCATAGGCAGAGTAGAACAAACCTTCATTCGATTGCAATTCATCCAAGCAAAATTGAATACTGTCTTTGGCTGTTTTTGCAAACAAAGGGTTATTGCTGATTAAATTTGCATAAGCATAAACTCCAATGAGTTGAGCATTGTCGTATAGCATTTTTTCGAAATGAGGTGCAAACCATCTTTCATCAACAGAATACCTCGCAAAGCCTCCGCCAACCGCATCGTAAATACCCCCAAGTGCCATGTTCTTTAAAGTGAATTCAGCCATTTCCAAAGCTTTCTTGTCTTTTGTCATGCCATATTGCAGCAAGTACATCTGATTTTGAGGCATTGGAAATTTAGGTGCTCTTTGCATACCCCCATAAACATTGTCATATCGTGAGGAAAATGCACTGAAAACATTATGAGTTGTTACGGAAAGTTCATTTAGAGGAACAGCGGGAGGAACGCTCATATTGACTATGCCATTGGCCAATTTGTCGGCATACTCAAAAGCTGCAGATCTGTTTTCTTGCCACAGATGATGAATACTTTTTAAAATCTTCTCCCATTGAGTGGTTTGAGCATAAGTCATGGCATGTATGGGGCGCTTGTCTGGCAATGCAAAAGCATTCAATGGCCAACCTCCGCTTCCACTGATGAGTTGACAGGCATCCATGTACAATTGATCAACATCCGGCAATTCTTCTCTATCTACCTTTATACATACAAACATTTCATTCATCAATGCCGCAGTTTGTTCGTTTTCGAAACTTTCATGAGCCATCACATGACACCAGTGACATGCACTGTAGCCAATGCTTACCAGGATCATTTTATTTTCGAGTTTAGCTTTTTCAAAAGCTTCTTCACCCCACTCATACCAGTCAACTGGGTTGTGCGCATGTTGCCTTAAATAGGGGCTGCTCGAATTAATAAGTCGATTTGTTTTGTGTTCTTGCTTTTCCAAAATAAATTTGTAGGGTTAATCCCTATGCAAAAGTACCTCATTTTACTCATCGGATGTTTCTCTTTTCTGCCGGCTTTTGCTCAGGAAGAAATAGACACAACAGATTCAAAAGACTGCCAACAACTGGTAGACCTCATCTGGATCAAAGATTCAGCTTATGGGATTTTTAAAACCCATAGAGTTTCAAATTTGAGGATATTGTACCCATCTTTTAGAACATATAAGGCTTATATCGATACATCTGTAGCCGGTTCTCAAAGCGAG
>DASWYG010000009.1:0-2601 GCA_036405075.1 Bacteroidia bacterium | reverse complement strand
AAGTGTTCATTTTATTGAAATATTGAATTCTGTTCCAATTCTGTTCTTATTTTTGTAAAAATGAAAAAGTTCATTTTCAATAAAGAAATCATACTGATGTCAGTGAGCCTTTCACTATTGCTTATTTTTCTAAATACGCTTCAATATCGCGTGATGTTGTTTGATTATCCCATGGAGATTTTTATTGGAGTTGTGGCTGTTTTGTTTATGTTATTGGGAATTTGGATGGCCAATAAATTGAGTTTGAAGCCCAATCTGCAAAATGTTGAGTCAGTCAACTCCAATCTACAAGCTGATTCAAATTTTGAGAGCACTGATACTTTAGGTCTAACACAAAGGGAAATGGATGTATTGAATTTAATGGCATTGGGAATGAGCAATCATGAGATTGCAGACAAACTTTGTGTGTCAATACCGACAGTAAAATCACATAGCAGCAATTTGTACGAAAAATTGGGCGTAAAAAGGAGAACACAAGCTGTAATTCAAGCTAAGTCGCTGAAAATCATACCTTAGTTTGAGTTCAAGGACTTTAAATTCATACTTTGGTATGAATGGTTTGTTGTTTTTTTGGGCTTATTTTGCCTCATTAATTTAATATTTACATGAAAAATATAGTTTTAAAATACGGACTCATCAGCAGTTTATGTGTTTCAATTTGGTTGTTATTGTGCATCATGATCACCAGTGGTCAAATGATGAGTTGGGGCATGTTGATGGGTTTTGCCACCATGTTTTTGGCATTCTCTTTCATCTTTGTGGGTGTCAAACAATTCAGAGACAAATACAACAATGGCAGCATCACATTTGGTAAAGGTTTTTTGATTGGATTGTACATCACCTTGATGGCTTCAACTTGTTATGTATTGGTTTGGGAAATCATATTCAATAACTTCTTACCCGACTTTTTTGAAAAATACACAGAAGCAACAGTAGAAGGTTTGAAGGCACAAGGCAAAACTGTTGAGCAAATCAATAAAACAGTAGAGGAAATGAAGGCCACCGGTATCAAATACAAAAGCAATACTCTCTATCGTATGGGTTTAACTTATATGGAAATATTGCCTGTTGGTTTGATTTTCTCGATTATTGCGGCTTTGGTATGGAAGAAAAAATATAAAACTGAAACCTTAGCAGGCATTTAATTAAATGAAGAAAGTAACAGGTATTGGAGGTGTGTTTTTCAAATGTAAAGACCCCGAAGCTTTAAAAACATGGTACAAAAATCACCTTGGATTGGATACAGGTCAGTATGGTGTCAGTTTCGAGTGGAGAGAAAGTGCTGATCCGGATGTGAAAGGCACCACTCAATGGAGTCCATTTTCTGAAAACACCAAGTATTTTGAACCATCGGAAAAGGACTTCATGATGAACTACAGAGTTGAGAATCTCGAAGCTTTGTATGAACAATTGAAAGCGGAAGGTGTCACCATTTTGGATGAGATTGAAACTTTTGATTATGGTAAATTCCTGCACATCATGGACAATGAAGGCAATAAAATAGAGCTTTGGGAGCCGATAGACGATGCTTTGTAGGCTCTTCGGTCGATCTTGCTAAACTTGAAGTTTAGTTTTTGTTTTCATATACTTAACTCTATCTGAATCACAATCAGGAACCGGCAGGATTGATATGACCTTGTCAATAGTTGAATAGGGGTCAAATCTTATTCGATGAGTTTCAGTATTTTATATTGCGATATGAAATAATTTATCATATATAATTGATAAATAAATTATTATGTATTAATATTGCATATTGAAATACGGAATATGATGAAACAGGTCAGTCAACAAATGAAGCCGCAAGATTTATTGGTTTTACTTAAGATCATAGCAGAAAACTCAAGCGAATGGCAGCAAATTCCATTGGCAGAATCCCTAGGGATGAGTCAATCCGAGATAAGTCAGTCATTAAATCGTTCAGAGTACGCAGGCTTATTGAATAAAAAGACAAAATCTGTTATGAGACTGGCTTTATTGGATTTTATTCGCTTTGGCTTACCCTATGTATTTCCTCAAAAACCTGGACCGGTAATGAGGGGAATTGCAACTGCTCATTCGGCCGAGCCCATGAATCGTTTTATTCAAAGTCAGGAGTATTATATCTGGCCTTCGGCAAAAGGCAAATTGAAAGGACATAGCATTTTACCATTGTATCCTTCTGCTCCTGAGGCAGCATTAAAGGACGTTAAACTGTATCATTTATTGGCATTGGTTGATGTCATGCGAATAGGAAGGGCAAGAGAAAAGGAAATCGCAACTACTGAACTTAAGAAGATCATGTTGGATGGAGAATAAAATCATCAATACAAAAATAGTTGCAGAAATAGCAATCGCACTCGATGAACTTAGAGAAAAGATGGTCTTTGTTGGCGGTGCAGTCATTAGTTTGTATACGGATGATCCTGCAGCGGATGAAATTCGTCCAACAGGAGACATAGATCTTACTGTTCAATTGACTGGTTTTGGAGAATGGACAAAATTAAATGAGCGACTTCTAGAATTAGGTTTTGCCCCTAATCCCAATGGCAAATCAATCTGTAACTATTTGTTTCATGGTATTGAAGTGGACATAATGCCTAGCGATAACAGTCCAATAGG
>DASWYG010000008.1:0-2721 GCA_036405075.1 Bacteroidia bacterium | reverse complement strand
GGAGGTTGTCCATACTCAACTGCAGTATAATGTTCCTCCCAAATCACAAAGAACATGAGTCTTTTTAAATAAGGGTTGACCGTAAATCGATACCTGTCTGGGTCGTTGAAATACTTTGCAAGAAAAGTGTCATTAGCTGCTGTATATAGTTTGTCGTCGAGGAAAAAACAAGGGGTTTGCTTAGAAGTTAAAACCCAAACTTTGCCTTTGTTGTCCTCAAAAACTGTAAAAACATCATTGTCTGGTAGTCCATCTTTTACAGTATATATTTTAAAGGATGAACCATCAAAGCGAACAAGACCATTGTCGGTTGCCAACCATGCAAATCCTCTTCTATCTCTAATGGCACAATACACTTTATTGCTTGGCAAACCGTCTTGAATCGTATAATGTTGCAACAAAGGTGTTTGTCCAATCGTATCATTTACAAAGTACAACTCAAATATGCAAAATAGAACCCATTTAAAGCACTTCATATATACAAACATAGTTGATTGTAAGAATTGAAAATAACCAATAATTACAAAAAAGCATCCATTTATTACTTTTATCTGCCAAATGTAACTTTGGGAAAAATGACATTGGGAAAAAGGTAATATTTGGATATTGAAACCCTAAAATGCTACTATTTATGATTATAAAACATATCCTCTTTTTTAACCATTATTCCAATTCATTTCCAATTCGCTTTTTATTGTCAGGTCTTTAGTTCTAAGAATTATTGAGAAACTTGGGCACTAAAGAGTATGCGTTTTTTCATCTATTTTAAGAAGAAATTGATTTAGAATTCTGATTTATTTAGTCACTTAAAGTACTGTTCTATTTAATTAAGCACAACAAACAAACCGTAAATTTAATATTATGAAACAATTATTTCTAATTATGTTTTCCCTGATTTGCCTGAATGCAACTGCATGGGAAAAAACACTCATCCGAACTTCAACAGGAGCATTTACACCTAAAGATTATTCGGTTATCCGAACGAATGCCAACACTGGAAACATTGCTTTAGGCAACTACATGGATGCTACTGTCTCTCCACAGGTTATGAAAATCAACATCATTAAAACAGATGATGCTGGCAACGTAATTTGGAACAAAAAAATTAATTTTTCTGGAACAACCAGATGTATGGCTTCTGCTATAACCAATTACAACCAAAATCAATATGCCATTGCAGGTGTTGTTGAAACAGCTCCTGGGACCGGTTCATATCGGTTTCGACCTATTGTTATCATCATTGATGAAAATGGATCGGTTGTCAATAGGTATGTGATTGATCGCAATGGGGTAGGACTGACCATTAAGTCACATAATGGAAACCTTTTGGTAGGAGGATATTACAGTGATGTGTTAGATAATCATGTATGTAATGCACGTCAGGCTTTCCTTTGTAAATTTGATAACGTCTTGAATTTGGTTTGGAGTTACAATTTTTCCGGAAATGTTACGCCTGGATATGAACATTATGAACATGTAGAAAGTATAGTTCCAATTAGCACAGCTCTGGGAACCTATTATTTTATTACAGGAGGAATTACTGAACATGAGACCTTGTCAGGAGGAGCAGGTTTTAAAAAACATCCTAATATTTTGTCGCAACTTGTAGATGATAATGGTAATCAAGTTTGGCAAACTTCAAACTACAGAGGAATGACCGGTACAGATGCCGTATATAACAGTGATGATGAGACAATTTTACTGGTTGCAAATGATAAATCAGGTGGAGGTTTTCCTTCTAATTATTTTAAAATTGACTTTTCAACCGGGGCTTGGACCAAATGGGTATCTTATGAAGGAGATGTCAATTTTATACCACATACTTTTCATATTCCTTATACTTGTAAAATCAATCTATTGGATGATCATACGGTCAAAATTTATGGCTATGTTAGAGATTACATTTACAATGGAGGCACTATAAATTCAATGAAGTATATTCCTTTTGAATTAACCACTGATGTTGATTTTTCAACTCCTTCAATTAGATTGTTGATGTCAAGTACATTTAACTATGCTGTGGGAGGAAATTTAACGGGTAATCTTCCTTCAAGCAATGGTATGCCTTTCATTACACCCAATATGGCAGTTGATTATGTTGATAATGGACAACAGTATTATACCATCATTGGGTATGATAAGTATAGCGCAAGTTCTGATTTTGGAATACATCTTTATGGAAGCAGCAACAGTAATGATTGTGATAGGTTCAGAGAAGTTGGACTCGTTTATTACGAATTTGAACCTCTATCCTGGTCGCCCTATTCCATTGGAGATAATGAATTACCCTCAGTGATTTTTCTATCTAATACAAGCGTAAATGTTACATTCATCTCTAATTGTAATCCATGGATTGATGGAAATACGGTAGATAGAACCATTCAATCGGATATTTATAAATCAGCAAATTTAAATGAGTTAAGTACGGTTGCACCAATTGATTTCAATACCAGTATTGGGGCTGTTAATAGTACAAATGTGGCTACTGTAGTTTTTAATCAAGAATTGTCGGTTTTAACCATTGATATGAAGGATTTTCAGATTGGGAATCAATTTGAAGTTTTAATTAGCGATATCAGTGGCAAGTCTGTTCTCCAATATAATGGTAATGATGACGTGAGCACCCTTGATTTAACTGAATTTGCAAATGGTTTATACATCGTTAACATACTTTATGGACAAAATGTCCAATGTCAAAAAATTGTAATCACTCATTAATAG
>DASWYG010000007.1:0-11360 GCA_036405075.1 Bacteroidia bacterium | reverse complement strand
TGCCTTCTTTTTCAATGATCACAATATGAATGAAACCTCTTCGGTTCTCGATGTTTTTCAATCCGTGTTTGATGGAGTTTTCTATAAAGGGTTGAAGAATCATTGGAGGCACTTCGATAAAATCGGTCTCAGTATTGTCCGGGACATCTATTTTATAATCAAATTTATCGCCATTGCTAAACTTCTCTACCAATAAATAGTTTTCTAATGTGCTGATTTCTTCTTTTAAAGATATCAATGAGTGTTTTGAATTGTCGAGAATCTGCCTCATCAATCGAGAGAACTTAGCCAGATTGTAGCGTGCCGATTGCTCGTCGTTGTTGCCAATTTGAGATTGAATTGAATTAAGCGCATTGAAAATGAAATGCGGATTCATTTGCAGCCTTAATGCTTTTTGTTCCAATTCCAATATCATTTTATCTGTTTTCAATTGTTCTTGTTCTTTGTTGGCGTTCTTTCTGATCCTTTGAATTCGCCATCTGAAAAGTAAAATGATGATGCTTGAAACCAGTACGCAAAAAATAGTGATGACCCACCAAAGTTTCCAAAATGGGGGAGTAATAGATATTTTAACCGTTTTTGATACTTGGTTCCATACACCATCTTCATTGCAAGCCAGTACTTTGAATAAATACTCACCATCCGGTAAATTGGAATATGTTACAGTGTTTTGTCGCGATGATGGTGACCAATCTCGGTCAAATCCCTCCAATTTCCATTTGTACATAACAGCCTCCGGATTGTTGAAATTGATGCCTTGAAAATCGAAGGTCAAATGATTTTGATTATAGGGTAAGACTATGTTCTTAATGATGTTCCAATCACCGGCAAAATTTGAGTATTTAGTGGCAGATAAAGATTCATAAAACAGTCTGACATTTGTGATACTTGTTTTGGGCTCACTTGAATTGCTCAGTTTTAAGTTCGGTTTAAAATGTGTTAAACCGTTGATGGTGCCAAACCAAATTGAACCATCCATGTCATTGAGTACAGCATTTTGACAAGTTTCAATACCTGTAAAACCTTCTCCTTTCCCAAAGTGCTTAACATTGATGATGTTGTCATTTTTGTCAATGCTGATCTTGTCCAATCCGTTTTCGGTCCCTGAAAATAGATTTCCATTTTTATCAGTTGTTAATAGATAGATATTGGAAGAACTCAATCCATCGCGATGGTCCCAATTTTTTATTTGGAACTTGCCATCGTACAATCCAAGGGAAATAATGCCTTCGCCTGCAGTTCCAATTCTAAGTTTGCCTGCTGGACTTTCCGAAAAACACCTGATAGAATTGGATGGTAAACCTTGAACTACAGTGAATTTGATTTTGGAGGGTTTGAAATTTTCAAGAAATGAAACGCCATGGTTTTCACTACCATACCAAATCCTTCCGATTTTATCTTCGTGTAAACAGGCGATTCTGTTGCTGAGCAATCCATCTGAGATTGTCAATTGTTGAATGCTGCTATCATCCAGCTGACAGTTGATTTTATAGATACCGGTACCGGACGTTGCAACCAGTATATTGCCTTTAATGTCGGCAATCATAGACTTTACATATTTCTTATTCAGAACCTCTATCGCTTTGAATTGAACACCATCAAAGATGAATACACCATTGGCTTCTGTTCCCAGATAAATTCGACCAAATTTGTCTTCCGAAATGGTTTTTACTTTCACATTTAGAAATCCATTGCCCGAATGGTAATTTAAGAATTTACCACTGTCATAAATGGAGATACCTTTGTCTGAATTGCCAATGAAAAGACGGTTTCTGCTGTCTCTGTAAATGCTGTATATAAAGTTACCGGCGAGTCCTGAAGACTTGTCGTAGGTTGTAAAATTATTACCAAAGTAATTACAAACGCCACCACCCGAAGTGCCAAACCATAAATTTCCACTTTGGTCACAGGTTATACTCCTGACATGGTTGTTGCTCAAACCTTCATTTTCTGAAAGAACACTGTAAGATTTGTTGTAAATGTTCATTTTAATGACACCACTGTTTAAAGTAGCTAACCAGGCAAAACCTTGTTCATCCAGATATATATCGAAAATGCTCTGGCGATCTAAAAAGGGATCTTTAACAGGTCTTTTCAAACTATCTGATTCAAAGAGGTATAAACCGTCATTGTATGTACCTATCCAGATTCTTCCTAAATTGTCTTTGCTAATTGAATTAACAGATGATTGAACATACCCTTTGTTTCGGGTAAACTTTTTAAGGGTTAATTTTCCATTGTTTTGATCAATGACCGCTAAGCCGCCTGAGGTACCAAACCAAACACTGTTTTTTTCATCGACAAATAAAGTATTGATCATGGTACGTTTAATGCCAAGCTTATCTGAAATGTTTTCAAACTTGCCATCTTGGTATTTGTAAATACCAATGTTCGTGGAGAGCCATATTTGCCCACTTTGATCAAAATCTATGTCCAATACCCAAAATTGAGATGTATCGGTTCCACTGATGCTGTAATTGTTGAATTTCTTTCCATTAAAGGTGCTTAATCCATTGTTACTGCCTATCCACAACCAACCGTTTGGCGACTCTTTGACACAAAAAATGTAATTGCTGGAAAGTCCGTCTTTTTGTGTGAAAGTTTTGAATTTTATTCCATCAAATTGAGTAATACCACCGCCTCTGGTACCCATCCACAAATATCCCCTGCTGTCTTGAATGATGCTGTATACTTGTGATTGTGCAATGCCTTCCTTTACCGAATAGTTTCTGAAATTGAATTGTTGCGCTTTCATGTTTTGAAATGCAAGCATCAAAGACAAAGTCAGTAAAAAAAGTTTCAGTTTGTTCAAAGCGATTATCTAATATTAGCTCTCAAATTTCATCCAAAAATACACATTTAATAATATTTCAATTTTTTGTCATTGAATAACTTCAAATTTGTGATGTCAATTGAATGAAAATATTAAAAGCATTTAGAAATAAACCTGCATATAGAAACAGCAAACAAGTGATAAAATTGTGTTGTCGATTCTTATTGATTTATTTTTTGATCTGGTATTCACAATGCTTACCCGAAAAATTTCTTGAAGACAGTACATCAACCGTTTTAATTGATCGCAAAGGGGTCTTATTGGGTGCCAGAATTTCTGATGATGGTCAGTGGCGATTTCAAGCAGAGACCAAAGTGCCGGATAAGTTTAAAGCCTGTTTATTGGAGTTTGAAGATCGCCGTTTTTATCAGCACATTGGAATCAGTGCAAAAGGCATTGGCAGAGCAATGGTACAAAATATCAGCAAAGGGAAAGTGGTGAGCGGAGGAAGTACGATTACTATGCAAGTGGCCAGAATTCTGCGACGAAACCCTAAGCGCACAATCCGGGAAAAATTAATAGAGATGTGTATTGCCACTCGTCTGGAAATGCGCTACAGTAAAGAAGAAATTCTAAACATTTATGCTTCACATGCTCCATTTGGCAACAATGTGGTGGGGCTTAGTTCGGCAGGTTGGAGGTACTTTGGTCGTTCAACCGAAAAATTGAGTTGGTCTGAATGTGCTACATTAGCAGTATTGCCCAATGCACCCGGTTTGATCTATCCGGGTAAAAATCACAATCGATTGCTTTTAAAAAGAAACAGACTGTTGAAGCGACTAAAGGATACAAAAAAAATTGGTCAAACCGAATATGAATTGGCCCTTTTGGAGCCATTGCCCGAGAAGCCTTTGCCATTGCCGCAGGCCGCTCCTCACTTACTTGAAAGAAGTTTGAAAGAAGGAGGGAAAGGTAAAACCATCAACAGCACCATTGATGTTGAATTGCAGCAAAAAGTGAAATCTGTTATTGATAATCATTTGGTTTATCTTTCAGGCAACCTGATTAAAAATGCCGCAGTCATCGTCACATCGGTTAAAGATGCTTCCGTTTTGGTTTATCATGGCAATTCAAACCCATTGGATGTCGATAATCAGGTGAATGTGGATTGTGCAAATTCACCCCGAAGCACCGGTAGTATTTTAAAGCCGGTTCTATATTGCAAATCCATGGAGAATGGATTGATCAATCCCAAAAGTTATTTGTTGGATGTGCCTTCCTATTATGGTGGTTTTTCGCCGAAGAACTTCAATTTTCAATACGATGGTTGTGTCAATGCGGATGTGGCATTGACCAAAAGTCTGAACATACCTTTTGTGCGATTACTGAACGATTATGGTTACGAAAAATTCTATTACGACCTAAAGAAAGCAGGCATCAGTAGCTTGACATACCCTGCAGATCATTATGGCCTTTCACTGATTCTCGGGGGAGCAGAAGCCAAATTATGGGACATCAACAACATGTATTTGTCTATGGCTTCTCAATTGCTTGGCAAAGATTCATTGAATGCCAGTTATGTTGTGGGGAATAATAAATTGACTGCAGAATTGAAGTTCAACAGAGCATGTATTTTTAATACTTTTGAAGCAATGTCTGAACTCAACAGACCTGATGAAGAGGGTAATTGGAAAGTGTTTTCAGGTTCCAGAAAAATTGCCTGGAAAACAGGAACAAGCTTTGGGTTTAGAGATGGATGGGCTGTGGGCGTGACACCGAACTATGTTGTCAGTGTATGGGTAGGAAATGCCGATGGCGAAGGCCGGGCCGGATTAACAGGTATAAAAGCTGCTGCACCTCTCATGTTCGACGTTTTCAATGTGTTAAAATCTTATGACGAATGGTTCAAGATGCCAATAGGAGATGTAAGAAAAGCAAAGGTTTGTAAACAAACTGGTTTTTTGGCCGGTGATGCTTGTCAGGAAACGGTTTCAGTTTATTTGCCATTCACATGTTTAAATACAGTTGCTTGCAAATATCACAAGTGGGTTTTGACAGATAAAGCCGGTAAATACAGAGTGAACGCCAATTGTTATGATCCGTTTGAATCCCTTAAAGTGCCCATGATGGTGTTGACACCCAGCGTAGAGAAATTTTACAAACTGAATCATCCGGAATACAAATCTTTACCACCTTTAATGCCGGGTTGTACAAGCAATGAACAAGAGCAAATGCTTAACATCATTTATCCACGAAACAATAGTGTTATGTTTGTGCCAACAGAACTCAACGGTTCGAAAGGCAAGCTGGTATTTGAAGCTGCTCACAGACAAGCCGGACAATATTTATACTGGCAATTGGACGAGGAATTCATTGGCGAAACACACGACATTCATCAATTGCAGGTAAGTCCTTCTGAAGGTCAACACAAACTCACAGTTATAGATGCTGAAGGCAATTCGCAAACAGTTGAATTTAAAATCAACGGCAAAGAAGACAAGAAGAAACTATAAACGGTATTCTATTCAACTGATAATTGAAATCCAGAATAGCATTGTTAAAGTATAAGATAAAACCGTGGTGATAATGGTGGCAATTTTCCCCCTTAATTTCAAAGAAATAAAAGAGTAAATCAGAATGGCGATCAAACTGAACATTGATGTCATTAGAACTAGAAAAATCAGATTTCCAATGTTAAAAAAGGTTTTGTAACCGGTTCCATTTTCATCGATGATGAGCAGGAAAGATGTAAACAGGGCGCCAATGACAATGAATTTTAGTAAATTGGCAACAGTGATATGATGTGACAATTGCGAGATTTTCATAACAGTCAAACGCTTATCTACTTGGCAAAATTGTTTTTCTGACTATTCGCTGACATATATTCTTTTTACCCTTTGTGATATAGAAGTCAAAATCTCATAAGGGATAGTGCCCAATATATCTGCCAATTCATATATGGATTTGTCTTTTCCAAATAAAATGGCTTCATCTCCTTCTTCACAATCAATGTCTGTTACATCTACCATACACATGTCCATGCAGACATTACCGGCAATTGGAGCCAATTTGCCATTGATCAAAAAAGCGCCTTTTCCATTGCTTAGCAATCGATTCAGTCCATCGGCGTATCCTAGGGCTAAAACGGCAATTTTGCGCTCTCTGGAAGCAAAAGACTTTCTCGAGTAACCAATGCTCTCATCTGCTCCAATTTGCTTGATTTGTGACACATTGGTTTTTAAGGTAAACACTTGTTCAAATGAATCCCTTGAATGACCTGTTGGGTCAATGCCGTACAAACCGATGCCCAACCTTACCATATCCAAACCTTCTTGAGAAAATCTCATTATACCGGCAGTGTTGCTGATGTGTTTGATGGAAGCAACGCCCATGGCATTTTCAATTTCATTCGACATGAATTTGAATTGGGCAAATTGTTCTCTTGTGAAATCATCGTGTTTGCTTTCGTCACTTGAAGACAGATGTGAAAAAATGGATGCGATTTTTATGAACTCTTTATGTGTTTTTAATACATCTATTAAACTTCCAATTTCATTGGGCATAAACCCAAGTCTGTGCATACCTGTATCGAGCTCTATGTGCAAAGTCAATTGATTGCCGTCATCTCCAAACTGAATGTTGCGAAGCATTTCAACCATGGTTTCCAACTGATGGGTACTGAAAATGACAGGCTCTAATTTGTATTCGATCAACTGGGGGAATGTGTCAAATTCGGCATTCATCACCATAATGGGTGCGGTAATGCCATATCGTCTCAAAGCTGCACCTTCATCGGTATAGGCTACAGCTAGGTAGTCAACCTTTCGCTCTATCAATTTTGCTATTTCATAGGTACCTGTGCCATAGGCAAAAGCTTTTACCATGGCCATTATTTTCATGCCTTTTGGCAATTTGGATTTAATGGTCTCGAGGTTGTGCAATGCAGCACTGAGATTGATTTCAAGTACTGTGCCATGCGACTCTTGTTCCAATCGTTTTACAACATGTTCGAATTTGAACCTCCGGCCACCTTTTATCAAAATGTTTTCATCATTAAAATCTGCCGGGTTGAATGACTTTAAAAATGAGTTCGTATCTAGAAAAAACCGGGCTTCTTTAAAAGATTCGAACAATAATTTTTCTTTGGAAAACTCAGGCCCGATAGCAATCAATTTGCTCACATTTTTTTCTTCTAAAAATTGACGAACCTTGGTGTACAATAGTTTTGAAGGTAAACCACTTTCACTGATATCAGATAAGATCACTGTTTTTTTAGCGTGTATGGCTTGACTTTCCAAAAATGTCAATGCTGTACTTAATGCATGCAGATCGTTGCTGTAGCTGTCATTGATGATCAAGCAACCGTGAATGCCTTTTTTTAACTCCAGCCTCATACTTATAGCATTGAGGTGCTCGAATTTGGCAGCGTCAAATTGATTCAGATAAAGAGTTGTCAAACAACATAAACTTGCATTTTCGATCGAAGCTTCATCAATAAATGGAATTGTGATGCGGATGTCATTGCCATTGTATGAACCGGAAAGCGTGGTTTTTCCGTTTTTGATTAGTTTCTCTGTAAAGTTTAAATCAGCAGCAGGTTCATTGAAACCAAAACTTTGGTATTGGCGATTGATCTTTGAAATGACCTCAGGAATATGAGCAGTCAATACAATATCAGCATGTTTAAAGAGTTTCAATTTCTCATTCAACTTCTGATCTGGTGAGTCAAAACCCTGATTGTGTGCAGGTCCTAAGTGAGTGAGTATCCCGATCTTAGCTTGAATGATCTCCTCTAGCTTATCCATTTCGTTGACAGTAGAGATGCCGGCTTCAAATATGCCAAGTCTGTGAGTCTTATTCAATTGCCATACACTTAAAGGAACACCTATTTGAGAATTGTAACTTTTTGGACTTGCGCAAATGGTTTCTGGATGATTCAAAAGTTGAAGCAACCATTCTTTGACAATCGTTTTACCGTTACTGCCGGTAATGCCAATCACTGGATAAGTAAATTGATTTCTGTGGTGTTTGGCGACCGCTTGAAGCGCATCAATTACATTTTTTACTTTTAAAAAACAAACATCTGTGTATGATGATTCATCAAAATTAGCCTCAACCACAAACGCTTTCACACCTCTATTGATCAGTTCGGGTATGAATAGATGCCCATCGTTGTAATTGGTTTTAATGGCAAAGAAAATACTGTCTTCGGGGTAAGAGATGGTTCGGCTGTCAATGACCAATTGGATGTTTTCGCCTAATACAACATCACCAATCATCTCGGCACCTGCCCATTCTGCTATATGTGTTAAGGTTGTCAAATGGATTACAAACCTATGAAGTTTTTCATAATTATGAATATGAAGTCGTTTTTTTTATTTAGGTTCGAGTTTTTAATGAAATGAGCAATCAGTTAAAGGAGAAATTAGGGATGTTTTCGGCCATTATGGTGGTAATCAGTGCCATGATTGGCAGTGGTGTTTTTAAGAAGATCGCAGACATGTCTGAGCAGTTGAACAATGGCACTTTGGTGCTTTTGGCTTGGACAGCCGCCGGTGCCATTACCCTTATGGGTTCTGTTAGTAATGCAGAAGTAGCTGGTTTAATAGCAAAACCAGGGGGACAATATGTTTATTTTAGAGAGATGTATGGTAAATTGTTTGCATTTCTTTTTGGTTGGGCTTCGTTTACGGTTATTCAAACCGGAACGGCAGCTTCTGTGGCTTATGTCTTTGCCGAGTCGGTAAACAGTTTATTGCCATTGCCAACTTTACCTGATGCTTTGTCTGAAAAAGTGCTTTTTTCAATTAATGATTTTCATTTTCAGCCCTTTCATAATTTTGGTGTTAAAATGCTCACCTGTCTATTGGTAATTGGCATTTCAATAGTCAATTATTTGGGCATAGATTATGGCGAAAGAATAAGTAATATTTTAGGAACAACGGTTGTAGCTGGAGTTTTAACCATTATATTCATAGCTTACATGAATCCTTCTTATACGCCAGTCATAAATGCAGCAAACATTCAGCATAAAGCGCCTGGAGCAGCAGCTTTTTTTACGGCTATGATGGCTGCATTTTGGGCATTTGAAGGTTGGAACAATGTTGGTTTTTTGGGTGGGGAAATAAAAAATCCCAAGCGCAATATCCCAATCGCATTGAGTGTAGGAACAATGATCGTACTAATGCTCTATTTATTGACCAATTCTGCTTTTCTCCGAATGGGTGATGTTAGCTTTTATGTGGGATTAAGTAACAAGGACAATGCAATTGCCGCAGTTGAAGGCATGAATCTGGTTTGGGGTGCAGGTGGCATGTTCATTTCACTGCTTATTTTGGTAAGCACTTTCAACAGTACAAATAATTCATTGATGACTGCTCCACGCATTTATTACACCATGGCCAATGATGGCTTGTTCATTAAGAAAGCCTCTTCGGTTCATCATAAGTATAAAACACCTCATAAAGCAATCATTTATCAAATGGTTTGGTGCATCGTATTGGTCATCAGCGGAAGCTTCGATATGCTCACTGAAATGTTGGTTTTTGTAGCCTTTATATTTTATGGATGTGGTGCTTTTGGTGTCATCGTGCTAAGAAAGAAAATGCCCGATGCGCCTCGACCGTTCAAAGTGCCTTTGTATCCTGTTATACCCCTGCTATTTACTCTGTTCAGTGTGTTTTTGGTTTATTACACCATCACGAGTTCGACAGGAAATACATTGATAGGACTGATATTATTAGCCTCCGGATTACCTTTTTACTTTTATTACAAGAAAAAAGGATTGTTGTCTTAAAATTTAGTTTTTAACTTGTTTGCTTTCTACCCTTTCTTCGTATTCGAGGAAAGCTGCTAAAACCAATTGAGAATAATTCTGAGATGAAGTTTTAAAACGACCTGCTGAAGTGATCCAAAGTCTTTTAATGATGTCTATGCCTTGAACTTCAAAAGGAATGGCGTTGAGTGCCAGTTGAACATTTCCTGCACCGGCATTGTATACGTGCATCACCATCAATCTGAACCAAAGATCTTTTTCATCATAAGTCAAGCCTCGAGCATCCAACATTTGTTTGGTATATGGAATACAAATGGTTTTTATCAATTGACTTGCAGCGTATGCAGAACGTTTGAAATTTGCTCTTTCATCCACTTTCTTATTCACTTTCAAACCATAATTGCGTGCAACACCTTTCATCAATTGAAATGGACCATAAGCACCTGCTGTAGATTTTTGAAGTTGATTAGGACTTTCAATTAATAATATGGCTTTAGCATACCAGCCATCAACTTCGTTTTTTTCAAATTCAACTATGCCATCAGGTACTTTTGATGAAACTTTTTCGAAATTGTAAAAGAAACTTTTTCCCATGGTTCCAACAATTCTTGGTGTATCAATGATGTTGTTCATTTTTCGGAAACTGTCCAATATCTGTGACTTGATATCACCATTGATGCCATACCAGGTGTTGGCGTGATAGGTAGCAAGAATGGTTCTGTTTTCATGAACATTGACCAAGCAACTGTCTTTGTGCAGGTTCATGATCTTTCTCCAAAAAACAACCTGAGGTAATTGGTCCAATCCCAATTGCCTTATCTCAGTTGCCGAAACATCTGATTTGCTTTTCTTCTCAGCATCATCGTTAATGAATGCGGTTGAAATGATAAAGGCCGCTATAAATGCGGTAAATTTCATAAAAGTGCTCATATTACCTCAGTAAGACTATTTTACCTATCGAATGTTTAAACATGTCATTATTTGCTTTGTCAGCATTCAAATCACTGCTGATGCTTTCACTTTGAATTTGAGTCACTTCCTGACCATTGATTTTGATCGTTACAGTGTATAAGTAAACGCCATTCGACAATCTATCGCCAAATTCATCGGTACCATCCCAAACAATATCTGTGATGTTGTTGCCTATGTGAATATCACCCAGATCTTCGCGATTCAGCTCTTTCACTACTTTACCCTGAATGGTCATGATTTTGATGTTGATGTAATCAGGAACTTCGGTGCCGGTCAATGTAAACACAAACCTCATGGCATTTGTACAAGGGTTTGGATACGGATAAAAATTGGTTGCTGAAGCCTGATTGATCACAGTGAAATTGATCATGTATTCTGTAACGCCTGAATTCGTGCCATTGGCATCATTCGATTGAACTTTTAAAGTGTATATACCATCTGTCAATTTACCCGGTTTAAATTCAGCTTTGGCCAAATTGTATGAGGATGTTGCAGGATAGAATTTAACATCCGATGTATTGAAATCTATCCTCTCAAAAGTACTGGAATTAGGTTTTTTAAGCCATATTTTTATGCCATTGGTATCAGTTTGCCAGTTCAAAGTATTTTCATCTTTACTGCTGATATAAATGGTAGGATTGGAAGAAACTATTTCACCATTGCCAATGTGTTTGCCATCAAAGGTGACATCCAAAAGTGGATTGATCTTGTCTTCTACCACATAGAAATACCTGAGAATGGAATTGTTTACCATAGAGCGCTCCGGAATAATGGATTTACCATAATTGTCGTAGTTTACTTTTACCAGATATGCGTATCGGCCTCTCATGGTTTTGGTTA
>DASWYG010000006.1:0-6990 GCA_036405075.1 Bacteroidia bacterium | reverse complement strand
TCTTTTTGAGCTTCATCCATGTTCACAGAATCTTTTATCGATTGTATCAATTCCGGAACTTCATTCAAATGAAATCTCCCACAAGCACCTTGCTGATCAGTGTTCCAAGTAAAAGTTTTGTTGAACACATGAGTGTTTTTTATTTCTTCAAAATCGTGGTCTTCACCGGCCATCCAATACACAGGTACAAAGTTGTATTGAGGGTATTCAATCTTTAGTTGCTTAGCTGTATCTATGATCGAACGGATCTTATACATCACAAATGCAGGCCCGAAAAACAAATGCAATTGTTGTCCGGTTGTTACTGTAAATGTGTTTTCGTTTGCAAGTAGTTGAATGTTATTTTTAACGGCATCATCATTTGAATGTCCCTTGAAAATTGGTTCATAGCAACGATTCAATACTTTTACCAAAGTGCTGCGATCACATTGGCCTTTTTTTAATTCGATCGCTTTTTCAATTGAATAAAATGGATGAGCGGCTCCGATGATGGATTTTAATTGTTCGTTTTCCGTTACGAAGTCCCGGGTGGTATTCGTTAGGATGGGCAGTTCTGTTGAAGGGAATTTCATTTTTGTAACTTACCGATCAGATCAAATGATTCGGCAGAAGTGATAACAATATTCGCGAAATCTCCGATTCTGACAAAATTTTCATTGGCATCCACCAACACTTCATTGTCTACTTCAGGCGAATCAGCCTCGGTGCGGCCTACAAAGTAATTGCCTTCTTTTCGATCAAACAAAACTTTGAGTGTTTTACCAATTTTTGCATGGTTTTTTTCCATAGAGATCTCTTCCTGTATGGCCATTAATTCTTCGGCGCGTTTTTGTTTCACCTCTGCGGGTACATCATCAATCAATGTATGCGCATGCGTATTTTCTTCGTGAGAGTATGTGAAAACGCCCAATCTGTCAAATTCAAAATCTCTGATGAACTGTTTGAGTTCTTCGAAATCCTGTTCTGTCTCGCCCGGATGACCAACAAGTAAAGTAGTTCTTAATGTTATACCTGGAATAGTTTCGCGTATTGTGTTCAGCAATTCATAAGTTTTCCTTCTGGTGATACCTCTTCTCATGCTTTTAAGCACATTGTCTGAGATGTGTTGAACGGGTATGTCGAGGTATTTACAGATATTGTCTTTTGCTGCAATAACAGGGAGTATCTCTTCAGGAAATTGAGATGGGTAGGCATAATGCAATCGTATCCACTCTAATCCTTTTACATCAGAAAGTTTCTCCAGTAATTCTTTAAGTCTTCTTTCACCATAAAGATCCATGCCGTAATAAGTGCTTTCTTGAGCGATCAGCATGATTTCTTTGGTGCCGTTCTTTACCAAGTTTTCAGCTTCAAGAACAATTTGTTCTATTGGTTTAGACACGTGTTTGCCTCTCATTAAAGGTATTGCACAAAATGAACATGGGCGGTTGCAACCTTCGCTGATTTTGAGGTAAGCATAATGTTGAGGTGTGGTGGTTAGTCTTTCACCTATGAGTTCATGCTTGTAATCTGCTCCTAAAGTTTTGAGAAGATTAGGCAATTCAAGTGTTCCAAAATAAGCATCAACTTGAGGGATTTCATTTTCAAGTTCGTCTTTATAACGATGAGAGAGGCAACCGGTGACATACAATTTGTCGATTCTTCCGGCTTCTTTTTCATCTACATATTGCAGTATGGTATCTATGCTTTCTTGTTTGGCATTATCAATGAATCCGCAGGTATTGACCACGATGATGTTGGCATCGTTTTTTTCAGATTCATGAGTAGCATCCATTTTATTGCCTTTCAGTTGACTTAGCAATACTTCGGAATCAACCAAGTTTTTGCTGCAACCAAGAGTTACAATATTGATTTTATTAGGTTTTAGAGATTTTGTTCTCATGTTTAGACCTCAAATAATGAATTGACGAATTCTACAGGTTTAAAAAGTCTGATGTCATCGATACCTTCACCAATGCCGATGTATCTGACAGGGATTTTGAATTGATCACTTACGCCTAATACGACACCACCTTTAGCAGTGCCATCCAATTTGGTCAGTGCGAGTGAACTTACTTCGGTAGCGGCTGTAAATTGTCGAGCTTGTTCAAAGGCGTTTTGTCCGGTTGAGGCATCAAGAACCAGCATCACATCGTTGGGAGCATAGTCTATGACTTTACCCATCACGCGTTTAATTTTGCTGAGTTCATTCATCAGATTGATTTTGTTGTGCAATCTGCCGGCGGTATCAATGATTACAATATCGTAGTTTTCGTTTTTGGCCTTGTTCACAGCATCATAGGCAACAGCAGAAGGGTCTGTGTTCATGCCATGTGAAATGAAGTCGCAACCAACGCGTTTGCTCCATATTTCGAGTTGGTCAACTGCACCTGCTCTGAAAGTATCTCCTGCGGCGAGCAACACTTTTTTGCCGTGTTTTTTAAATTGATTGGCCAATTTACCGATGGTAGTGGTTTTACCCACACCATTGACACCAACAACCATTAAGACATAAGGTTTTGAGACATTGTTGAGGTCGAAATCAACATCAGGAGTCTTTTTGTTTTCGGTGAGCAACAAACTGATTTCATCTCTGAGAAGCAAATGAAGTTCGTTGGAATTGATGTATTTGTCTTTTTTTACGCGTTCTTCAACTCTGGCGATGATGCGCAAAGTCGTATCTATGCCTACGTCGCTGGTTACCAGAATTTCTTCAAGTTCATCGAGGAAAGAAGCGTCGATACTGGATTTTCCTGCAATGGCTTTTGTGAGTTTGCCAAAGAAAGATTCTTTTGTTTTCTCAAGACCTTGTCCTGCAGAGGGTTTATTCTCTGTTGATTTGTCTTTTTTGAAAAAGTCGAAAATTGACATGTATTGATGGGATGAACAAAAAAGCCCCCGTTTCCGGAGGCTGATTTCGATTTAAATATCTTATTATTTAAAATAGGTTTTAGCTTCTTCTCCGCTAACGATGTCCTCTTTAAAAGAGTAAGCGCCATTTTTTGATTTGACAGCTTTGAACACTTTAACGAAGTCTTTGCCTTCTCCTTCTTTTTTCAGGGTTGCAACTACCTTTTTTGCCATGGTCTAAATTATTTAATTTCTTTGTGAACGGTTACTTTCTTCATGAAAGGGTTGTATTTTTTCAACTCAATCCTTTCAGTTGTGTTTTTCTTGTTTTTGGTAGTGATGTACCTGCTCATGCCTGGAACATCAGAATTCTTTTGCTCGGTGCACTCCAATATGACTTGTATGCGATTGCCTTTTTTTGCCATGATTTTGAATGATTAGATGGTTCCTTTTTTGAAAACTCTGTTCAATGCTTCTGTGATACCGATCTTATTGATGGTTCTGATAGCAGAGGTTGAAACTTTCAGCGTAATCCATTCGCCGGTTTCGGGAATGTAAAATCTCTTTTCCTGAAGGTTTGCATAAAACCTGCGTTTGGTCTTGCGGTTAGAATGGGAAACATTATTTCCTTTCAACGCTTTTTTTCCTGTTAGATCACAAACTCTTGCCATGTTTTAAAAAATTGGGAGTGCAAAGGTAGTTATATTATCCTTGAAATTCCAAATCTTTTTTATTTTTTTCACATCAGATGGATAAAATTCCTTGTAAAACGTCAGTTTTTTTCTCAAAATGAATAAAATCAAGCTGTTCAATGTGTCCACTTTTTTTCGACTTTCTGAACATTTAAAGTGGATATAACAGATATTCTTGCCTCATTTTGACATAATTGTCCAGTCCTTTTTGCCAATTTAACTTAATTTCTGTGGCACTCATTCCTGCAATAATTTGCTTTCTTAAAGCAGATGTTCCTGCCAGTTTTTCAAAAAAATCATTAAAGAATTGACCCTTATTTTTACTCAATCGGTAAGATAAAATGAGCCAATTGAGGTTGATTTCTGCCTCGTTTCTGGCCTTATTGTCTCCATACCAGGTTAAATCGAACCCAGTACATGGTATGTTTAAAAACTTTGGTTTTTCAGCAACTCCCGGTATGCTTACAGGTTTAAAAGTCAAATTACCCCAATCAAAAGCCGGAGAGCCAAATGACTGATATGGCAAATCCGTGCCTTGTCCAATGCTCATTGTGGTGCCCTCAAATAGTCCTAATGAAGGATATAAGTATATTGAACTTTGGGATTGTAAATTTGGAGAAGGTCTTATTGGCAATACGTAAACTGAGTGATGGGTGTAATTTTTACATTTTACTACTGTCAGATTGCAATTGATTTTGCCTTTAAGCCATTTTTGACCATTGATCATTCCGGCCAGTTCGCCGACAGTACAGCCATGAACGATGGGAATCGGGTGCATGCCAACAAAACTCATGTAAGCACTGTCCATGATGGGGCCATCAACATAATGGCCGTTCGGATTGGGCCTGTCGAGCACTAAAAATGGGATCTGATTTTCGGCACAGGCTTCCATGACATAATGCATGGTGCTGATGTAAGTATAAAATCTGACTCCAACATCCTGAATATCAAATACCACTTGATTGATGCCTTCAAGATCCTCTTTGGTGGGTTTTTTGTGATTGCCGTAAAGTGAGATGATTTTAATCCCTGTTTTTTCGTCTTTTCCTCCTGAAACTGTTGTGCCAGCACTTACATTGCCTCTGAATCCATGCTCAGGAGCAAAGATCACACTGATTTTTACTCCTCTGGCTTTTAGGCTGTCGACCAAATGAGTTCTGCCAATTGTGCTGGTTTGATTCACCACCAAAGCTATTTTTCCTGATTTTAATTGTGGTAAATACAAATCGGTTTGTTCAGCCCCGGTTAAAATACCCTGTGCCGGACAAACCGAAATGAAAATAAGGTTAAACAGTATGAGACAATTTCTCAGGACAGTCATCCCGCAAAATTAGAGCAATTCCATGAGAATTACATTACTGCTGCATTGAATTGCAGTAAGTGGGGCTTAATTTTTATGAGCGATTTATGGAGAGTCTATTGGGTATATTCGATGACGTATTCATCGGTTTTACCACTGGAAACCACTTTGTAAGCCAACACAAGTTTGTCGTTTCTCAGCTCAACAATGTCATAAACATTGCCATCAATGTTTTCATTGTCATAAATGAACAATCGCTCTTTTTTCTTGTAATCGTTGCCTTTGGTGAGAAAGTCCCAACGTTGATCTGTGATCGTACTAAAACTGCCCACTGTTGATTTGTAGGTTGCAGTTCCATCTTTTTTAAATGTGTAAGTAGTGGTGCCCGATAATTTTTGCTCGGTTCCATTCTTTTTGTAGGTCTGCAGAGTCCATTCGCCTTCAAGTCTTGCTTTTCTGGATCTGAGACTCAGAAACGGATCATCAGGTCCTTTTTTACAAGATTGAAATGGCAGTACTGTAATTGCACAAATAATGGATAAAATAAGGGTTTTAATTGTAGATGTCATGGCCATAAGAATTAATTTATTTATACAATTATAGGAAAAAATACTGGAGTCAGCTACATGAAAATGTTATATGATTGTTATTTATCTCATATTGTACATCACGAGAATTGAATAAGCATTGATTTTCAGTAAAAAAGAACGCCGGATCAAATTTTGATCCGGCGCTACGACTATAACTGTTCCGCACTTTTATGCATCCAAGTTTCCGTAATCCAATTTTACTTTTTTGAAGTAAAGTACAATTCTGAGAATAAGGATCAGGAAAGGTATGTATGCCAATGCACTTGACATTTCAAAGTGATTGAGGATGATAATGGATTTTCTTTTGAGTCTTTCAGCGATCAAATACATTGCCGGAATTAGCAATAGTGTAAGACCAGTTGCGAAAAACAATCCGAAAATCATAGTCCAGCTCAAAGGGCCAAAGAAAGCCACACTGTCTCCACCAAAGAAAATGTGTGGATCAAGGTGAGAGAACAAAGTTTCAAAATTGATGTTCAGTCCAACGGCAAGTGGAATCAAACCAAGAATGGCAGCAGTTGCTGTTAATACAACAGGGGTCATACGGGTTCTTCCGGCTTCAAGAGTTGCCTCATAAAGCGACATACCACCTTCTCGTGAATATTCGGCAAATTCAACAAGCAAAATACCATTTCTTACTACTATACCACCCAGTGCCACTATACCTATACCGGTCATTACAATACTCATGTCCATTTTGAAAATGGCTACACCCAACAATACACCGATGATACTGAATACGATTTCAGAAAGTATGATGATTGGTTTGCCAATAGAGTTAAACAAGCCTACCAATACCAATAGCATTAAACCAATAGCTGTTAGCATGGCATTGCCTAAGAAATTCATGGTTTCAACCTGTTCTTCTTGGTCGCCGGCAAACTTAACTATGACATCACCTTTGGCTTTGAATTTGGTCATTACACCTTGTACTTTAGCAACTACTTCATTTGGGTTGTAGCCTTCTTTTACATCAGACGACAAAGTGATAACTCTTTTGTCATTTTTTCTTTTGATACCGGCATAAGTGTAATCGTAACGGATATCGCAAACAGAAGACAATGGCACACTTCTAACTGCGCCCCCCATGTTCATGTCGCGGTAAGTGATCTTTAAGTTTCTGATGGTTTCGATGTCAATTCTTTGATCGGCATTGTACCTCAATTGAATTGGGTATTCATCGTCAACATCTCTGAATTTTGATGCTTCAACACCATAAACTGCGCCTCTTATTTCCATTGCCAATTGAGAGGTCGAAAGTCCTTCTCTTAAAGCTCTCTCGCGATCAATATCAAATACGATCTCAGGTTTGTTGTTTACAAAATCGGATTTTAAATTGCTTATGCCTTCAATGTTTGCTTCAGTTAAGAATTTCTTTAGATCATTGGAAGCAGCAGAAAGTTCATCAAAATCTTCACCTATGATTTCTATACTGACAGGTTTAGGTGTTGGAGGTCCACTTTGCTCTTTGTTTACAACAATTTCAGCAGCAGGGATGTCCCATTTCAGTCTTTGTAAATTGACAAGATAGTCATTGGTTGATTCTCCATTTCTTTTCGAAAATTCGACAAATGAAATG
>DASWYG010000005.1:0-6919 GCA_036405075.1 Bacteroidia bacterium | reverse complement strand
CCTTAAAACCATTTCAGGATTCATTGGTTTATAACATCACATAATGTTCGTTTCAGTATTTAGAAGAGCCCATTTCAATGCCGCACACAGATTACACAATCCGGGCTTGAGTGAAGAAGAAAACAAAAGGATATTCGGCGTTTGCAATAACCCCAACTATCATGGTCACAATTACATGTTAGAAGTGAAAGTCAAAGGTGAAATAGATCCAATGACCGGTTATGTCATAGATACCAAAATATTGAAAGACATTATACAAAGGGAAGTTCACGATAAATTCGATCATCGCAACCTCAACGAAGATACCACCGAATTCAAATCCCTGAACCCCACAGCCGAAAACATTGCAATTGTCATTTGGAACCTCATCAGAACTCACATAGACAATAAATATGAATTAAGCGTCAGACTTTATGAAACTGAAAATAATTTTGTAGAATTCGATGGAAAATAACCACTCAGATCACGACCACGATCACGATCACGATTTTGACTTCACTCATACCAATACACCTCTTAGAGAGGATGCATTTGATATAAACGATGATCAAAAGATAGCAATAATTGCCGATCACTTTAAAGCCATTATGGAAACACTTGGGCTCGATTTAGACGATGATAGTCTTAAAGGAACCCCTAACAGAGTGGCTAAAATGTATGTTAAAGAAATGTTCTGGGGACTTAATCCTGAAAATAAACCCGCAGTATCTCATTTTAAAAACAAATTCAGATACAATGAAATGCTCCTTGAGAAGGACATCAATTTTTATACGAATTGTGAGCATCATTTTGTGCCTTTTTTTGGAACTGCTCATGTTGCATACATCCCTAATGGAAAAGTCATTGGCTTATCAAAACTGAACCGAATAGTCGAATATTTTTCTAAACGCCCTCAAGTGCAAGAACGCATGACCATGCAAATTGCAAATGAACTGAAACACATTCTAGGTACAGACAATGTGGCTGTCATCATCAATGCTAAACATTTGTGTGTTGCCAGCAGAGGCATCAAAGACAACAGCAGTCATACCACTACAGCCGAATACTGCGGACGATTCAATGAAGAATCAACCCGCCTTGAATTGCACCGCTTGCTTGCTTTAAAATAAGCCTTGCACCTCTCTGTAGTTTTTTAACTATTTTCGCAATTAATATTTACAACATAGTATGAGATTTGTACTTAGTGTCATCGTATTGTTTGGCCTTCAATTGAACGCTCAAAACATAAAACACAAAGATTATTGGAAGAATAGAAAACCATATCCATCTTATTGGCAGCAGGACGTTCATTACATCATTGAAGCTGAGATCATCGACACTGCCAATCTGGTAAAAGGCAGCGAAACACTGGTGTATTTCAACAACAGTCCGGATAAACTCAATCGCGTGTATTTTCACTTGTATCAAAATGCCTTTCAACCCGGTAGTTATGCGCACGAACTCAATGAAGTGAACCATGAACAAACTTCATTTGGTTCCTACGAAGCAAAAAAACTAGGTACCATTGTTTCATCCATGACCTTCAATGGCAAGCCGGTTAACTTCAAATTGGATAATACCATATTGATCGTAGATTTACCTGAAGCCATTGAACCCAATACCTCTGCCGAATTTAATATGAATTTTACCACGCATTGGGACAATGGTTCGATGAGAAGACGATTCAAAACCTTTATGACAGATGATTCGTCTAAACATTTTGATGGTGTACACTGGTACCCGCGTATATGCGTTTACGACCGCAAATTTGGCTGGGAAACCGATCAACATCTTGGTAAAGAATTTTATGGTGATTATGGTGTTTACGATGTGAAATTGACTTTCCCTTCTGAATATGTAGTTGAAGCTACCGGTGCACTTACCAATGAAAATGATGTAATGCCGGCATCTTTGAGACAAAAATTAGACATTTCAAATTACTCCGATTCTACTATAGAAACCATCACCGTAAAAGAAAATGGTCAACAAAAAACATTGAGCAGGGTAGTTTACAAACCCAATAACTACAAATTCAATACGCCAAAAGGCTATAAAAAAACATGGATCTATCACGCTGAAAATGTACACGACTTTGCCTTTACCGCAGATCCCAAATACAGAATAGGTGAAAAAAACTGGAATGGCATCAGATGCATTGCTCTTGCTCAGGAACAAAACGCGGCATATTGGCGCCCAACAGCCAATTTTGTTGCCAATGTGGTTAAAATATACAGCACCGATTTTGGTATGTATGGCTATCCTAAAATCGTAGCTGCCGATGCCAGAGATGGCATGGAATATCCAATGATCACTCTCAATGGCGGCAATTGGCCTGATCATAAATATGTGATCGCACATGAAGTGGGGCACAATTGGTTTTATGGTATGATCGGTAACAATGAAACCTATCGCGCAATGCTCGATGAAGGCTTTACTCAATTCCTGACCTCGTGGAGCATTAAAAAAATCAATGGCATTCCAATGTACCCGAATAGCCTCGACGATCAATACGTTTATCAAGGTTATTTGTATGATGCAGCCAATAAAAGTGATATGCCATTGAACACCCACAGCGATGATTTTTCATCTGCTACAGGGCATGGTGGAGGCTATAGGCACGTTTATTATAAAACCGCAACAATGTTGTACAACCTACAATATGTGTTGGGCGATGAATTGTTTCTGAATGCCATGAAACACTATTTCGACAAATGGAAATTTGCTCACCCTTATCCTGAAGATTTCAGACAATCCATCATCGAATACACCAAAGTAGACCTCAATTGGTTTTTTGATCAATGGATGGAAACAACAAAAACCATCGACTATAAAATTGTATCGGTTAAGAAAATTGGTAAGACTGAAAAAGGTGAATACAAATACAAAGTGAAACTAAAACGAAAAGGCGAAATGCAAATGCCTATTGATTTGAAGCTCACAGACCGAAATGGAAGCACCTCCTTTTTTACCATTCCGAATACTTATTTCAATAAATCCAATTCAGGTCAAGTATTAAAAACTTGGAAAGGTTGGGGTGATCTCAATAGAACCTATGTTGACACCATCACGTTGAACAGTAAATACGAGCAAGTAGAAATAGATCCTTCACATCGTTTAGCTGATGTTTATAGAATAGACAATGTAAAACGCAGAGGCAGTTACCGTTTGCCTTATAAAACCAAATTGAATACCGGCCGTCCTTATTTTCAAGGCTTCAATCATCAAACTTACGAATGGCGACCAGATATGTGGTTCAATGCTGTAGATGGTTTAAAAATCGGTATTGCAGGGCATTTTGAATATGCAAGAAATAAACATGTATTGGATTACACCTTTTGGTACAACTCTGGATTTGGAGCTGAAAAAAAATACAGCAATTCAGAGCGCCTGCCGTTGTCATATAAACTGCTTTATAAAAATTTAGTTGGAAGAGATGCCTATATATTTTGGGATACCAGACTTTTAGATGGATTGTTTTATGACCGCCTGGGATTTGAAAAGTCATTTGGTAAAAACAAATTCAGCTTTTATTACAAAAGCATTGGCATGATCAGTGATCTCTACTGGCCTTATTTGAATTCAAATGACAGAAATGAAAAATCGAATTCAAGTGTCAACATCGATTATACCCGAAATTACAGATACAAAAGGGGAGACGGGGTTATCAAATCAACTCTGAGAGGCAACGGCTTGTCTAAAGACTTTTCTTACGCTTTTTGGAAATTTGAAGTGGTCAACAACAACCATTTAGGAAAAATTGATATCAGAACCAGATACTATTTTCAACACATAGAAGGCAGCAACATCCCTGAAGAGAGTATGCTCAACCTAGCCGGTGCCAATATGGAAGAAATGTTAGAAAGTAAGTTCACCCGATCAAGAGGTTACATTCCTGAAACTTGGTTGGGTTACGGCAACTCTACCAATCATTTTCAAATTGGTGGCGGCTTAAACCTTAGAGGATATGCAGGTTATTTAGCTCCTGTTATGTCAAATGGCAACCAATATCATTTATACAATGGCAATGGTGGAACTTCTGCAAGCATTGAAATTGACTTTGATCGATTGTTCAAAATCAGACCAAAATTCACACGCAATTGGTTGAAGATAGACTTATATGCATTTGCCGATGCAGGCGTAATTTATAACTCGAATATACTTTCAAATTCAAACATAGTTTCACCTTTAAGAGCTGATGCCGGTTTGGGTGTTGTGGCCAATATCTATAGATGGGGAAATAGAAGTTTGATACAACCATTTGCGCTCAGATTCGATGTGCCGATGTTGTTGAACACACCACCATATTCAGATAAAGGTTATTTTGCTCAAAGGTGGATACTAGGAATTGGCAGAAGTTTTTAATTTGCTATTTTTGTGACCCGCTTGTATGCAAAAGAAATCCTATAAAATTTTGATCTTGCTGACCTTCATGTGCCTGTTTTTTGGTTCAGCATTCTTCATGTATTTCAAATACATTCACAATAAGCCTAAAATCAAAATGAATCAGGCCAGAACCAAGGTGAATTCAAATCAATTTGACAGTGCATTAAGGGCAAATACCCGTCAAATCAAATGATCAAAACGTTATGATGTGACTGGTTTGCTTCCCAGTTTGTATGCGCATCCAAATTTGAATACCGGTATACAGATAAAGTCCAATACCGCTAAAGTATATCCAAAGATTAAATGAAATTGGAACATGATTCAATGCAATTTGATCAACCGGCATCCCATGCATATTCATCATAATTGCATCTTCCATCATGCTATACAATACCATAGTGGTTCCTAAACTGATCATGATGATGTCTCTGATATGGTGTTTAAATGGAAATCCGGTTTTCAATGAATTTAACAATAACATGGCATATAAGATCATCATGATCGATATTAAAACGGGTGCCCAAACGGGACCATACCAAGGCAATGGCAATAAAAATAAGATGTCCCAGTCGTTGAGACCCAATGGCCAATTCAATAAAGCCTTTAAAAACACATAATAGAAAATGTCCCAAACGGCAAAGGATAAAAGGAAAATGGCAAAGCGTTCTCGTTTGTTTTGACTGCTCAAATAGCCAATGCTAATCAGCATGATGATGGTGGCCAACTCTCTTAACAGTTCAGTTAACATTAAAGTTTTGTCCATCGATTTTAAAGGAAAACCAAAACCTTCTGGGTAATACAATTCTCGTAAATAGATCACCACTGCTGATTCTAAAAAGGCCATGGCGATAGAAAAAATGATCACAAAGCATATTTTTCCAGAAGAAATAAAGTTTGTTTGTTGATAGGTTGAACGTTTCATAATCGTAAATTATAATTGATTGTCGCTGGTTTGAATGTTTTTTAAATTGGCTTGATTTAAGTCGTTTTGACTGACCTTGGATAATATGGCTTCCAATGCCGGCAGCATGCTGTTGAGGTGTCTGAATTTGATCAGGAAATTCCATACAGGTTCAAACTTTTTCCAGCCACCTGAATAAAATAAATGTTTCAATTTGTGCTTAACTTCATCATGTGTCATAGAAGCTTTGAAAATGTTCGACCATGAATAGAATGAACGATAAGCCCAATCGTAGCCTTCTTTTAATTCTTGTGCACTCATTCTCATGGTTTCGTATACCACGTTTCTGGTGTCATAGAGATCCCAATTGTCGGTAATGATTCTGCCTTGTGACATCATGTCTTTATACAATTGGGTACCCGGATATGGCGTTAATATGTGAAAGGTTGAAGTGGTGATACCGTTTCTGACAGCCCAATCAACAGTTTGTTTGAATACGTCTTTGTCATCATCATCCAGTCCAAAAACAAAACTGCCATTGATCATGATGCCCAGATCATTCAATCTGGCTATGGCTTTTTCGTAGTCTTTTTCAAGGTTTTGTTTCTTATTGCTTTGTCTTAAATTGGCTTCAGATAAAGTTTCAAAACCAACAAACAAACTTCTTAGACCTGCTTCTGCAGCCTTTTCAATCAAATTGCCTCTCAAGATGGAATCGATGGTAGCAGCTCCCTGAAACACTCTGTTCATTCCTCGCATGCCATCAAACAATTGAGCGGCAAATTTTGCATTGCCCAAAAGATGATCATCCAGGAAGTACAAATGTCGACCGGGCAGCCTTTCTATTTCAGCCAATGCTTCATCCACTTGTTGAACATAAAAAGACTTACCACCTTCATAAAATGCATCCTTGTAACAGAAATCGCAGTGATGCGGACAACCTCTGCTCACTACAATTGAGTTAGGTACAAGATAGCGTTCGCGTTTGATCAAATCTCTTCGAATGGGAGGTATACCGCTAAGCGTTCTGATGCCTGAAACATATCTTTTTTTAGCCTGTCGTTTTTTGAAATCTTCGATGAACAATGGCAATGTATCCTCACCCGGACCAATGAACAAAGTATCGGCGTGTGGAGCAGCTTCCTCAGGCAAAGAAGAAACGTGTAAGCCACCCAAAATAACATAAGAACCAATGCTTCTGTAGTGATCGGCAATTTGATAAGAACGATAAGCATTGGTGATGTATACTTGAATGACCACCAAATCGGGATGATCGTCTAATGTTAAAGATTCCACATGTTGATCCACCAAAGTGATTTCATCATTTGGATCGAAATAAGAGGCTAAGGTGGCGAGACCAAGAGGAGGGAAGAGTGAGTATTTGATGGGTCTCCAGTAAGGGTTTTCGGCTTCAGTTAGAGCCGGTAAAATCATTTTTATTTTCATATATAAAGTACTTTGTATTTCAAAGTTAATGGGTAAAAAAAATTAAGGTTTCAATAGTTTTTCTAAAGCCTTCAAATGGGTTTGAAAAGCCAATTTTCCAATTTTAGTTGCTCGATAACCAGTGTTCGGTTTTTTGCCAATAAAAGATTTTCTTACTTCTATGTATCCAATTTTTTCAAGGTAGGTAGAGTGGCTGGCCAAATTGCCGTC
>DASWYG010000004.1:0-5273 GCA_036405075.1 Bacteroidia bacterium | reverse complement strand
ATCGCGCATCATTAATTGAACAGTTCTTAATTATAAATAGTTGATTTGTGTTTTATGCAGGGGTCGGCTTCTAATCGGCCTCTGCTTATTTTTTTAGATTTAAATCAATCAAAGATTGTTAAATTAATAAGTTTGAAGTATTTTGCAGTAAAATGCATTTATGGACACCATCGTGTTGAACAGTCTTCAAAGTAAATTGGGGTTTCTAGGTAAAGATTTGATCGAAACCATGGTCAAAAATTCTGATGTGAAACACTTTACTAAGGGTACACAAATACTCTCAGAAGGTCAATACGTCAATGTCGTGCCAATTCTTACCGATGGTTTGTTGAAGGTGTTTACCCGTCAGGAAGACAAAGAATTATTGCTCTATTATGTGCAATCTTATGAAAGTTGTATCATGTCATTTATGGCAGGTATGCGAGATGAAAAAAGTAAAGTGTTTGCCGAATGTGTTGAAGACAGTACCCTGTTGCTGTTGAAAATGGATAGATTGAAAGTATGGGTGAACGAACAACCACGCTTGAATTTGCTGTTTTACAACTTATTTGATCAGAGATACACTGAATTGCTATCGACCATTAACCTACTGCTATATGACCGATTAGACAAGCGCATACTGGAGTTTCTAAAACAAAGGGTGAGTGTCTTCGGGAAGAATCCAGTGAAAATATCTCATAGAGAATTGGCCAATGAACTAGGTTCCGCTAGAGAAGTTGTTAGTCGATTGCTTAAAAAATTAGAAGCAGACCAAAAAATCAAACAACATACTGAAGGTATTGAGGTTATATGATCTCTGTCATGTTTAAGGGTGTGGTGACTTATGTCACCGCTTCCGATTCTAATGTTTATTCTATTTGCGTATAGTTATAAGCAATAGCATTTTTAATTTAAAAGAATATGAAAAAAAACATGGGTACTGCCGACAGAATCATTAGAGTGATGGTCGCAATCATTATCGCATTTCTCTATTTTGGAGGAACTATAACCGGAACCTTGGGCCTTGTTTTGTTGGTGCTTGCAGTGGTATTTGCACTCACCAGTTTAATGGGTTTTTGCCCTTTGTATACCTTAATTGGTGTCAATACTTGTAAAAAAGACAAATGAACGGATAAGTCAATCTCAATGGTTGAACGTTCGTTTTGACCATTGGGGTTTTCTATTACTTATCTTGTTCTTATAGATTTCTTTTTATCGTACTTGTCGTAAATTTTAATGAATTTGCGGCTTATGTCTAATGATGTTAAAGTAGTTGTATATATAGCCGCCAGTATCGATGGATACATTGCTGCGGATAATGATGATCTGAGTTTTCTCGCTTCCGTTGAAAAAGAAGGGGAGGATTATGGATATGCAGATTTTGTCTCAACAATTGATACTGTCATCATGGGACGAAAAACATACGAAAAAGTTCTGAGCTTCGGAATACCATACCCACATAGTGAAAGAAAAACTTATGTGATCACCAGAACCCATCAGGAAAGTAAAGATAGCGTGGAATTTTATAATGGTAATCTGAGTGAACTGGTCTCAGAATTAAAGTCTAAAAAAGGAAAGAATGTTTTTGTGGATGGCGGAGCACAAATCGTCAATGAATTTCTAAAACTTGATTTGGTAGATGAAATTATAGTCTCTTATGTGCCTGTGGTTCTTGGCTCAGGAACAAAATTATTCCACAGTCAGGGTACTTCATCCAAATGGAAAACTAAATCTGCTAAACAGTTTGAAACCGGTCTTGTACAGATCCATTGGGAGAGAGCTGAATGAGTGATAAGGACCTTATTTTACCGCTATCACACTGATTTCAACTTTTGCACCTTTTGGCAGTGCACTAACTTGTACTGTTTCTCTGGCCGGAAAGTCGCCGGAAAAGTACGATGCATAAATAGTGTTTACAGTAGCAAAATCATCCATATTGGTTAAAAAGATACTGGTTTTAACAATGTTTGAATAATCCATTCCTGATGCTTTTAAGACATGTCCAATATTTGCCATAACTTGTTTGGCCTCAGTTTCAACAGATTCATTGTGAAAAGTTCCATTAGAGTCCAATGCAATTTGACCGCTGCAATACAGCGTGTTACCAATTAATACAGCTTGCGAATAAGGACCAATAGGTGAGGGGGCCGAGGTGCTTAATATGATTTTTTTTTCCATGTTTGTATTTGTAATTTTGCGCTCGAATGAACATTGCTGTAAAAGGCTCGCCAGAAAGGTCAGCAGAATTAAATCAAGTACTTTCATCCGTCGGGTTGAATTTTACCCGCCTCGAAAGTACAAAAAATATCCATTCTGCCAATTATGATGTCATATTTGACCTCAATTTTGACGACGACCAGTCTGGTTTGGATGACTACAACCAACTGAATGGTCAAACACTGCTTTTCCTTTCTTCGGTTAAAGTCCAACTCGATGCAATTATTCCCAAACACTTATTTTCACGCGTAGCCGGTATCAATGCTTTACAGACATTTCTTTTAAGACCTTCAATTGAGTATTGCATTTTAAGCGAAGAATTCAATCAAACTGTTTTCTCTCAATTGGGTTGGTCCAATGCAAATAAAGTTGATTCGAGAGTAGGATTGGTGTCGCCCCGAGTAATCATGATGATCATCAATGAGGCTTATTATACACTTCAAGAAGGAACGGCCGACCGAAATGATATTGATTTAGGTATGAAACTGGGTACAGCTTATCCAAAAGGTCCTTTTGAATGGGCTGAACAAATTGGAATTAAAGATGTTTTTGAAGTTCTTGATGCACTTTATTCCGATACCAGAGACGAAAGGTATAAAATTTGCAGCAGGCTAAAGACCGAATACATTCAAAATAAGCAAAAATGATGAGATTTTTACGCATTTTGCTCCTTTTATTTACTGTAATTCAAGGAGTTAATGTCTATTCTTTTGACCGTTTGGTCTATTACCTCTGCGTTGGTGATGGGCTCATATATGAAGCCGATCAGGAAGAACCGGATACAGTCAATAGAAAATACCATTACGACTTTACAGGTGGCCACATCAGTAGCAGTGACTTCCGAGTTACTATTGTGATTTACAATACCCCCGGTACATACAGAACCAATCTGAAAACGACTTTTTTAGATGGTACCGATTCTTTCGATCAGGTAAGTGTTGTGGTATACAATTCACCCATTCCCAAATTTTATTTTCCTAAAGATACCAGTTATTGTGCAGGAGGAAATTTCCCTATCACTTTGAGTACCACCTCTTCAGCTATTACTGGCGTCAATTATTTGTGGAACACCGGCGCTACAACACCTTCTATCAATGTCAATACCCAAGGGACTTATTTTGTTGATTTGACCATAAGGTCTGATAGCAGAACTTGTGACAGCGTACACAAATCTGTCAATATTACTGAAAACCCAAATCCAATCGTTTATCTCGGGCAGGACAAGCTGATGTGTCAAAATCAGACCATCTTGTTGGATGCTGGTGCAGGTGTCGGATTACAATACCTTTGGACACCGGATAACGATGTAACACAAACCAAGTCCGTTAGCTTGCCCGGTACTTATAAAGTGAGGGTTACCAATCAATTTGGCTGTTTTTCCGAGGATGAGGTTTTGTTTCAGGACAGTTGCCCTCATTATGTTTTCATTCCAAATGCAGTATATCCCAATGACGACAGATTGAACGATCTTTTCATAAAAGTTTTGAATTTTACACCACTTGAATCGGTGTTTAGTATTTATGACCGTTGGGGAGAATTGTTATATGAAAGTAATGATTTAAACTCTACCTGGGATTGCAAGGTTGATGGAAATACAGTTCCTCAAGACATTTATGTATACAAATTGGTATACAAAGACACCGATAAAAAATGGTATGAATTCAGAGGTACTTTTTTTGTACTCCGTTAGGATTTCCAGACAGAAGTGCCCTCACTACAGTTTTTACAGATATCAATGTGCCTGCGACCTTTTAATATCTGGGCTCTGAATCGATTGTAATTGTCACCATCCCAAATTTCTTTAAATGTTTTATTGGATATGTTTCCTAATTGATAGGTGCCATCTTTGTCGAAACAACAAGGCACTACATTTCCATCCCAGGTAATGACACAACTGTTCCACAGTCGCCAGCAATGGTCCAACAACTTGTTTTTTATTTCGTAGCGGTTGTTTTCTTCTTTCGCATAACGGCTAAAAGTTTCATTGACAGGTATCAAATCGCTACCCGTTTCATAATCATAGATCTGAGCGGTCTTCAAAGCCAATTCATCAACATTGTATGTTTTGGCCATTGTTTTTATGGTGGATATTTGATTTTCATTGTGCGCAAATACAATGAATTGCCAAATGATATGTGGTGTCTTTGATTTTAATCTTTTTTTTGCTTCAACAAGTTCTCTGGTGCCTGAAAGTACTTTTTCCAACGTGCCTCCTTTTCGGTATTTGGCATAGGTTTCCTGATCAGTTCCATCAATTGAAATGATGATACGATCTAAACCGCTCTTCACCGTTTTTTCAGCATTCTCTTTGTTGAAATAATGCGCATTTGAACTGGTTGCAGTATAGAGTTTACGAGAATTGGCGTATGCCACCATTTCACTGAAATCCTGATTGAGATAAGGTTCTCCTTGAAAGTAAAGTGTGACATAACCACTGGTTTTATGCAGTGCATCAATGCTTTTTTTAAAAAGATCAATTGATAACATGCCGGTGGGTCTGCTGAAGCTTCTTAATCCACTTGGGCATTGCGGGCATCTGAGATTGCAAGAAGTGGTGGGTTCTATTGAAAATGAAATTGGCAGTCCCCAATGATGTGGTTTCTTGGTCAATTTTGAGTAATAGTAACTGGCAATGACTTTAGTGGCATTGTATATTCTACCGGGCCTGGCATTTTTTGACAGTAGGTTGAAGATATCGTTAAAATTTCTGTTCAATTCAATTTAGATCAATCGTAAAATTCAACTTTTATCTCATTTCGGCTATAGCCATATAATTTGAGGATATCTCTTGCTTCTTTGATCATATTGGTCCATCCGCACAAATAGATCAGTGCAGGTGGTTTGGATTCAAATATTTTAGGATAATGTTCGTGTACATATCCGGTTAACCCTTGCCAGGTTTGACGGCTTAATGTGGGGTGGAAATGAAAATTGGGATACTTTATTGCCAATTGATCAAATTCATCTTTATAGAGGATGTCTTCTGCGTTTCGGGTGCCAAAAAACAGGTGGATTTGATTGTCTGCTTTTCTTTTTTCAAGGAGATCTTTGATCATCGCTCTGAAAGGAGCAACCCC
>DASWYG010000003.1:0-14463 GCA_036405075.1 Bacteroidia bacterium | reverse complement strand
AATAAAACAATATAAGGCCATCACCTATTCCCTCAAAATCACCTCCCCCACCTGCCTATCCTTGCTGTGTTTCGGCATTTTTAAGGCTATGTCTTTGTGCCTCTCGCCCCCGTAGTCGCCTTTCACTTATTTCAGTTTGCTGTTCCTTGTAACAGTGGAGTCCTTGCTTTGAGACACCTTTCTTTATTCTTTCGACTTTTCACTTTTTTCTTCTATTTTTGTCTTACAAATGACTATGAAATTTTCTGTTTTAACCCTTTGTGGGTTCATGCTTTTTTATAACTACTGTCAAGCCACAGACTCAAATAACCCTGGTCGTGCTGCATACATTGGACTTTCATTGAGTTCGCACCTTATTCCTAAAACCAACAGGTATTTAGAGACTAAATTTCAGGTTGAATTGACTCAAAAAAACAAACTCTTTTTAGACCTTGCCTTGAACTTTCAAAATGGCGACAGAAAACGTTTGTCTATGCCTTATGAATACAGTAAGACATACGGCTACTACTATAATGTTGGATACATTCGGAAATTGAACATTTCAAAGCGATTTTCAGTAGATCTGGGTGTTGGATTTTTGAACAATAAATTTGATCACTACACCATTACCAAAGACAATATCACCACTGTAAATGCTTACACACAGAAAGGTTATATGATACACTTCACACCCAGCATCAACTTCCTAATAGGCAAGAGATTCATAGCCTCTTTGGGCCATCGATTGCCTATAAGCTACAAATATGAAATCGAATTTTTAGATGTTCCAAGTTATGATAGATACAAAGATCAAACTTATCTGTATCCACTTGAGATTTTTAGCAAAAAGAGCATAGGACATTTTGTCCAAATCTCATTCCTTTACAAGTTGCCATATTCAACTCAAAAAAAAAGTAATTGATAAAAAATCTGGCAATAATTCTTGTATTCATTTCAATCATCTCTTTGGGTTGTAATGAACCTTATTCAGGAGGGTTTAAGGACCCACCGGCAACCTGCACCAGTACCAATACAGTTAAACTGTTTCCCGATGCTTTGAGTCGATTGTATTTTAAAGATTCCACTTACTGGATCTATCAAGACAGTCTCAGCGGACTCACCGACAGTGTTTGGGTAGATACATCTTTTCGAGAGGTCAGCAATAAATATCAATCCTTTTATTTGTATACCAAGTGTTATGAGCAGTATGGCTACACCCTAAAAAGTCTATTAAATGGTCGTACGAGGGTTACCATCTTTCCTCAATCTGTAGATGATGAATCTCATTTTGAAGATGCTGTATATGCCGTCAATTATTATCCGGAACAGATCAACCATCAACCGATCTTTAGATTCTTTATCAAAAAGAACAGCTACATCAATGAAGACAATGGTGTTTTCGACACATTGAATTACATTCGCATTAGAGGACAAGACCATTACAATGTCTTGCGTCTTACTAATCCCGGAAGTAATTACGATATTTATAAAGAATCCTATTATTCAAAAGACATAGGTTTGATCAAATACAAAATGAAAGATGGCTCCGTATGGGAATTGCTGAGGTATCAACTACACTAAATATCAAGTGATATAACTATCAAAATCATTCACTTTGTGTTCTCTGTGACTCTGTGGTTAATATTCACAATCAACCTTCGTAGTATGTTTTTTTAATTCACCAACGTGTCACAGAGGGCACAGAACCTGTCCCGTCCATACGGGAGTTCCGTTCTCATTCCCCGTAGCAGAGTTTTTCGTTGCACTCTAAACACGCTACGGGGCAGGCCCGTATTCAAAAAACACTTTGTGACATCCGCTCGGAACGTTCTCGCTCTCATTCTCCGCTCCTCATCTATTCCCCAATATCTCTTCCACCACTTGGCGGTCGTTGCTGAGGCGGGGTACTTTGTGTTGACCGCCCAGTTTGCCTTTGCGCTTCATCCAATTGTAGAAGGTGTTGCTGGGAAGTGCTTTTATGCGCGGCATTTTTAAGGCTATGTCTTTGTGTCTTTTGGCTTCGTAGTCGCTGTTCACTTCTTTCAGTTTGCTGTCTAAGGCCGCAGCAAAATCCTGTATGCTGTGTGGCTCTTTTTCAAACTCTATCAACCACTCATGACCTGCATGATCGTCTTGCGCCAAATAAATGGGCGCTGCAGTGTATTCGCGCACTTTGCTGTCGGTTACCGCGCAGGCATGTGCTATGGCCCTTTCGGCATTGTCTATCACCACTTCCTCTCCAAATGCATTGATGAACAATTTGGTTCTGCCGGTGATGGTGAATTTGTATGGATTGACGCTAGAAAATGTAACGGTATCGCCAACCTGATAACGCCAAAGTCCACTGCTGTTGCTGATCAACATGGCATAGTTCACATTGGGTTCTACCTCGCCCAACAAATAGGTTTTGGGATTATCGGATGTCAGATCACTGACTTTGATGAATTCATAGAATATGCCGTAATCGGGCATCAACAACAAGCTGCTATCACTCAAGTCGTTTTGCAAACCGAAGAAACCTTCGCTGGCATTATAAGTTTCTAGGTAACGCATGTTGGAATTGGAAATGATCTTGGCAAAAACTTCGCGATAAGGCGTGAAACTCACACCACCGTGTATGTACAATTGCAAATTTGGCCATACTTCCGAAATGTTTTTAACACCTTTCATTTCCATCAATCGCTCCAGAAGCACCATGGTCCAGGTTGGAACACCTGATATGGAAGTCACGTTTTCATGAATGACCTGATTGGCCATCTTTTCCAATTTCAATTCCCAATCGTCCATCAAAGCAATGGATTTATCAGGAGTTTTAAGCAAATTGGCCCAGGTAGGCATATTGTTCATGAGCACGGCACTCAAGTCGCCGTAATAAGAATTTTCGTTAAAACTGTTGATCTTGTGACTGCCACCGATCAACAAACTTTTACCGTCAAATATTTCCGTTTCAGGTGCATTCAAACAGTAATAGGTCAATATGTCTTTACCGCCCTGAAAATGGCATTCTTCAAGGGTTTCGTAACTCACGGGAATGAACTTACTTTTATCGCTGGTGGTACCACTGCTTTTGGCAAACCAAATGATCTCACCGGGCCACAACACATTCGACTGACCTTTCATGACCCTTTCTATAAAAGGTTTTAAAGATTCATAATCTTGTATGGGAAAGCGATTGGTAAAATCACTGTATGATTGGATGCCTTTGAAATCATATTTCTTGCCCCATTCAGTGTCTTTGGCATCTTGAACCAAACGGCGCATGACATTCATTTGTACTTCGGCCGCGTTCTTGACAGCATTTTCCAATGATGCCACACGCTTCCTGAAATACCACCCCATCATTGTACTGAATACCGCCATAAGTAAAGTTAAATCTGTGCTTTAGATAAGGGCAAATATAGGAAAAATTCAATTCGCTCTGATTTGTATTTTACTTAATTTCGCCACATGCCTGCTGCTAAGTTTCTCATTCTTATGATGTCTGTCATACTGTTTTCTGCCTGTGGCAATGGTTCTGAGCAAAAAGCAATAGAAACCAATGATGAGCAAGCGGTTAAAGACAGCATCCGTTTGTGGATGAAAGATGTGAATGCCTATTATTTTGCAACCCTTTTGCCCAACGGTAAAATGATCGTGGTGACATCCGGTAAAGACACTGCGGGCAATGATGTTGATGGCAATACAATATTCGAGGGCGCTTCCATCAGCAAAACAATTACTGCTTATACTTTTTGGAAACTGATGAACACAAGTTTGATTTCAGGCAATATAAAAGTGACCCTGAACCGGGAATCTTGTCAAATCAACCCATTGTTTTTGTTGCAGCATCGAATTAAGACCGATCGGAAAGATGGGTCCATTTGTGTCCCCGGTGAATTTGAGTATTCAGAAGAAAATTATTTGATGTTGCAAAAGATCATGGAGAACAACAGTCAATCTGATTTGAATGAACTGTGCAAGTTAAATGTGTTTGAGCCACTTAAAATGAGTGCTTCGGGATTATTATGGCAGCAACCCCATGCGTATGTGAACGGTTTTGTAGAGAATAAAAAATTTCACCGATACATTTACAAATACGATGAGCCATTTTCAAATGGCAGTTTGTATACCAGTGGCAATGACATGGTCAAATTTGCTAGTGAATTGATGAATGGGGAATTCACACAATTTGTAGACGATTCATTGGCTGTGGTAAAAGGTTTTCCGAATTTGTATTGGGGTTTGGGCATGGGGATTGAAAAACAGGAAGACGGGGAGATTTTTTGGCAATGGGGCAGCAGTTGGGCTTATAACAACATTTTAATGGTAGATCCTAAAAATAAAACGTTTACAGTGGCATTGAGCAACAGCCTGATAGGAGCCAAGCGTTTGAGAGAGACTTGCAACAAGCTGAATAACAATGGTTTCACCTTATTTAACTATATAAATTGGTATTGATTGATATTTTTTTTCGTTTATATGTAAAATATCGTACCTTTGCAGCCCTTATTTTTTAGATAAAGTCAGGGGAAATGCGGATGTGGCGTAATTGGTAGCCGTGCCAGACTTAGGATCTGGTGCCGAAAGGCGTGGGGGTTCGAGTCCCTTCATCCGCACTTTTTTCTTTATCTGAGAAATGATAAGAAAAGAGCAATTCTTCAAAATCATTTGTAACCACCCACTCAATGGAATTAAATTTCAATAGAATAGACGACCTCAACGCAACGTTTACAGTCACTTTAGTTAAAGCCGACTATGCAGAATCAGTTGAAAAAGAACTAAAAAAACAACAAAAACAAGTTGCCGTTAAAGGTTTCCGTACAGGAGCTGCCCCAATGGGCATGATCAACAAAATCTATGGAAAAAGTATCCTTGTAGATGAGATCAACCGTCTTTCTTCTAAAGCCCTCTTTGATTACCTCAAAGAACAAAACATAGACATCATCGCTCAGCCTATGCCAAGCGAAACCATCGAGTCTGATATAGACATCGACAATAAAGAAGAATTCAAATTCGCCTTCGATTTGGGTTTAGCCCCTAAATTTGATTTCAACATTTCTTCATCCGATAAAATTGACCGTTATGTCATCACAGTTGATGATGCAGAGGTTGAGAAAGAAATTGAAACTTTGAAAACCCGCTACGGCGCTATGGACAAAGTTGAAAGCAGCGAAGAAAAAGACATCGTTTACGCTACAATGACCGAATTAGCCGAAAACGGTGAACCATTAGATGGTGGCGTCAACAACAAACCAACTTCATTTACACCTGAATTGGTGACCGATAAAAAATTGAAAAAACAATTGATCGGTTTGAAAATCGGTGACGAGTTGACAGTTGACATCAACAAAATGTTCAACGACAACGAAACAGTTATTGCAAGTTCTTTGGGCATCAACAAAGAAGCCGTTAAAGATTTGAATGCTCAATTCAAAATGACTGTTACTGAGATCAACAGAAGAACACCTGCTGAAGTGAATCAAGAATTGTTTGATAAAGTTTTAGGTCCAGGAGTTGCTACAGATTTGGATACTTTCAAAGCCAAGATCAAAGAAAACCTGGAGGCTTACTACCAAGGTGAAAGCGATCACCATGTTGAACACATGGTAACGCATTTGTTGAACGACAGACACAATGTGCCATTGCCTGATGCCTTCTTGAAAAGATGGTTGATCAATGCAAAAGAAGATCAATACACTGCAGAGAATGTAGATGAGAGATATGTGAACGAATCTAAAGTTTTGAAAGAAGTTTTGATTCGCGAGAAAGCTGCTGCACATTTCGATATCAAAATTGAAATGGAAGACATCGAACAAGCATCTTTGGGTTATACATTGTCATTGTTCAGAAACTATGGTTTGCAAAATCCGGAATATGAATTTGTGAAAAAATTCAGTGATGACAGTTTGAAAAAACGCGACTACATAGAACAAATGAACGATTTGGCATTGAGAAGAAAAGTGTTCAACGAAATTAAGAACGTTGTGTCATACAATGACATTACAGTGAGCATTGAAGATTTCTACAAAGCTATAGAAACTCATAACCACGAACATTAATTGTTTGTTGGATATTAGTTACTGGTTATTAGTTATTGGTTATTAGTTATTGGCCTGCCCTGTGACGAAACGTAGCAAAGCGAAGTAACTGTTACAGGGTTATTGGTGGCCGCATAAGCGGGGCTAGTGTTGGCTTAGGATGTAACTGAGAGCTGTATTGCGTCACTTTAACTGGAAATTGAACCGAGCCATCTCTTTAATCTTTTATCTTTCCTCTTTTAACTTTTAACTTTCCACTTTAATCTTAATTTTCATGTCTTTTTGTCACATGCCACAAATTTGTATTATTATTGTTGTATAAAATTTCATTATGGACCAAGGAAAAGAATTTAAAAAGTACGCTACAGGTCACCTGGGCTTGAACAGTCTCACTGTTGATCGTTATATTCAAAATGCTACTCCTAGTGGCATCATCACTAACTTAACACCAAATATCATTGAAGAACGTCCTTTGAACATTGCGGCAATGGATATCTTTTCAAGATTGATGATGGATAGAATCATCTTCTTAGGTGTGCCGATCAATGATGAAGTTGCCAATATCGTGATGGGTCAGTTGTTGTTTTTAGAAAGCACCAACCCCAACCGCGACATTCAAATTTACATCAACAGTCCGGGCGGAAGTGTTTATGCAGGTTTAGGCATCTATGACACCATGCAATTCATCACCAGTGATGTTAGCACCATTTGCACCGGTATGGCCGCAAGTATGGCAGCAGTATTGATGTGTGCAGGTGAAAAAGGAAAAAGAACTGCATTGAAACACAGTCGTGTCATGATTCACCAACCTTTGGGCGGTGTTCAAGGACAGGCTACTGAAATTGAAATCACTTACAAAGAAATTTCAAAACTTAAAAAGGAACTCTACGATATCATCTCTGAACACAGTGGTCAATCTTATGAAAAAGTAGAAAAAGACAGTGATCGCGACTATTGGATGACCGCTGAAGAAGCTAAAGCTTACGGTATGGTGGACGAAGTCCTTGTCCGTACCAAAGAAAAGAAATAATGGCAAGTAAAAAATCAAATTCATTTTGCTCCTTCTGCGGAAAACCAAAAGAAGAAGCATCGATGCTCATCTCAGGGATTGAAGCAAACATTTGCGACGCATGTGTTGAACAAGCCTCTAAAATAGTTGAAGTAGAATTGGGCAGTGCGGTTAAACCCCGTAAAAAAGGTGATTTCCATATCAACTTGCTCAAACCAACTGAAATCAAAAAGCACCTGGATGAATATGTAATCGGTCAGGATCAGGCTAAAAAAGTGTTGTCGGTTGCCATCTATAACCACTACAAACGTTTGATGCACAATTCATCTTCTGATAAAGAAGATACTGAAATTGAAAAATCAAATGTGTTGTTGGTAGGCGAAACCGGAACAGGAAAAACTTTGTTGGTAAGAACCCTCGCCAAAATTCTTAAAGTGCCTTTTTGCATCGCCGATGCTACAGTGCTCACTGAAGCCGGTTATGTTGGTGAAGACGTTGAAAGCGTTATCTCCCGACTGTATCAAGCCAGTGAATACGATGTAGAATCAACTCAACGCGGCATCGTTTACATAGATGAAATTGATAAAATTGCCCGTAAAGGTGATAACCCTTCCATCAGCAGAGATGTGAGTGGTGAGGGCGTTCAACAAGGTTTATTGAAACTCCTTGAAGGAACAGTAGCCAATATTGCACCCGAAGGCGGAAGAAAACACCCCGACCAAAGGTTTGTGAAAATTGATACACGTAACATACTCTTTATTTGTGGAGGCGCATTCAGTGGCATTGAAAAAGTAATTGCCAAAAGACTTAACAATGCAGCTGTTGGCTTCACAACCCATAAGAAAGACCGCATATCTGAAGAAGAACTTATTGAACAAGTGGCACCTTCAGATTTGCGTTCCTTCGGTTTGATTCCTGAAATCATTGGTCGTATGCCGATGATCACTTTCTTGCAACCTCTCGACAGAGATGCTTTGAAAAACATTCTGATAAAACCTAAAAATGCCTTACTCAAACAATACATCCGATTGATGGAATTGGAAGGCATTAAATTGGTGTTCGATAAAAAAGCAATTGATCTGATCGTCAACAAAGCTGTCGAATTCAAATTGGGCGCCAGAGGTTTAAGAACCATCTGCGAGAAATTGATGCTGGATGTGATGTTTGATGCTCCGGCAAAAAATGATAAGGAAATTACCATTACATCCGATATGGTGGTTAGCAAACTGGCCGACCTCGACCATAAAGCAGCCTAACAATGACAGAACTTCAGTCAGTGTTTCCGGGTTTTGAACCCGATTTGATCAGCACACTCTCAGAAGAAGCTACAGTTAAATCTTTTACTGCCGGTGAGGTCATCATTCGCACCGGTCAATACATTCAAAACACCATGCTGGTGCTTTCAGGTAAAATTAAAGTTTATCGGGAAGACGATGAAGGCAATGAATTCTTCATGTACTACATTCACCCCGGTCAGGCTTGTGCCATTTCTCTGATTTGCGCCGCCAGAATGGAAACTTCTAAAATATTAGCCAAAGCTGTTGAAGATGCAGAAGTACTGATGTTGCCGCTCAATGCCATGGAAAAATGGATGAGTAAATACCGAAGTTGGTACGAGTTTGTTGTAGGCACATACAGAAATCGATTCGAAGAACTTTTGTCAGTTTTAGATCAGGTTGCTTTTAGAAGCATGGACGAAAGACTTGAATTTTATTTGCGCAGACACATCGATAACAACGGTTCTAACCTCATACAACTCTCACATCAGGAAATTGCCAACGAACTCAATTCGAGCAGAGAAGTGGTTTCACGCCTCTTGAAAAAAATGGAACAAAGGGGCATGGTAAAACTGCACAGGAACAGCATTGAGATGCTTGTTTTGTAATTCCACATTTAAAAAATTTAAGCGCCTTGTACAGATTCTCCGAATTAAGTTTTGTTGAAAAACATTCCTGTATTTGGCTTAATTTGGCTGTTCTTTTCAATTGTCAAAAGCCGAAGACATATTAAGTCAGTATTTTGGTTACAGTGAGTTCCGACCTCTGCAAAAAGAGATCGTAGAAAGCATTGCAGGTGGGCACGATACCATTGCTCTTTTGCCAACAGGTGGCGGTAAATCCATTTGTTTTCAGGTTCCTGCTCTTATGATGGAAGGCATCTGTATTGTAGTGACACCACTCATTGCCTTGATGAAAGATCAGGTCGAAAATTTGGCTTCAAGAGACATCAGAGCCATCGCCTTGTATGGTGGCATGAGCAGAAAAGAAATTGAATTTGAACTTGAAAATTGCATCAATGGCAAATACAAATTTCTATACGTTTCCCCTGAAAGGTTACAGAGTAAAAATTTCGTTGATTACGCGGTAAACATGAAGGTCAGTTTTCTGGCCATAGATGAAGCGCATTGTATCTCGCAATGGGGCTACGATTTCAGACCTCCATATTTAAAAATAGCTGAATTCAAAGACCGTTTCAAAGGTTTAAAGACCATTGCCCTCACTGCTTCCGCAACACCGGATGTCATCAAAGACATAGCAGTAAAGCTCGAACTGAGAAACCACAACACTTTCAGCAAGAGTTTCGAGCGTTCCAACCTGACTTATGTGGTTGAAGAAACTGAAAATAAACTCGAGCGAATTGCCACCATTTGCAACAAGGTAAAAGGTACCGGTTTGGTGTATGTCAAAAGTAGAAAAAAAGCTGTAGAAATTGCCAAATATCTGCACGACAGCAAGATCAGTGCCGACTACTACCACGCGGGTTTGGATGCCAAATTGAGAACTCAGAAACAAGACGACTGGAAAAACAACAGAACCAGAGTAATGGTTTGCACCAATGCTTTTGGAATGGGTATAGACAAGCCCGAAGTGCGCTTTGTGATACACGAGCAAAAACCTGATACCATGGAAGCCTATTATCAGGAAGCAGGCAGAGCAGGAAGAGACGGCAAAAGATCCTATTGTGTATTGCTTTATCACCCGGGAGATTTTGCTGAAGACCTCAGACAAATAGAAAGCAAATACCCCGCACCCAAAGAAATTTCAAGGATATACGAATTGGTGCACAATTACCTGAACATTGCTGTGGGATCAGGCAAAGGCAGAAATTACAACTTTGATCTGCATGAATTCAGCACCTATTTCAATTTGAGTCCTTCGCTGGTATACAACGCAGTGAAAATTCTTGAAAATGAGAATTACTTTCAAACCACTGATGCCGTTTATCTGCCTTCAAGAATGAAGATCATTGTGGACTACAACACACTTTATGAATGGCAACTGAAACATGAAAGTGTAGATGCTTTGTTCAAAGTGATACTGCGCTCATACGGCGGTGTGTTTGATTTTTATACCAATATTTTTGAATTTGAAATAGCGCGTAGACTCAAACAACCTGATCGCTGGGTAAAAGAACAATTGGGCAAGTTGCACGATGTCGGTTTAATAGATTACATACCTCAAAACAACAAACCTCAGGTGATGATGTATGAAGACCGTTTTTCATCCATTTATGTATCGAATGAAAAAATTGAATTTTTAAGAGAACGATACAAGGTAAAGCTCGATTTCATGAACGGTTACGTTAAAAATAAGTCCAAATGCAGATCCAATTATCTGGTGGAATATTTTGGTGAACATCCATTGAGTGAATGCGGCGTCTGTGATGTTTGTCTGGAGAAAAAAAGAAAACAATCCATTGTTAATGATCCTGATGCACATTATCACACTCTAAAAGAATTATTGGAATCGAAAACTTTAAAATTAAACGACTTAAAAGATGTTTTCAAAGCCTCTGAAATCAACGATTATTTGATAGCTTTGCGCTGGATGATAGACAATGGCGATGTGCAAGAACAAGAAGACGGTTACCTGAAATGGAAAAAAGCAAAATCATAATTTTTGGTATCACGGGTCACTTTGCAACTGATCAAAGGATGCAAAGAATAACGGCTGTGGCACTTGCAAAGGGTTACAGGCCAATCGTGTACTATAGAAATTACTTGAAGTACGGCTCGAAAAAACCTGAAATGCCAACACTTGACATCAAAACCATTGGCATGAATTTTAGCTTCAATTCAGGCATAGTTTTTTACCTCTCATTCAATTTGAAACTCTTTCTAAAATTGTTGTTCAAACCCGCCGATAAGTATTATGCCGTGGACTCAGACACTTTGCCTGCATTCACTATTTTGAGTTATTTGAAAGGCGTTCCATTGATTTACGATGCACATGAATATTTCTGTGAAGTGCCCGAGCTCAGGGGTCAAAACTTTAAGAAAAAAATATGGGACCATGTTACGCGCATGGGAGTAAGGCGTTCGGTTAATCGCATTACAGTTGGAAAACGTTTGGCCGACGAATTGAGCAAACGATATAGTAAGCACTTTTTATGTTTGAGAAACGTACCTTCAAATCCAGTGGCATATCCTGAGAACAATTACAGCAGACCTACCATTGTTTACCAAGGTGCATTGAACAAGGGCCGAGAACTGGAATTGTTGATAGAAGCCATGAAAACTCTAAGTGAAATGGATTGTCTGATTGCCGGCGAAGGGGATTTGAGTGAATCACTTAGAAATAAAGCCTCCGGTTTACCGAATGTCAAATTCTTAGGACTATTGAGTCCAAACGAATTAAAGCGAATGACCCCGGGATGTTTTGCAGGATTCAACTTATTGAATGATGAGGGCAGTTTGAGTTATCATTTTTCTTTGAGCAATAAGTATTTTGATTATATACACGCCGGTGTGCCTTCCGTTTCTTCTTTTCTTCCTGAATATGAAGAACTTAACTCAACTGACAATTGTGGAATTTGCATTGAGAATACGGCAGAATCATTGGTAAAAACGATGAGAAATTGGATGAACCATCCCGAAGATTATCAGAAATTAAAAGAAAATACTATTATTGCCAAAGAGCGATACAACTGGGAAACCGAAAAAATGGTGTTGGATGAGGTATTTTAATTTTGAAGAAATCTGTACATATAGTCGCTTTCGATGTTCCATTTCCTGCCGATTACGGTGGTGTGATCGATATCTACCATAAAATTCGAAGTCTAAATTCTTTAGGTGTTTCGGTTATTCTGCATTGTTTTCAATACGGCAGACAAGAGTCAGAAGAACTTAATAAAATCTGCAAAAAAGTATACTACTACAAGCGCAGCAAATACAGAAACCCATTCATTGGCGATGTGCCCTACATTGTGTTGACCAGGAGCAACGAAGAATTGTTGCAAAACTTAAAAAAAGATAGTTTCCCTATTGTTTTTGAGGGCATTCATTGCACATTCTTCCTTAATCATCCCGATTTAAAGGACAGAATAAGATTGGTGAGAAATCACAACATAGAACACGATTATTACAAAAATTTAGAATTGGTAGAATCCAATTACTTTAAAAAATACTTTTTTAGAAATGAATCCGATAATTTGAGGATCTATGAAAAAAACCTGAAGACTGCTACTGCAGTTTTGGCCATTTCACCTCCCGATCATCAATATTTAAATAAAAAGTACCACAATTCTGTTCTGGTTCCGGCATTTCATGCAAACGATGATGTGACGGTTACCACAGGCAAAGGGAAATTCATATTGTACCATGGCAATTTAGGTGTTGGCGAAAACAACTTTGCTGCCATGTATCTGGTCAATGAAGTGTTTTCTAAACTCAAGATGCGCTGTGTGATTGCCGGCAGTCATCCCAGCGATGAGCTCATAAAGGCTTGTCAGAAGCACAAGCACATTGAATTGATCGATCATTGGAACAATACCGAGATCATGAATGCTGTGAGTGAGGCGCACATCAATGTGCTGCCAACTTTTCAGGGCACCGGCATCAAGCTGAAACTTTTAAATGCCTTGTATTGCGGTCGGTATTGCGTGGTGAATCCAACCATGGTATTGAATACAACCTTGGAAAGTGCTTGCCATATCTGCGAAAATTCAGAAGAAATGGTCGGAGTGATAGAGGGTCTTTGGAAAAAGGAATTTACAGAAGAACTCTTAAAAGAACGTCGTGAATTACTTGAAAACAGTTTGTTCGACAACAAGAAAAATGCGCAAATAATTCTGGAACTTTTGGGTTAATGACCAGAGTCCTTTTGATCTGAAAGTTGAAGTTCCGATGAAATACAAAATCTATTGGACAGGCGAATCAAAACTATTTGAAAAAAAATGAAAAATGCTTAAATTTGTACTGTGGCGGGATTCATTGAAGCATTGACCAGAAAACAAAGGAAACCTAAGGGTTTCAATTACATTCCCAGGTATTACAACCCTGAGAAAGAGGAATTCAATGCCATGGTAGAACGATTCAGAGCAGAGAGAGATGCTATAGACAGAGGCGAAACGCCAAGAGTGAACTTCAAAGGCGCATTTACCTCGCAAGTTGGCAGTAAAAAGAACAACTATCAAAAAAAGATCGCTTTGTACAACATGCGATTATTGATCATTCTGATCGCAGTTACCATTGGAGCCTATTATTTGTTTCAAACCGGCAAAATCACTTCCATTCTCAATCAATTTCTGACCACTTTCAGCAAAAAAGATGGACTGTATTAAACTGTTGCCTGACAACATCGCCAATCAGATTGCAGCCGGCGAAGTTGTTCAGAGACCGGCATCAGCTGTTAAAGAATTGCTTGAAAATTCACTGGATGCTCAGGCAAGTGAAATAAAACTAATCGTAAAAGAAGGCGGCACTCAACTCATTCATACCATAGACAATGGTATAGGCATGACTGTTACCGATGCGCGTATGTGTTGGGAACGTCACGCTACCTCTAAAATCAGAAAAGCAGATGACTTGTTTCACCTGACCAGTTTTGGATTCAGAGGTGAAGCATTGGCTTCTATTGCTGCTATTGCTCACGTTGAAATGAAAACCAAAAGACGTGAAGATGAATTGGGTACTCTCATCAAAATTGAAGGCAGTAAGGTCATTGAACAAAGCCCAATTGCTTGTCTCAACGGTACTCAATTTGCCATTAAGAATTTATTTTACAATGTACCTGCCCGACGCAATTTCCTTAAAAGTATTCCGGTAGAACTCAGACACATCATTGATGAATTCATCCGTGTGGCCATGCCACATCACGACATCGCTTTCAGCATGTATCACAACGATAAGGAAGTGTTTGATTTGAAACCTACCACACTCTCAATGCGCATTGCTGATCTGCTGGGTAAAAAAAGCGATAAAGACTTCTTGCCGGTCAATGAACATCACGATCTATTGCGCGTAAGAGGTTATGTTGGCAAACCTGAAATTGCACGAAAAACCAGAGGTGAGCAATATCTATTTGCCAATAACCGATTCATTAAAGATCCCTACATTCACCATGCCATTGTGAATGCATTTGATCAATTGATCGCCAAAGATCAATTCCCAACCTATATTCTTTTTCTCGACATCGACCCTACAAGAATTGATGTTAACATACACCCTACTAAAACAGA
>DASWYG010000002.1:0-6541 GCA_036405075.1 Bacteroidia bacterium | reverse complement strand
CTGTTAAAATAAGCATTGGCATCAAAGGTACTAACTGTTCTGGCCAAACTGCCTTCTGCGGCTTTGGTCGCAGTATCGTAACCATAGAAATTGTATTTGCGCATTCTATAATTGATAGACATGCCAATTTCGCCAATTTCTGTGTATCGACTGGCATATCCTTTAAAAGCATGGTTGGTGAAATCTTCAAACTTCTGGTTCAGGTCCGAATTACTTTGAAGAAATCTGTAATGCAAACCATAGCTGTACAATTTACTTTGTTTGTTGTTCAAGTAAATTTCAGCCAAAGGTGTGCGAATATTACCGTATCCCAGTTTGATGAAACTGGTAGGGTAGATGCTTTCTTGAAAATTATTGAGATCGGAAACCGGAATTGGATTCACGATTTTTTCGGTATTGACTTGATGGGGCTTAATGTTGTAAGTGTAAGCGACGGGTGTAATAGATGGTTTTTCAATGACCGGCACTGACTCAACTTTTTGAACATCCATGAATTTAGGTTTGTATTCACCGGAAATGTTCACTACCCTGTTAGTGGAAGTGTCTTTCGAATTTTGAGCAGAAAGTCCGCCTAAAAATACAAAGGTGACGCCTAAGAAAATTGGTCTCAACATATTATCTTACAAATAACGCAGGTATATTCAAGGTATTGCATGAAAATGTATCCACAGTTTGTGTATTTTTGTGATAAAATGAAAATTGACGATTCTCAAAGATGCGCCTGGTGCCTAAAAGATGATTTATACAGAGCATATCACGATCATGAATGGGGCAGGCCAAGCAGAGACGATGGGCACTTATTTGAGATGATGATATTGGAATCATTTCAAGCTGGATTGAGTTGGTACACCATACTGGCTAAAAGAGAAAATTTCAGAAAAGCTTTCGAAGGATTTAAAGTGGAGAAAGTGGCTAAATTTTCGGAAGAGAAAATTGAAAGTTTGATACAAGACCCGGGGATCATAAGAAACAAATTGAAAATACTTGCAGCAGTTAGCAATGCCAAATGCTTTATTCAAGTTCAGAAAGAATTTGGCTCGTTTGCAAACTATTTGTGGAGTTTTACCAATGGCGAAGTGATAGACAAAATGCCCGGATCATTAAAAGATGTTCCTGCTACAACCGAGGAAAGTGATAAAATGGCGAAGGACATGAAAAAAAGAGGATTCAAGTTCATGGGCAGCACTGTTTGCTATGCAAAAATGCAAAGTGTGGGTATGGTCAATGACCATTTGACCACTTGTTTTACCAGAAACAAGACAAAATGACATAGTTCTGCACCAGATAATTGCACAATTCAGACAAAATGACGTAAGTTTTGGATTGGATTTTAGTTTGATTGAAATGAAACATCAAATTAACATCACATCATGGTACTCATTAAATCAAAACCCGAATCAATTTTAAGTGAGGGATATTTTCCTCAAAACATTCATTCAATGTTGAATTCTTTTTTCGAAGATTCAAAATTGAAATCACAAACATTTGGCTTTATTCCTCAAGCCGACATCATCGAACACGAAGCCAGCTACGAAATCAGAATGTCGTTGCCGGGTGTTAAAAAAGAGGATTTGAAAATTTCTCATGAAGGCGATCTACTGAATGTAGAAGGCGAGCGCAAAAGCGAATTCACCAAAGAGCAAAGCAAATTTGTAAGGAAAGAAATCAGCTACGGCAAATTCAGCAGAACATTTAATGTTGGCAAATTGGATGCAAGTGCGATAGAAGCTTCATTTGATAATGGCTTGCTAGGCATTGTGATTCCAAAAACCAAGGAAACAAAGCCAAGTACCATAGAGATTAAGTAAGCGCAAAAAGGGAAGACTACTAATCAAAATATTTGAGTTACATTTTAGTATAGTAGGGGTTGAATATGAAGCCGGGGTAAACAATAAAATGTTTGCCTCGGCTTTTCTTTAAACAAATAGTTGAAAATTAAAATGACCTAGGTCAAACATTGTTAACATCTAAACTGTTAATAATCAGAAATCAGTATTTTCTAAAACAAAAAAATGTAATAGTATTGCATTCTAGAAATTACACAAATATTTAAACTGAAATGAAAAAGCTCGATTTGGTATACATAATAGATGATGACGAGGTCATCATGTATTTAACAGGAAGATTGATCAGTAATGCGGAGTTCAGTGAGAGGGTGGAGACATTCTTGAATGCATCTGAGGCATTGACAAAATTGAAAGACGGTTTAGAAAATGGGGGAGAATTACCTGATGCTATTTTATTTGACTTGAACATGCCGGAGATAGATGGATGGCAATTCATAGAAACATTTCAGAAAATGCCGGGAGCGAAAAAGATTCCTTGTTTTGTTTTTACAACTTCCATAGACCCATCAGATAAGAATAAATCTTTGAAATACAAGATCATTAAGGATTTCATCACCAAACCTTTGACTCACCAAAAACTCGATAAGATATTGCGGTTGGTAGACAAAAAGGACAAGTCATAACGGGGATTGAATTGGATTCAGATTCCAAATCTCTGATAAACAGAGTGTCCTTAACAATTAAATAATTACAATTTATTCAAATATTTATTTTTTTTATGGGAACATTGTCTTACCTTTGTTGTTATCCGCTCGATTCGTCGACGGAAGTTTAAAAATAGTTATACATGAACATTTACGTAGGAAATCTTAGCTATCGTGCGAGCGAGCAAGATTTAATTAACCTTTTCGCCCAGTACGGTGAAGTCAGCTCAGCAAGAATCATTAAAGACAAATTCACCGGCCGTTCCAGAGGATTTGCAATCATTGAAATGGAAAACGAAGGATCGGCAAACGAAGCGATCTCTGCTTTACATGAAAATCAATTCATGGAAAGAAACTTGATCGTTAACGAGGCTAGGCCAAGGGAACAATCAAACACAGGCGGCGGTTCATCTTTTAACAGAGGTGGCGGCGGTAGTGGAAGACCTAACAAAAGATATTAATTTTTAATATTAATTTTTTTCACAAAGCACGGTTTTAACCGTGCTTTTTTTGTTCATTATCAAGCTTTACAAGGCTTTTAGACACATCATAAAAAATGTGGATTATTTTGAAGCTTTATTCAATAATAATCCTTACTTTTGCAGCAATTTTTAAAACCTATATTGAATGGCAAATTCCGGAAAAATATCACAGGTTATCGGTCCAGTAGTGGACGTTAGCTTCAACGAAGAAGGTGCAGTATTACCCAAAATCCTAGATGCCCTGAATGTTTCAAAACCAGATGGTACTGTTGTAGTACTCGAAGTACAACAACACCTCGGTGAAAATACTGTCAGAACCATCGCAATGGATAGTACCGATGGTCTCGTTCGCGGTACCAGAGTAAATGATACCGGCTTGCCTATTTCAATGCCTGTTGGTGATGAAATCAAAGGCCGTTTGATGAATGTCGTTGGTGAAGCCATCGATGGTATCAATGTACTTGAAAAGAAACAAAGCAGAGCGATTCACGCTGATGCTCCAACTTTTGATAACCTCTCTACCTCAACCGAACCACTTTATACCGGTATCAAAGTAATCGACTTGCTCGAACCTTATGCCAAAGGTGGTAAAATCGGTTTGTTTGGTGGTGCCGGTGTTGGTAAAACAGTTCTTATCATGGAATTGATCAACAACATCGCTAAAGCTTATGAAGGTATGTCTGTGTTCGCCGGTGTTGGTGAACGTACACGTGAAGGTAATGACTTGCTTCGTGAGATGATCGAATCAGGCGTAATAAAATACGGTAAAGAATTCGCTCATAACATGGAAGAAGGCGGTTGGGACCTCAATAAAGTTGATACCCAAGAATTGAAAAATTCTCAAGCAACTCTCGTTTTCGGTCAAATGAATGAACCTCCGGGAGCACGTGCTCGTGTTGCTCTTTCTGGTCTTACTGTTGCCGAATATTTCCGCGATGGCGATGGTAGCGGTCAAGGTAAAGATATCCTTTTCTTCATCGATAACATCTTCCGTTTTACTCAAGCAGGTTCTGAAGTATCTGCCCTTTTGGGTCGTATGCCTTCAGCGGTAGGTTACCAACCAACCCTTGCTACTGAAATGGGTGTGATGCAAGAGCGTATCACTTCTACTACCAGAGGTTCAATTACTTCTGTACAAGCAGTATATGTGCCTGCGGATGACTTAACTGACCCTGCTCCGGCTACAACCTTTACCCACTTGGATGCAACTACAGTATTGAATCGTAAAATATCTGAGCTTGGTATCTACCCGGCTGTAGATCCATTGGATTCAACCTCACGTATCCTTACTCCGGATATCCTTGGTGCTGAACACTACAACACTGCTCAAAGAGTTAAACAAATCTTACAACGTTACAAAGAACTTCAAGATATCATCGCTATCCTTGGTATGGATGAATTGAGTGAAGAAGATAAACTCATCGTTTCACGCGCTCGTCGTGTTCAACGTTTCTTGTCTCAACCTTTCCACGTTGCTGAACAGTTTACAGGTTTGAAAGGTAAACTCGTTGACATTAAAGACACCATCAAAGGTTTCAATATGATCATGGATGGTGAAGTTGACCAATACCCTGAAGCGGCATTCAACTTGGTTGGTACCATTGAAGAAGCCATTGAAAAAGGTGAAAAATTGATCGCTGAAGCCAATAAATAATCAGAATGCACGTCGATATTCTTACACCCGACAGTACTTTGTATTCAGGAGATGCCAGCATCGTTACACTTCCTGGTGTTAACGGAAGCTTCCAGATCATGAACCTCCACGCTCCGCTTATTTCTGCTCTTGGCAATGGCAATGTTGTTGTTGACAATGGTTCTGAAAAATTACAATTTCCGGTTAAAGGTGGAATTGTTGAAGTGGTCGACAACAAAGTCGTAATCCTCGCTTAATATCATTTAATTCAATAAATGAAAAGCCCCGAAATTCGGGGCTTTTTTTATGATTCAATTTTAATTATACTGGGAAAATGATTTCGAACGATTTTTATTTTTTATTCAATGCCTCAATGATGGATCTATTTTTATCGTAAACATCGAATATAAACCTTGGACGGTTGTATGCATCAAAAACTATGGTCTTGTAATCAAAGAAAACAGTCATTTTATTTTCTAATCTAATCGGATAGGTCTTCTTTACAATCTTCTTGTAACTCGTTGTATCTTCTTTCCATTTGATGGCTTTTGCTGAATCCAATGGTGGTATACCCATCATGATCAACACATCGTCATAAGTAACCCTCTTGTTCTCTTGTAACACAAAACCGGTTAAATCTACAGGGCTTTGTACCCTCACACAACCGTGACTCACAGCTCTGTTGTTGAGTTTAAACTTACTCTTTAATGGGGTATCATGTAAATAGACATCAAATGGGTTTTTAAATGTAAATTTTATTTTACCCAATGAGTTGTCATCGCCGGCATTCTGTCTAATGGTATAAGGGATATTTCCCGGACTTAATTTTCTCCAATTGATACTTTTAGGATCGATCTGGCTACCATTTTTAAATACCTGATAATTGTTTTTGGTTAGGTAATTGGGGTCTCTTACAATCAAATTGTACATCTCTCGCCCAACTATACTTGATGGTACTGTCCAGGTGGGATTCAAAATCACATAATCGATATTGGAATAAACCTGCGGCGTCTCATGGTTCAATGGTTTGTCCATATAACTTTTACTGACCGTGTATTTCTTCAATTTTCTGTCATAATACCTTTCTTTCCCCTTTCCAATACATACCAATAAGGTTTTAACACTGTCGGCAGGATAATGCATATAGAGTGTAAATTCCGGAATATTGACTCTTATGTATGGCTTTGGAGGTTGAATGCCAAACCATCTTACCCTTTCCAAATTTGCTCTGATCTCATCAATCTTGTCATTTCTGGAAGCATTCAACAATTTGAGAGTTGTTTTGCCAATAATGCCATCATCGGTTAAATTGCTGTTCTTTTGAAACAATTTGATCTTTGAAGCCAAATAACGGGTATAAACAATTTCATTCTCATAAATTGCAATTAAGCTATCAGGTATCAGATCGAGTTCTGCCAGTCGCTGAGCCAATAAAGGTACTATGTTACAAGTATCTCCAGGTTCTATCTTTCCAATGCCGGCTGTATCTATGTATGTTTCGCTGCCTTCAGTAATGGCATAAGCCTGATGCAGCATACCTTTCAATCTGAAATAATCAGAATCCTGTGGATGGTATTTTTGAATTTTTGACCTTCCGGTATCACTTAATAGAACATCAAAGAGTCTGAATTTAGGATGATTTGGATAAGGAAGGGTGTATTTCATTCCCAAAACAATTCGAGGATCGGTACGTCCCAATACTTTATCGTGCCATACTGATATTAGAAACTGACTGATACTTGTTTCTATCTCAGCACATGTGATGTATTGGTCTTCAACTTTCTGTTTTTTAATTGAGGACAATAATTCTTCAATTTTTTTGTAACCGTAATGTGCAGGTTCTAATCCTTCATAAACGATACTGTCGTTGATTTTCTTTAATTCAGATATGAACAGAGGATCGTTCATTTTGTCCAGCCATAGCGGTTCAAATTT
>DASWYG010000001.1:0-4605 GCA_036405075.1 Bacteroidia bacterium | reverse complement strand
ATGCCCTCCTGAAACCAATAAATTTAAAAATGGGAATTGAGGAGGGTTTTCGCTCAAGTAATGGGCTGCAACATGGGCTTGAAGATGATGAATACCAATTGTAGGAACATTGAGTGCCATGGCCATTCCTTTGGCAAATTGCGTTCCGACCAGCAAAGAACCCATGAGTCCAGGGCCACGTGTATATGCGATCGCATCGAGTTCATCGGCTTTAACACCTGCTGTTTTAAGAGCTTTTTCAACAACCGGTAAGATGTATTGTTGATGAGCTCTTCCTGCCAATTCAGGGATCACTCCGCCATATTCGCCATGAATGTCTTGGCTCGATACCATATTGGCAAGTATTTTGCAGTTCTTCATCACAGCAGCTGCGGTATCGTCGCATGATGATTCGATAGCCAATATTAAAGGAGTGTCTTTTTTTTGTGTCATCGTGTGAATATACTTAAGCCTGCAGGATTTAAATTTGTATGTAGACGACAGGCTTAACTTGCTCGCAAAAATATCTAAAATAGCTCGTTTTTTTATTCTGGTATTGATTTTTACCATTGGGCTTTTCTATGTTTTATTCAGAAGCAAACCTGTACAATCCTGGTTGGTCAATAAAGCCACTCATATACTTTCTGATAAACTTGGAACCAAGGTGAGAGTAGGAGCAGTGGATATTGATTTTTTTAAAACAGCAATATTAGAAGACATTTACATTGAAGATCAAAGACAAGATACCCTTTTTTATTTTAGAAAATTAAAAGTCGATTATCATACTTATGATGAAAACAAACACATCATCAAACTCAATTATGTTGGCATTGAAGGTGCAAAGGTTTTGTTTGGAGAACACAAGGGTGATACTGTTAATAACTATGATTTCTTTATTGATTTCTTCAATGGAGGCCCCAGAGATCCATCAAAACCTAAAGTCATTTGGACTGTAACATCCAAATTGGTAGAATTGGAAAGGAGTAGATTTGATTATTACGCCGGCAATGCATCCAAACCTGATTTCATGGATTTTGATTACAACAACATGAGTTTTACTCAGATCGAAGCCTCTTTTAAGGATTTTAGTTTGGTTGATGATTCATTGCATTTTTTTACAGATCATTTGGAAACCACTGAAAGAAGCGGGTTCAGAGTGGATCATATTGCAGCTGATACAAAAATACATGAAGGTGGAATCGAATTTGATCAATTGACTTTGTTGACACCTAGAAGTACCATTGGTGATAAGTTCATCATGCAAACCAAAGACTGGAAAGATTACAATGACTTCAACAACAAAGTGAAATTGATCGCTAATATCAAGAAATCAGATATTCATTCAAAAGACCTGGCTTTTTTTAGCAATCGATTGAAAGTGTATGATACAAAAATATTCGCCAATGGTTCCGGTGAAGGATTTCTTTCTCGCTTAAAAGGCAAGAACACTGAATTGAAATTGTTTAATGGCACAGTGTTCAGAGGCGATTGGACAATGACCGGATTGCCAGATTTTGACAACACAATACTCGATTTTACAGTGGATCTGTTCAGAACCGATTACAAGGATTTGAACATCATTTCAGAAGGTAATATTCCCGATAATTTTAAATCTTTAGGGCAAATCAATTACAATGGCATGTTCTCTGGTTTTTATAATGACTTCATCACTTTTGGTACCATCGAAACTGATATTGGCAATTTTGAATCGGACATTAACATCAAGTTTAAAGAAGGACTTGATTTGGCCAAATACAGCGGAACACTCAAAACCAATCAATTCTTTATCCGCAATTTTATACCGGAAGCTTCAATAGATGAAATCGCTTTTGATCTCAATGTGAAAGGAACGGGGTTATCCAGAAATACCTATAACATAGAGATGGATGGTGACATTGATAAATTGAAATTTTTGAATTACACTTATACCCAAATCAAAGCTAAGGGAATTGTTTCAAAAGAATCTTTTAGCGGTAGTGCTGAAATCAGAGATGAAAACTTGAATATGGATTTTGATGGAGAGTTCTTAAACAAAGGGGCTTTACCAAAAGCAAGTTTCAAAGCTGTAGTGTATCATTCAAATTTGGCAACATTGGGTTTTGATACAACCGAACAAAACATAGATGGTGTATTTGAATTGGACTTCACAGGAAAAGACCTTGACAATGCTCAGGGTAGCATCACCGGATACAACGTTAGAGTAAAGCGAAATAACAGTACTGTATTTGTACCAATGATCAGATTGAGTGCAGTAGAAACAGACAATACCAAAGAATTGATATTGACTTCAGATGTTGTTGATGCCAGAATTTCCGGCTTGTTCACTCTCAAAAAGATAGATGTGTCCATCATGCACATGTTGCATCAACTCATTCCTGCATATTTTTCGAAACCGTCTCAGGATCTGCCCAATGAAGATTTTGTTTTCAATTTTGATCTAAAGAAACCATTTGCCATTACCTCACTTTATCAACCTCAATTGAAGTTGGAGCCTTGCACCGGTGATGGTTTTTATCGCTCTGCTGACCAAACCATCAGATTTACTTTCTTTAATGAATTGATAGAGTATGACGATTTGAAGTTTGCGAATGTCAATCTGGTGGCAAATAAACTGAAAGACAAACGTCTTAAAATTGATGTTGGAGCAAAGTCATTTACAGATAACAATGTTTTGCACATCAATGACATCAGAATAGTTTCTGATGTTTACGACAACAACATAGACTTTAATATCAAAGGTATTGACACAGGTTTAAATGTCAGCATTGAAGCAAAGGGTGATATAGTGTTTGTGCCGGATTCGATTTTAATGTATTTGACGGATGTGGATTTAACAGTTAGTGAAGACATCTGGCAATTGGATACCAATGCGCTCTGCGTTTTAACTGGAGATAAATTCTTCATGAACAACTTCATGTTCATCAATCAAAAGCAACAAATCGCTTTGAATGGAGAATTTGGAGGTGGATCAAATAATGAAATGAGATTTGATGTTAAAGACTTTGCTTTAAGTACAATCAATTATTTTGTTGCCACAAGCAGTATCGGTAAGTTGGGTGGAGATGCCAGTGGTAACATCGTTTACAAATATGAGGATCAAACCAATAAGTACTCTTCTGATCTTAAGATCAGTCAATTTGCTATTGGTAAAGATACCTTAGGAGATTTTAAACTCACAACTGAGAATATTCCCAATTCTAGCAGGCAAAAATTACAGCTTCAAGTGAAGAGTGGCTTATTGGATGATATGCAAGTTGCAGGTGAGATAGACTACTTGTCGAAGAAAAACAATTTGAATTTGTTTGCCATTTTGCCCAAAACAGAATTGAGGGTGTTTGAACCTTATTTGGTGGGTGTGGCGAGTAATTTTAAAGGCCAAATATATTCCAAAGACAGTTTGAAAATTTCAGGTAAATTCAATGATCCTGTTGTAGTAGGTAAGTTGGTTGTTGAGGATGCAGAGATGAAAATTGATTACTTGAATGTGTTGGTAAAGTTTGATACTGAAATTGAAAGCATGAAGAATTTTATCTCGTTTGGTCCAATGATCATTAGAGATGATAGAGGTAAAACTGCTAATGCAAAAGGACATATCTCGCATAAATCATTCGATCAATTGAACTTTAATCTCAATTTGTGGGGTCTAAATCAATTCCATGTTTTGAATACCACCAAAGCCGACAATGAATTGTATTACGGTCAAGCATTTGCAAGTGGTGATGCCAGTTTCAACGGGCCTTTTGATAATCTCGATATCAGAATTAATGCTAAAACGATGCCCGGTACTAAATTTTATTTGCCCATAAGTGAAGGAGATGCCAGTGGATTTCCAAGTTATGTGCATTTTAAATCAAACAAGAAGAAAGTTTCAAGAACTCAAAGTGATTTCCCGATCAGATCTTTGGTCATGGACATAGAAGCCACCAGAGATGCTGAAATTGAAATCATTTTTGATGAAACCATGGGTGATAAAATATCCGGAACCGGTGTGGGTAATATCACCATGGAGATGAATAAAAGTGCCGATTTTTATATGTTTGGAACCTATAGAATCAGTTCTGGCCAGTACTTGTTTACAGCTTTTGATTTGTACAATAAGAAATTCAATTTTAGAGAAGGTGGAACCATCACATTTTATGGCGATCCATTTGATGCGAAACTGAATTTGGTGGCTTATAATCGCGAATTGGCTTCACCTGATCCACTATTGGAAGCTGTTACCGTTGCTACACCAAGCAGTAGTAACCAAAGTCAAACCAAGCAAAAAATAACAGTTGAAAGTGAATTGTATCTTAAAGGCAATCTGTTTTCGCCGGAGGTAACTTTTGGACTCAATTTCCCCAATCTGCAGCAGGAGGGAGGCAATTATACCAGTAGCTTAACTCCGATCATCAACCGTATAAAAGCTGATAAGGAAGAAGTCAATCGACAAGTGTTCAGTTTGTTGTTGATGAAGCAATTTTTGACACCAACATTTGCACAGTCTACCTCAGGATTAAACAATGCCGGTTCAACAGCATTGTCATCAGCCGGCAGTGATTTGTTGAGTGCTCAGTTGAGTAATTGGCTCAATAAAATCGATCCGAATTGGAAGGTCAATATCATTTATAAAAATGGAACAGCGGC